>CAYFYM010000066.1:0-8192 GCA_964347405.1 uncultured Candidatus Bathyarchaeia archaeon | reverse complement strand
ATGACCGACAGCGTCATAGAGGGCCCCCAGAGCGCGGTCTTCGACCAGGGCGAGAACAGGATGCACACCGAGAAAGCCGTCCTCGCCCTCTTCATCCCTTGACAGCCATTTTCTCCACGTCTTAGACGTAAAGACTATATTCGATCGTATTGATAGTACGCCATCTCTCACACAGGTAGACTGATAGTGGCCTCCATACTCATAGAAGTCTTCTCCAACCGCAATATACTGGCCATTGGGACCACAAACATGCTGTACCAGGTTTTTAACGGCCTATGGGAGCTGTGGTGGAGCCTCTACCTCCTGGAGGAGCTTAAGACGCCTGTGGTGATCATAGGTATGCTCGCCGCCATCCAGAACACAAGCCAGATACTCTTCCAGCTTCCAGGCGGGATAATAGCGGACAGGATCGGCAGGAAGAAGGTAATAGTATTCGGGACGGCGTTGAGGACCATTGCGCCGCTGTTGCTGTTCTTCGCTAAGTCCTGGCAGTTGGTGGTCCCAGGGCTCATACTGAACTCCATGTCAAGTCTCTACGGCCCCGCGTTCAACGCCATCATATCGGAGTCGCTTCCTAAGGATAGGAGGGGCTCAGCCTTCGGCGCTTACAGGATGTTCACCAGCGTGCCTCAGATATTCATGCCGGTCGTCAGTGGCTACTATTTCGACATGTTTGGCCTCGGACGCGCCGTGAGATATGGTTTACTTATGTTCACGGGAGCCATGGCGATAGTGACCGCCGTGCGAGCCGTAGTAATCAGGGAGACTCTTGATAATTCAAGCGACAGTAAGACCGAGTCCATGCTACTGAGTAAAGACCTCTGGAAGACCTTCAGGAGTCAGCCCCGCACCATATACGCCATGCTGGGGGTGGCCGTCATAGGCGGGTTCGCCATGCGCATGACCTGGACGTTCCTCACGCCATACGCGGTGAACGTAGCCGGCCTTACCTATTCCCAGTACGGGATGCTTCAGAGCCTCGCCATGGGCATCTCGGTCCCGCTGTACCTCATCAGCGGGATGATTGCCGACCGATTCGGGAGGGTGCCTCTGATTCTGCTGGCGAGAGGATTAGGACCATTCGACAGCCTGAGCCTATACCTGTTCAAAGAATATAACCAGCTTTTAATAGCCTACGGCGTCATAGGCGTCGCCGGTGGACTGGGAGGAGGCAGGCTCAGAGGCGGAGGCTACATGGGCGGCCCAGCCTGGCAGGCGTTGATCGCTGACATCGTGCCGTCTAAAGATCGGGCGAAGATAATGGGGCTCATGGGCACGATAAGCGGCGTCGTGGGGCTTCCCGGGTCACTCCTCGGCGGATACCTGTACGACCGTGACCCCAGCATGTTGCTTCTAGCGGGGAGCCTGTTGGAAGCGCTGTCCATTCCGATAATACTGCTCTTCGTCAGGGAGCCCAAATCTCAGACGGTGGATGTTTCGGATATTCGTTAGGGTTATTAACCCTGCCCGTCACCTTATGCCGATGGAACATGGCTAAAGTTCCTAACGTTGTCACACCCATACCCGGACCCAAGTCTCGGGCACTCATCGACCAGCGCAGCGACCTGGTGCCGCCGGGCGTCTACCTGGTTCAGCCTGTGAGCATAGCCTCATCCAAGGGCTGCATCGTCACGGACGTGGATGGCAACACGCTGCTGGACTTCACCTCGGGCATAGGAGTCACCAGCCTGGGCCACTGCGTAGACGAGGTCGTGGAGACCATAAGCGACCAGGCGGGCAAGCTCATCCACAGCTGCATACACGTTGCCAACTACGAGCCCTACGTCGCCTTGGCTAAGAGGCTGACAGAGATCACCCCCGGGAGCTTCAAGAAGCGCGCCCTCATGCTCAACAGCGGCTCCGAGGCGGTGGAGAACGCCGTGAAGATAGTGCGTCAGAGCACGGGACGCGAGAACATACTGAGCTTCGAGAACAGCTTTCACGGCCGCACATACATGGCCATGACACTCACGGGTAAATGGGATCCTTATAAGGTGGGGCTGGGCCCCTTCGTCCCCGGGGTCTATTTCACGCCTTTCCCCTACGCGTACCGCTGCCCCTGGGGCACGGACGACAAGGAGGAGTGCGGAAAGGCGGCCATCCACCACATCGAGAAGAATATATTCAAAACCCAGGTGGACCCAGGCACCGTTGGCGCCGTCATCACGGAGCCCGTGCAGGGGGAGGGCGGCTTCATCGACCCGCCCAAGAACTTCCTGCCCATGCTGAAGGAGCTCTGCGAGGACCACGGCATAATGCTCATCGACGACGAGGTTCAGACGGGCTTCGGCCGCACGGGCAAGATGTGGGCCATCGAGCACTACGGCGTGGTGCCTGACGTCATGACCATGGCCAAGGCCATAGCCAGCGGCCTCCCCCTGAGCGCGGTCGTCGCCAGGGACGACCTGATGAAAGACATATATCCGGGCAGCCTGGGAGGCACCTACGGCGGAAACCCGATTGCGTGCGCCACGGCCCTCAAGGTCACCGACATCATCAAACGGGAGAAGATTGTGGAGAAGTCGGCTAGGCTAGGCAAGAAGCTCCGGAAGCGCCTCGACGAGTATTACTCCAAGTACGAGCCCATAGGCGACGTCCGCGGCCTGGGCCCCATGCTGGCCATGGAGTTCGTCAAGGACAGGAAGAGCAAGGAGCCCAACCCCGAGACCAGCAGCGCCGTCATGAAGGAGTGTCTCAAGAACGGTCTCATGACGCTGAAGGCGGGGCTGTACAACAACGCGATAAGGCTTCACCCGCCGCTCACCATCGAGGACGAGCACCTAGAGACCGGGCTAGCCATCCTGGAGGCGGCCATAAAGAAGCACAGCTGACTTTTCTCCATTCTTTTTAACTATCCATGAGTCGGTTATTTGTCCGTGAAGCTGGGCTTCCACGTCTCCATACGGGGCGGCGTCGACATGGCGGTTGACCGAGCCGACGCCATCGGCTGCACCACGTTCCAGATATTCACTCAGAGCCCGAGGATGTGGAGGTACAGAGAGCTCAGGGAGGACGAGGTGACGAGGTTCAAGCATCGGCTGCGTGAGACCGGTATAGACCCGGTTTTCTGCCACATGCCCTACCTCCCTAACCTCAGCACACCCAACCCCTTGAACTACCGAAAATCCGTGGACACCTTGAAGGCCGAGGTGGAGAAGTGTAACCGGCTCGGGATAGGGTACCTTGTGACGCATCTCGGCAGCCACCTCGGCTCAGGCCCGAACATGGGCATGGAAAGGATCGTGGATGCGTTAAACAACGTCTACGCCGAGTTCGACGAGACGCCCATCATTCTGCTGGAGAACACGTCGGGTAAGACAAACGAGGTAGGTTCCACGTTCGAAGAGATAGGCCGGATCATCGAGAGAGCCGAGTCCGACAGGGTAGGACTCTGCATGGACACGTGCCACGCATACACGAGGGGCTACGACATAGCGACGCGTCGAGGATTATCCGATGCCCTGGACGAGCTGGATGACCACATCGGGCTTGGGAGGCTTCACCTCGTACACTTGAATGACGCGAGGGACCCCCTCGGCTCCCGGCTGGACCGACACGAGCACGTCGGACTAGGGAATATCGGTGAGGAAGGGTTCAGGGTGATCATGAGCAGCGTGTTGAGGGGGGTTCCGATGGTCATAGAGACGCCCATGGACGAGAAGAGGGCTGACGTTGATAATATGAGGAAGGCAATGGAGTTGGCTGGGCTAGATGTGGACGAGTAGCGTGGTCTGCTGGAACTGGGGCTCGGGCTCGTTCAGGATCATCCAGAGGGCTGTGCTGCTCAGCTCGTAACGCTCGTCGCTCGTATGCAGCGGGAAGAGCTTCTTTGCGGTTTTGAGTACGGGGTCTATGGTCTCGATCTTCTTGTTTCTTTTCGCTGCCTCAAGCTTGGACTCCTGGATGAGCTTGAAGACATCCGATCGCCGCTTGTTAACCGCTATCATCGAGTGTTAGACCACCAAAAAATATAATTTCGGTATATATAAGGATTTCATATTTTATCCCAAATTTATTTCTAGAGTGGTCAGTGAAAGTGGATAGGTTGTTGGAAATAGTTTTTAACGAGCGCCTAAAAACGCCTATTTTCTGTGCAGTAACGGTTTTACCTTTTTCAATCTCTATGGAGTAACACGTCCCTAGTGAACCCATCTTAGAGTATTCAATATAATCCGTTTGTTACCTAGACAAAGATACTAGGGGCAAAATTAAAAAACAGGGCTCTTAATCCATAGTGCAAGCCGCGCCCCGGTAGCTTAGCCTGGTTAAAGCGTTTGCTTGGTAAGCAAAAGATCGCGGGTCCAAATCCCGCCCGGGGCTCCATCACTTGTTAATTACGGGCTTCAAACCGGGCTTCGTTACCGTATGCCTCTTAATCGTTTCCCTGATGCTCTCGATGGACTCAGCTATCTCAAGCTCTAGTTCATCGTTCACCGAGTAGATGTATACAGGATCGAACAGGATATCCTTCTCCTGGAACCTCTCTCTACACCTGTTACAGCTGTATATCCTATCAAGCTCGGTGAACCGTTCCCCGCAGATTCCTTCACAGACGTAGTGTCTCCCCGTTTTCTGGAATATGTCGCTGCCGCAGTTGGGGCAGTTGAGGACTGGTGTGACGTCGTCTAAGCCACAGCGTGGGCACGCCATCCTCATGCCCATCTTCGTCCTGTGAAGTAACCTGTAGTGGGTGAGGATGTTGAGTAGTTTCTGCATCCTGTCTCCGGAAGATATTCCGGGTATTAGATCTGTGTTGTACCTGTGGGAAATATGGGATATCGGGGCGATGTGTCTGAGGTTACGGTTGTGGAGCGTAGACAATAGGCCATACACGTGCTTGTTCCGGTATAGTTCGAACCTGCGTTCCTTGAACTTCTCGTCTGTGAGGAACTTCTTGTGGTAGTCCTCTATGTGTCCCTCGACCCGGCTTGGGAGGTCCCTGAGCCCCTGCGACGTTTTAACAACGTAGTCGTCTGCGCCGGCCTCCATCACTTCAAAGGTCTTCTCGGTCTCGCCTTCCTCTACGACAACTATTATGGGGGCGAACACGTCTATCTCCCTCAGCTCCCTCACGATCTCTACGCTTGAGCTGTCGGGTAGAGAATAGTCGATGATTATGAGATCATAGACCCGCTCTATCAGCTTCCTGTAGCAGGCGTCGGCGTTGGGCGCGTAGTCCAGAGTGATCGACTTGCCGTAGATCTGGAAATACTTCTTGATGATCTTGGCGTCGTTAACGTTGCCTATAACTAGGAGTACCCTGCAGTCTCCCGCATCCATGGCGTACACATCTCCTTTAGCCGGCTGGCTCAACCACCGGTGCCTCGCTAATAGAGATTGTGAATCTATAATATTGAACAAGAACCACGGCCCATGGAGGACCACCTAAATACGATGAGCCATATGACTCGCTGGACTTGAAGCCAAACGTCGACGCGGTGGTCTTCGACCTCGACGGCACGTTGATAAACCTAGGGGAATTTGTGGACTGGACTGGAGCCCAAGAGGACATATTGAGGACATACCTCGCGCACGGCTGTGACGGGGAAAAAGTCAATGCCTGCAGCGTCAAAGGCTTATGGAATATGCTTGAAGAAATGTACGACCATAACGCCGCTGAACACGGAAAACGGAAGGCGACTGAGATACAAGAAGCGGCCTACATGACTCTAAGCAGCCACGAGGAGAAGGGCATTCCTCTTTGCACCAAGATGCCCGGCAGCTCGGAGGCCCTTGAATGGATAAGAGATAACGGCATCCCCATGGGGGTATGCACGAGAAACTCCCAGACTACAGCGGAGAAGGCGCTTAGAACGAAAGATTTGACCCGGTACTTTGAGGCCGTCGTCGGATGCACGACGAGGCACAGGACGAAGCCTCACCCAGACCAGCTTCTCGAATGCTACAGGGCGCTCAACGTGGAGCCTCACAGAGGCGTGATCGTGGGAGACAGCCACATGGACGTCATCATTGGCAGGAAAGTCGGCTCGTACACGATAGCTGTGCCGATCTATTTCAGCAACGTCGAGAAGATGAAGGAGGCGGGAGTGGACAGGATCATCGACAGCCTAGCCGATCTGCCCGAGGCTTTAATGGACGTCTAGCCGATCAACAAAGCTCCTTCAAAATGAACCGCCCAGACGTATAGCGCAACCAGTATCAACAACGCGATAATGAGCCCCTTGAAAGCACGCTCATAGTCTATGGCGAACGCGCCTATGCAGCCCACGAAGAATCCGTACAGATGCATGTCGTGGGCTACACCTGACTCGACGCCGACTATGACCGCGGCGACCTCAACCATAACGAGAAGTAGACCCATGACTACCCCCGGAAGCGGCAGTATTAAAGCCGTAGTTACCTTGAACGGCATCAACAGCAGCATCACCGCTATCAACCCGAAGATGGCTCCGGAGGCTCCGACGACAGGCACGTCAGACGCCGGGTTAACGGCCATGTGGATCAAGCCAGCGGAGACCCCTGAAGCCAGGTACACGAGCATGAACCTCATCGAGCCCACGTCCCGTTCAACCTCCCTGCCCACGCTGTGGAGCACGAATACGTTGGAGGCTAGGTGACCCAGGTTCCCGTGTAGAAACATGTAGGTGAAGAGGCTAAGGGGGCTAGCCATACTGACCATGGATGGAATGAGCCCATACTCGTATAGCAGGCTCATCGCCAAGCCTTCGGACCCGAAGAGAGTAACTAAGAACAGCAGGACGCAGAGGGCGATCAAGGCGTTAGTCACCTTGGGTTCGCTCTCTCTGCTCTCTGCCATGGAATTGAATGCTTTGGCCACCGTAAAAACCCAGCGCCGAAAGCAACTCTTTTCTGATAGACCGTGTAGACCTTACAGGAACTTGAGAGGTGAACAGGTTTGAGTCTACGGCCAATAGATAACCCGAAGATCATCGGACGCGGGACGTGGTACGACAAAGCGGCGGATGAGCTGGTGAACCGGGAGAAGAAGCTAGGCCGTAGCCTAGACCTTCTGCGGACTGAGAGCGGTCTCGGCGCCAGCGGCTACCCCCACATCGGCAGCATGGCCGACGGGCTCAGAAACTACGCCATAGCCCTCGCATTACAGAACATGGGGTATAACAGCGAGTACATCGCGTTCGCCGACGACAAGGACGGTCTCAGGAAGGTCCCGGCGGGGATGCCGGACGAGCTCGAGAAGTGGCTCGGCTACTCCGTGGCCACCATCCCCGACATCTTCGGTGACTGCCACTTCAGCTTCGGCGAGCACATGAGCAGCCTCCTAAAGGAGGCGCTGGACATGACCGGCGTAAAATACACCCCCATGTCGGCGTACAACGTCTACCAGGAAGGCGTACTCAACGACGAGATCATCACGCTCCTGAACAACCATGAGCGGGTCGGCAAGGTCATAGAGAGCGTCACCGGGCAGGAGAAGTACACCGAGGCGCTGCCCTACTTCGTGGCCTGCGAGGGGTGCGGCAGGATATACACCACCTACGCCCACGACTACGACCCCTCCAGCCACACCATACGTTACGAGTGCAGAGGCATGGAGGTCAAGGGACAGTGGCTAGAGGGATGCGGCCACAGCGGCGAGGTGGACGTAACCAGCGGCAACGGCAAGCTAAGCTGGAAGGTGGAGTTCGCGGCCCGCTGGCACGCCCTGGACATCAGGTTCGAGGCCTACGGGAAGGACATCGCCGACTCCGTGCACGTGAACGACGCCATCTGCCGCGAGATATTCGGTTGGGAGCCGCCCATGCACGTCCAGTACGAGATGTTCGTGGACCGCGGCGGCAGGAAGATAAGCAAGAGCGCCGGCAATGTGTTCACGCCCCAGGTGTGGTACAGGTACGGTAGTAAGGAGAGCCTCAACCTTCTCATATTCAAGCGGTTCGTGGGCACTAAGAGCGGCAGCGTGGACGACATACCCGTCCACATGGACGAGCTCGACGACATCGAGGAGGTCTACTTCGGTAGACGCAGGGTGAAGGACGAGCTGGAGAGGCACAAGCTCACCGGCCTCTACGAGTACAGCCACCTCCTGGAGCCGCCGTCGGAGCCCAGCGTACACGTGCCGTTCAACCTCATGGTCAAGCTCGCCAGGTACGCGCCGGAGGGAGCCGAGCATGACTTCATAGAGACGAAGCTAGGCGAGTACGAGTACTTGAAGGAGACCAGGCGTGGCCTGGACGAGAGGATCGGGTACG
>CAYFYM010000065.1:0-11225 GCA_964347405.1 uncultured Candidatus Bathyarchaeia archaeon | reverse complement strand
ATGGGCGAGTAGTGGCTGAAGGGCGCGTCGGATGTCGCTATGACGTAGTTGCTGTTGGGCATCTCCTCCAACACCATCATGGCGAAGTTGCCCTCCTGCCCAGGGCTGTGTACCTCTGGGGCGGGGGCGGACTCGTCGCTTATGACGCCGCTGTCGGACGTCGTCATGATGACGTAGACGCCGTCTATGTCAGTCTCGTCGAGGGCGTAATAGTTGCCATTCAGATAGCCTATGATGACTCCGCAACCGTGGAACTGAGCGTACGTGACGCCGGCGACAAGGAACTTGTACTCCGGTGCACAGTTCTCTGACACCGCTTTGACCCTGTAGGCCGCGTCGAAGTTCACCAACGGGTCCTGGGCCTCGCCGTGCTCGCCGCGAAGATGGCTGCCCACCGTCTCCAGGACGGTGTTCGCGTCCGGTGGTCTCAGCTCCTGGCCGTCCGGGTAGTCGCTGTCCGAGGCTACCCAGAGCAGCTTGCTGCCTTCGTCGAACCACGCCGTCACCGCTGAGAGCTCCGCTTCGGTGTACTCCACAGCCGGGTCGGCCTGTATCATGACGAGCATGTCAGCCCCCGAAAGGTCAGACGCCGATAGGTCTCCAGTCACGACGCTCCAGTCAACGTACGAGTAGTCCTCCATGGCAGCCTTGAGGTTGTCATCTGCCTCGAGGGCGCCTTTCATGTGGACGACCACTTTTCCGCTTGACTCCGCGCCTACCAGTGCGATGGATACCAGTGACATGAACAGAGTAGACAGAAGAAGAAGCCCGATGAGTTTACCTTTCATGGTTTTTTCTCCGGGTTCAAATAGCAGCGAACCGCATAAAAGCTTTCTCAGACACCCAAGCAGACTTTAAATGCTGTAAAAACGATATCGACTCAAGGTGGAATCCGTGGATAGACGGGTCTTGATCGGGATTGTAGTCGTTGCGTTGCTTGGAATAGGGTTACTCGGGTATAGGGCGATGAACCCACCTCAGCCCGATGGGCCTGAGAACGGGGAAGAGCCCCCGGACACCAACGGAGAACCTCCGGACACGAATGGAGAGGAGCCCCCGGACACCAACGGAGAACCAATCACCGCAACGGTCTCGGGCACCGTAACAGATGACTCGGGTGATCCCGTCGAGGGCGTCCTCGTGCAGATCGGCGACGTGTCGACCACGACCGACTCGGGCGGAGAATATAGCCTAGAGGTCTCTAATGGAACATATTACGTCGAGGCTAGCAAGGAGGGCTACAGCCAGGGAATCAAATCCATAACGGTGACTGAGGCGACGGACTACGAGGCGGACTTCTCTCTCAGGGTGTTGAGCACCGGGCCAGGGGAAGGTAAGACCATACGCGTGGTGACCCGTCACGGGGCGGACATCATGCTGGTCGCGGAGAGACTTTTCCTGGAGAGCGACTTCGCCGTTGAAAACAACATAGTGAACATAGAGTTCCTGCCAATAGCTGACTCGCTGTGGATCGAAACCATCTCCAGGTCCGGTGACATCGACGTAGCATGGGGGGGCGGACCCGACCTGTTCGACATCATCCTAGACGCAGAGCTGCTTGCCCCCCTCGAAGGGGGGAACATAGAAGCGCTTCTCGCAGACATCCCGGAGGACATCGGGGGCTCTGAGACGCGTAGAGTCGTCGGCGAAGACGTGTACTGGGCGGGGGCCGCGATAAGCTCATTCGGGTTCACGATCAACACAGAGCTGCTCGAGTTCTATGAACTGCCGGAGCCCGCGACGTGGGACGACCTGGCGAGCACGACCTACGCGGCTTACCTGCCCACCACCTTGGTGGGAACCGCCGACGCCACCAAGTCCACATCCAACACACGGATGTTCCAGATCATACTCCAGATATACGGTTGGAGCGACGGATGGGACCTGCTCATCAGGATGGGGGCAAACTCGAAGATATACGACCAGTCGGGGAGCGTCCGAGACGCGGTGATAAACAAGGAGATAGCGGTCGGCACGACCATCGACTTCTACGGCTACACGGCGCAGTGGAAGAACCCGGAGTTCTGCAAGTACATCTTCCCCGCCGACGGCACCATCGTGAACGCCGACCCCATCGCGCTGCTGACCACGTCACAGGACGCCGAGCTAGCGATGGGGTTCATCGAGTGGGTGATCAGCCCCGAGGGCCAGAAGGTCTGGCTCGACGGGAACATAAACAGGATGCCCGTCAACGAGGACGTGTTCGACACGCCCGAGGGCAACCAGAGGGCCGACCTCGAGGAAGTCTTCCAGAAGACGAAGGAGGCGTTGACCATAGAGTTCGACAGCGAGGAGGGCGCGAGCTACTACTCCGCGATAAGGAACTACTACCGCGCCGTCATAGTGATCCCCCAGATCCAGCTCGAGGAGCTCTGGGAGGACCTGACATGGGCTCTCGAGGACGGCCAGATAACGCAGGAGCAGTTCGACGACCTGGCACTCAGGCTCGGCGACCCGGCCGAGATCGAGTTCGTCGACCCGGAGACAGGGGAAACCGAGGTATTCACGATGGAGTACGCCCAGAGCATAAACAGCCGGATCGAGGAAGACGTCGAGTACAAGCAGGAGATGGTGGACGCGTGGGCGGAGGCCGCGCTCACCCACTACGAGGAGATGGCCGCCGAGCTCAGCAGCATCACCTAGGGGAAACGCCGTGACTCTGAGCTGGGCGATGTCCCCCCCCATCAAGGAGAAGCTGGAGAAGCTTCGGAGGGAACTGGACCCGCTCACCATCACCCAGACGCTTGTTTCATACGCGATCCTGCTCTCGTTCCTGGTGGCTCCGCTGTCCTCCCTGGTCCTGCAGGGGTTCAGCTACCAGAACGCGTTTTCGCTTAGGTGGTTCACCGACATACTTGCGAGCCCCGAGTACGTAAGCCTCCAGAGCCGCGGCGGACGCATGTTCGAGGTGAGGCGGGACGTCATGTACATCTGGGGCTACGACCACGGCGTACTGCTTAACAGCCTCATAGTGGCGTTCCAGGTCACCGTCCTCTGCAGCGTCATAGGGATAGCCGTGGCCATGATCATGGGCAGGTACGAGTTCAAAGGCAAATCCATATTCAGGGTTATACTGCTCATCCCGCTGCTCGCAACCCCCTTCGTGAACGCCTACGTTGTGGGCAAGGTGTTCAACCCCCGGTTCGGGCTGCTCAACTACCTGCTGTACGACGTGCTCCACGTCATCCCTTGGAGGATCAGCGTCGACGGGCTCGTGGGCCTCGTGGTGGCCCAGACCCTCTCCTACTACCCCATAGTCTACCTGAACGTCGTGGCGTCTCTGAACAACATCGACCCGAGCCTGGAGGAGATGGCCGAGAACCTCGGCGCGACGGGGTTCAGGCTGTTCAGGACCGTGACGTTCCCACTCTTCCTCCCCGGGCTCGTGGCCGGCGCCGTCATAACCTTCATCTTCAGCCTGGAGGACCTCGGGGCCCCCATAGGCTTCATAGGCGCCAGCGCCAACCCTCTGGCGAAGAACGTGGCGTCGTACCAGATCTACTCGGCATTCGCCGAGGCTTTGACGGGTCAGATATCCCCGAAGACCTCGGCGCTGGCTCTGTTGGTGATGATCATAACCGTGGTGAGCTACGTGCTTGTTAAGACCTACACTTCACGCAGAAGCTACACCATGATAAGCAAGGGTGGGCGGTGGAACCCGCGGGTGCGCACCCCGGGGCTCGGCGTCCAGGCCGTCATCTGCCTCTCCCTGCTGGCTCTAGTTGTCTGGGGCGCGATGCCCCAGATAGGCACCTTCGTGCTGGCCTCCACCGACTGGGCCACCAGTGGCACCCTGCCGACGCGGTTCACGGGGGAGTTCTTCAGGGCGCTCTTGACAAACAAGGACGTGACCAAGGCGATAATCAACAGCCTGGGGTATTCGTTCGCCGCCGTCGCCTTAATGGTGCTGGTGGGGAGCAGCATATCTTACGTGGTGTCCAAGAGGGACATCCCCTCGAGGGAGATCCTCGACATGCTGGCCACGGTGCCCGTCTCCGTGCCGGGGATAAGCCTCGCGGTCAGCTACTTCCTGTTCTTCTCGACGCCGTTGTTCAGAGGCTCCATACTCGACCCGTTGACGGACCCGGCGCTCATGCTCATACTCGCGTACACGATACGGCGGCTGCCGTTCATGACGAGGGCGGTATACGCGGGGCTCCAGCAGATCGACAAGGGCCTCGAGGAGGCCTCCCTGAACCTGGGCGCGACGAGGACGACGACCTTCGGGAGGATAGTGATCCCGTTGATAGTGACCAACGTCATCAGCGGCGCCCTGCTGAGCTTCGTCTACTCCATGGCTGAGGTGAGCACCAGCATCACCTTGGGCGCCCTGAAGGAGGACAGGGTGCCCATCACGTTCTTCATAAGCCAGATCGTGTACGGCACGGCCGCCGTGGGCGCGGTGAGCATCGGCGCCAGCCTCTGCATACTGCTCATGTCGGTCCAGATAACGGCCATGGCGGTGAGCACAGTCGTGCTGAAACAGAAGGCGTCGTTCCTAGGGGTTTAATGTATGGTAGAGATAGAGCTGAGGAACCTGACCAAGCTTTTCGGAGACGTAGTGGCGGCGGACCACATCGACCTTACGATCAAGGACGGCGAGTTCTTCACGCTGCTGGGCCCCAGCGGATGCGGTAAGACCACCACCATGCGCCTCATAGCGGGGCTGGAGTTCCCCACGGAGGGGAAGGTGTTATTCGACGGCCGGGACGTCACGGGGCTTCCGTCGTTCGAGCGCAACACAGGCATGGTGTTCCAGAACTACGCATTGTGGCCCCACCTCAAGGTCTACGAGAACGTGGCATACGGGCTGAACGTACGGAAGACACCGAAGGAAGAGGTGAGGGAGCGGGTGCTCGACGCCCTGGACCAGGTCGAGCTGGAGGGCATGGAGGACAGGTTCCCGACGCAGCTGAGCGGGGGCCAGCAGCAGCGAGTCGCCCTCGCCCGGGTCCTGGTGATAAACCCGGCGGTGCTGCTGCTGGACGAGCCGTTGAGCAACCTTGACGCCAAGCTCAGGGTCCAGATGAGGGAGGAGATCAAGGCGCTGCAGAGGCGGCTGAAGATCACCACGGTCTACGTCACCCACGACCAGGAGGAGGCCATGTCCGTCTCCGACAGGATAGCCATACAGGACCACGGCAGGGTTAGGCAGATAGGCTCCCCGGAGGAGGTGTACAACGTGCCCCAGGACGTCTTCATAGCCACGTTCATGGGCAGGGGCACCCTCCTAGAGGGGGAGGTGACATCCACAGAGGACGAGGTGCACATGCGTATAGGGAGCATCACCCTCCATGGCCTCGACTCCACGGGCAGGATCAAACAGGGGGACAGGGCCGCCTGCGTCATAAGGCCAGAGAACTACAGCCTAGAGGAGCCGGAGGAGCCTTCGAACGTCCTGGAGGGTGAGGTCGAGTGGGTGTCCTTCATAGGACCCTACACCGAGGTTAGGCTGGACATAGATGGAAACAAGGTTCTGGTGGATGTCCCACCGGGTGTGGACGCCCCCGTCGGTGGAAGACTTAAGGTCTACATCCCATATAAGGACACGATAATGCTTCCCTTGGAGGAGTGATTCATGAGAAGTAGAGACAAGATAGTTTTAACCGTGTTAATAGCCCTGACTTTAGCTGGGCTGTTTAATGCGGTACCCTTCGCCCAGTCCTACACCGGGCAGAAGATAGCTGAGACCATGAGCTTGCCTCTACCGAGTGCCCCAGAGCCAGTGCTCCAAGGCGGCAACTTCCCGGTACACGTCAAGGACCTCTCTGACGCCCTTTCCGGCGGCGACGCCTCAGCTTGGTCCGGGGAGATAGGGTCTATGTATGGACGCTACACCCTGTCCCTGGTTAACGGGACCTTCGACGGCGAGGACTGGCTTCTATACTTCAACATCCCAAGCGAAGTGCATCCTGGGCTATATGATCTGACTTTGACTCAAAGCGGCGGCGGGGCAAGCGAGGGGATAATCCAGAGCAGATGCGTTTGGGTGCTGGAGGAGTGGCCCGAGAGCCTCACAATCAGCCAAATAACCGACATACATGAGCCCATCACGCCGCTCATATTCAGCCAGTATGTGATGCAGACAAACTTCATAGACCCCGACCTATGCATCGCCACAGGCGACATCGTTCAGACCGAGTCCAACGCTAGGGCGTGGGCCTACCTGCAGTACACCATGCTGAACATGGAGTTCCCGAGCTACCTGTTGCCCGGGAACCATGACTACTCTGGGTACGGCGGCGCAGGCTACGCGTTGTACGGAGGTAAGCTCAACTACACCCTCGTCATCGGGGACTTCGTAATATTGGCGCTCGACAGCGCCGAGAACGGCTACGTCAAGAGTAGCCAGATAGCCTGGGCCGAGAAACAGCTGGCGAAGTACCCCGATAAGGTCAAGGTCGTTGGATTCCACCACGGCATACTGAGCAGCGAGTACGGTATAGGCCAGTACGAGAACACGACGTTTAACGGAGGCCATATAACCACAGACCTTGGGAACGTAACCGATCTCGCAGACACCATGTACTTCACGTGGAAGGACGCCGAGGATAAACCCCTCCCGGTGGCCCAGAGGCTTATGAGCATGATACAGGATTATGACGTCCGCCTTGTACTGGATGGGCACGTCCACCGCGACGTTATATACGTGGTGAACGACCGCCACTACTTCGTCACCACCTCGACGACGGGAGGGGGGCTGCCCCCAGGTGAGCAGTACGGTTCCCGGCTCATCACCCTATATAATAATGGCTCGATAAAGCTGGACCCTTACGCTGAGGCTAGGCTAGACGACCCGCCGAACAACCTACCCACGGGCTACATCAGGTATGTCTACGACTCGGCCAACGACTTCACAGAGACCGCCGTCTCCGTAACCCTCGAAAACACGCTGGACATGAGAATAAAAGAGGGCAGGCTCATCTTCAAGGTCTCGGACAGCAAGCCCGCGACCGCGTAAAGCTTCGTGGGCGCCCAGCCGGCGAGGGGGGAGACCACCACCAGCGCCGCCGGCCACGTCTTCGACGCGTACTTCGACGTCCAGCCCAAGAGCATGTTTAGGACCACCCTCAAGGCCGAGGACGACGAGGAGGCGCCTACAGTCATGACTAAGCTCATCAGCGGAGACGACGGAGCCGACCCCACGGTGAACCTCACGGTGAGCGACGGCGGCTGGGGCCTCAGAAAGATCGATGCCTCCTACTCGACCGACGGCGGCCTGACGTGGACCCCCGTCGACACGAGCATCGAGCCGGTCCTCGGCGGCGATGTATACGACGTCACGTTCCCCGAGAAGACCTTCACGTTCACGGTTCCCCTGGCTCAAGGCGAGACCGTCCTCGTCAATGCGTATGCCACCGACTACGCTGGCAACGTAGCGTCGTACGAGTCCCCCGCTCTCTCACCCCAATCATACACCCTGAGCTTGGAGTCGACGCCCATAGATGTCACGTTCACGGTGGACGGCGACGACGCCGAGACACCCTACAGCGAGACCCTCATGGCGGGGGAGTACACCCTGTCGGTGCCCGAGACAGTGACGGTGGGCGGCGAAGAGTACAGCTTCCAGTGGTGGGGCGATGGCGAGACCGGGGCGTCGAGGACCCTGGACCTGGGGGCGGACACCGAGCTCTCAGTGATATACCAGAAGGTCGAGGCAGAGGAGCCCAGCGAACCAGAGGAGCCGAGCGAGCCCGAGGAGACCGGCGGAGGAGGAATCCCCGTGCCAAGGGTGTTCCTGCTCGGGGGGATCCTCGTCGCAGCAGCGGCGCTGAGCCACCTACGCTCCAAACACTGACCCCCCTCTTATTTACTGGACCCCAGCCTATCAATATATAATCATTTGTCCATTACTATTCTTGACGAGCCGTGCAACAGAATCTAAACATTAGGGAGATCGAGGAGCTGGGGTACTACGACTTCATGGGGTACATGGGCGTCCCGTTCTTCAACATAGGCGGGGCGGCGAGCATGGACAGGCTGGCCGAGCTCAGCCGCATCGACGAGGACACCAGGGTGCTGGACGTGGGGTGCGGAACGGGAGGCAACGCGTGCTACCTCGCCCAGAAGTACGGATGCAGGGTCGTCGGTGTGGACATAGCCGAACACATGATAAGGTACGCCAAGAAACGGGCCGAGGACCTGGGGCTAACCGACCGCGTATCCTTCCAGGTCGGGGACGCGTACGGTCTTGAGTTCCCGGACGGCAGCTTCGACGCCGTGCTCACGGTGTTCACCTCACAGTTCCTCGACCCATCGAGGGCGTTCCCCGAGTTCCACAGGGTCCTAAAGCAGGGGGGATGCCTGGGGATCAACGAGATGTACAGGGCCGATCAGGTTCCCCCGGAGGCCGTTGAGCAGGTCGACTACGGTGAACAGGTCTTCAGGGAGCTCACAGACCTGCCGTTCACGTTGAGGAGCCCGTCGGTGTGGAGGGAGGCGTTCGAGGCCGCCGGGTTCACGGACACCGTCGTCGAGGAGTACTCAAACTACATGGGGCAGGCCGAGTCGCTGAACATGATCGAGGAGATAGGCGGCTGGGGCAGGTTCCTGGGCATTCTCTGGGAGATGCTGGTACTGGCCGTGAGGAGCGGCAAGATACGCAGACGCTACGGCAAGATAAGCAAGGGGAAGAGCGTGCTTCTCAGGGACAAGGTGGCCAGCAAGTACATAGGCTACATCCTCTGCGCAGGGGTGAAGCCTTGACGCCATGAACCGCGGCCGCCTCAACCATAGTTAAACTAATCAGGTAGATAACGCGACTCTTTTCTGATGTCTGTGGAAAAGAGTAAACCAAGGACCGCTGTTTGTGGGTGCGGCACAGGCGGCGCGACGCTGGCGGCGTACCTGACCCACAAGGGCTTCGATGTAAACCTCTACGAGTACCCTGAATTCGCGGAGACGGGCCTTGAACCGTACCTAGATCGAGGCGGGATAGAGGTCAAAGGCTCCTTGTTTAACGGATTCTTCAAGCCAAGCTTGATGACCACGGATGCGAGGGAAGCGGTTGAAAACGCAGACATAATCATGATAGTAAGCCGCGCAGCGGGTCACGAAAACTTCGTCAGGACCCTTTCACCGGTTCTCGAGGCAGGACAGGCGCTGCTGTGCTGGACGCCGTACTGGTTCTGCATGAGGCTCTGGGGCCTCTTCAGGCAGAGCGCCCCGGAGGACGTCGTTTTCTCCGAGGCATCGATCTATCCCTTCATGACCCGGCCGTTGGCCCCCGGCGTCGTGTACCCGGACGCCCTGAAGAACGAGCTATCCGTAGCCGCCATGCCTGCGGGGAACACGAAGAAGCTAGTCGACTTGGTGAAGAAGCTGTTTCCCCAGACCGTTCCAGCGAGGAACGTGCTGGAGACGAGCATAGGCAGCCCGAACCCGTCGATCCACTCCGCCCCGACTCTCCTGAACATGGCGCTGTGGGAGAAGACCCACGGAGACGTATCGTTCTACCAAGACCTACAGTCACCGGCGGTGGGCAAGGTCCTTGAGGCCCAGGACCGGGAGAAGATCGCCGTAGGGAAGGCCCTAGGATTGAAACTAGAGCCCCTGCGTGATGTGCTTGTCAGGCTGTACGGCCACATGGGTGCAAGAGGGGAGACGCTTCACGAGGTCATCAGAAACAATCAGGGGCACGTAGGGTTCCGTCCATGCAAAGAACTTGACGAGATGACGGTCGTGTTGCGTGAAGACATCCCCTACGGGCTTGTACCCACGTCGTCGATAGGGCACATGCTCGGGGTTCCCACGCCCACGTATGACGCTTTAATACATCTAGGAGGCATCGTCAGCGGGATCGACTACTGGAAGACGGGGTCGACAGCCGATAAACTGGGGATCGGGAACATGAACGCGAGAGAATTGATGAAGTACGCGGAAACCGGAGAAAAGCTGCCACACTAGGCGTCTATGGAATCCGTGTGATGGTTTCTAGTCCGCTGTCGGTGGCTGGCTGAAGAAGTCCAGCGGCCGCTGCCCCGTCATCTTGCTCTCCTTGATGAGGAAGTCCCTCATCTCGTCCGGGTCGGTGAAGATGCGTGTCGCGTACCACTCGAAGAACGGGCTAGGCTCATAAGGATAGTACGCGTAGACCAGTTTGGCCAGGCTCTTGGCGTACACCATCTCGCACATCACGCCCGCAGAGATGCTCTTCCGGGGGTGGTACACCACGGTCATGTCGCTGTTCTCGATTATCTTGTAGTCGCTGTCGATGATCTGGAACCTGAGGTTCTTGATGGCGGTCTCCACCTCCCGGATGTCGAACTCGGCCTCCAGGGGGCCGTCCCTATAGGTCATGCGGAACGTGAAGGTGTCGGGCATCTCCTGGTCGGCGTCGATGGTGGCGTTGACCGCGTCCCTCCACTGCTCAACGATGTCCCAGTCCTTGATGAGGTACGGGTCGTAGATGACGTAGTACTCGCTTAGGCTCTCGAGGAACCGGGTGATCTTCGTGAAGAACTCGGGGCCTTCCCCGGTGATGGGGTGGCTCAGGTAGAAGGTCTCCTTCCCCGGCTTGTAGACGAGGTCCCTCAGCAGCTTGGGTCCGTTCTCGTAGGCGACGAGCTGTATCTCCCTGCGGGGCTTGAAGGCCTCGGCGAGCCGGTATATGCCGTTGACCTCCTCCCTGCGCCAGTTAGCGATCTCGCCCAAGGTGTACTTGTGGTCCTGCCACTGGGCGTCCCTGCCCAGCCTGTCCCTGACCCTGACGAAGTCGTCGAAGATGATTATGAAGAGATCTGGGTCGATGAGCCTCACGTCCGCCTCGGCGAGGCCTTGGAACCGGTTGCCCTTCCACTCGAAGTGGTAGGGGGTGCTGACGATGTGGACGCCGCCCTTCTCGTTGATCTCGGCCACTATCTTGCCTATGGCCTGTTTGCGGTAGTCCTCCATCTTCTCGGGCTGGCTGTCGTAGAAGTCCAGGATGTTGATCTTGTTGAGGTTGGTGCCGTCCAGCCTGGCCTCCTCGACGATGTACTGGAAGAGGTGGTGGTAACCGAAGCTGGCTATCTCGCCCAGCTCGTTGAGCATCTCGTCCCTGCCGTTCCCGGGGGCGCCGGTGCAGATTATCACCCGTTTCCGCTCTGACATACTCTTCAAACAGAAGGACATGGGCTAGCCCTTAATGTTACCGGTAAATTTGCAGGAAACATGCAAACAGGTGGAGCCGTGACAGCCTCCGAAAAGCGGTGTCACATTACCTTGTTAAATAAAAAGTGGGGTTA
>CAYFYM010000064.1:0-2014 GCA_964347405.1 uncultured Candidatus Bathyarchaeia archaeon | reverse complement strand
GCGTCCTCTGCGAGGGCCTCCGCGAATATGGCGCCGACCTCGGTGAGGCTTATCACCTTCATCTTGCTGCCCTTCTCGGCGTCCACGAGGCCCTTCATCTCGAGCCGGGCAACGATCCTGCTGAACCTGTTCCTGAGTGTGCTGTTGGCTTTCTTGTGCCCGAACCACCTGATGATGTCGCTGATGCTCTCGGACTCGCCGTCGTGCTCCCTCAGCAGAACCAGGAGCTTCTTCTCCCGCTCCCACTCCTTCTCCTCGTGCTTGCTGCTGGGCTCAAGCCTGTAGCCTGGGAGCTGTATCTCCGTGGGGTCCCTGCTTGGCTGGTCCCGCGCCCGCTCGAACCACTTCTCGAAGGAGGGGTCCCCGGGCTTACCGTTGACGTACCAGCCGGGGTCCGCGCTCGGCACGCTGTAGACGCGGGCGTTCCGGAACATGAGGGCGATTGTGAGCGCTATCCCCATGGCAGTGTTGGTGGTGCTGGTGATGTCTATGAGCACCTCCTCGCCAGCGTCCCTCGCCTGGCTCATGATCCCGTATATGACGCGGAAGACGCTCCTCTGCTCCATGGGGTTAAACGCCATCATGATGGGGTCCAGGATCTCCAGCTTCTCGCTCAGCTCCTCGGCGTTGGTCATGCTCATGTAGGCGAAGGGGTTGTCCTCTGCCTCTGTGTCGCTGTGGAGCAGGTATAGCTTGGTTATTCCGTGTATCTTACTCCAGTACCTTATCCCGTCGAAGGCTCGACGGTAGTGTTGTCCCACTAGGCATATTATTATCGTCATGGCGGATCCCGAATATTCTCTTATTTATCGATTAACCAATGTGGTGTGGAATATATAAAAATTAGCGAACCGAGTGCAAGCTTTACTTATGATTTATATCATTTGAGACAATCACATACATTCCAAGTATATCGTGATTATTCTACCGATAGCAACTCGAAGTATTAGAGATTGGATGATTAAAATAATATAGAACAATTTAATTAGTATCCTCGTCTACATGTAGTGCTCTCCATCTAAGGAGGAGCACTTGGGGAGGCTGCTGCAGTTAAAATGAATGTCACGGTGTACTCTCTTCCTGATTGCCCTAAATGCGATAAGCTCAAGAAATTCCTAGAGAGTATCGAGATTGATTTCGAGGCCAGATGGTTTGACACAGAGGCCCAGACGGACTTCATTATGATGAACATGTTCGGTAACCCACCCATACTGACGTTAGGCGACAACGCCAGGGTGGAGCCCTCCGAGAGATTGTTTGAGGGGGAAGATTTGAAACAGGATTTGGTTTTGGAGGTATTGAATGGCTAGGAAACGTGATTTGCCGCCTTATCAACGGAGGATAGAGGAGTTCTTCACAGAGAACGTTTACATGGGTATGCCCATGGTCAGAACCACGGACGGCTACCTGATCCCGTGGGACAAGACCAGGATCATTGACATGCTTGACAAGGAGACCACGCTCGCCGAGAAGATGTTCGACATCCCCGCTATAAGCGAGTTGGCGGCGGAGAAGGTCGCCGACGAGACCGAGCGCCGCATCAGGCTCACACGTCCCCGATACGTGTCGGGGCCCATGGTGAGGGAGATCACGAACAACATACTGCTCGAGTGGAGCCACGAGATACCGGAGTTCCAGATCTACAGGAACCTCCTCACCAGGGTCGGGGCGCCCCTCTACGACGCGTACCAGATCGACACGGGGAACGGCTTCGAGGCAAAAGAGAACGCCAACCTCCAGCCCAACCCCGAGACGGTGCACAAGAAGAAGGCCGACAGGCTTAGCAAGGAGCAGTACCTGCTGCTCATGGACCCGAAGCTGTCTACGGCCCACCACCAGGGAGACATCCACATCCACACCCTGGAGTACTTCGGCACCCGGCCGTTCTGCCAGGACTGGGACCTAAGGTACTTCCTCTACTATGGGCTGCTTCCTGACGGCACCGGTTTCAGGAGCAGCGTCGCGGGGCCGGCGAAGCAGCCCGAGGTCGCCATACTCCACAGCGTCAAGGTGC
>CAYFYM010000063.1:0-5650 GCA_964347405.1 uncultured Candidatus Bathyarchaeia archaeon | reverse complement strand
AGAAGTATATGTTCTCGGTGGTCGCCGTATCATTAAAAAAGGCCCAGAGAGCCGCCAAAGCGGACCGGTTGGACGCCACGGCCCTGAACCCCTCGCCCATACCGACGGTGTCCGCCTTGACCCGTGCGGCCGGCAGCCTCCACAGCGTCAGCCCCAAGGCGGCCACAGGGATCGCCGCGGCGTAGGCGACGAAGGGCAGCCTCCACCCACCCGCCGAGGCCAGGTACGCGATTATCGGCGCCCCCAGCATGTAGGAGAGGCCCCCGGAGGCGCCTATCCAGCCCATGACCCTCGCCCTGTCCTCCGGGGGATAATACTCCCCCACCAGAGACGTGAGCATGGGGAACACGACGTTGGAGGCGACGCCGTTAAGCGAGTAAAGCGCGAACAGCAGCAACAGGCTGGGCGCCGCGGCGCTGCCCACGCAGGACAGGCTCAGCAGCAACAGACCCGCGGCGAGCAGGCGTCTGCCACCGTACCTGACGCTCACCGCCCCCATGGCTATGGCCGTCACGAAACCGAGCACAGAGGAGAGTGTCCTGATCTGGCTTACCACGCCGACGCCCGAGTCGAAGGTCTCAGCGATCTCGATCAGCAGTATGGACGTCAGTATGGTGCCGGGGTAGATGGAGTAGTTGGACAGCAGGAGGGAGGCAAGCGCCGCCGGCCCCCGGCTGTCCCCCTCCTCTTCTCCGCCCATGCGACGCCTCACCCGGATTCGCTGAAGAGCCCCCTCAGGTCCCTGCTCAGCCTGTCTTGAGTGACCTGAAGCTTCCTGTACGTCTCCACGTTCCGCTTTACGGGCTTGAGCCTGCTTGTATCGTCGATCTCCACCACCTCATCCGTTATCTCGCTCATGGAGACCCGCTCCCCCAGACTGAGCCTGTAGGCCCACATGGCCTGTAGCGCCGCGCCGTAGGCCGCGCCCTCCTCCTCCCTCAGGGTCACCACCTCGGTGTCGAAAACGTCTGAGGCGATCCTCCTCCACGCCCCGTTCCTGGCGCCGCCGCCGGTGAGCCTGACCTCCACGGGGTCTATACCCAGCTCCCTCAACCTGTTGAACCCGTAGTTGAGCCCCATGGTGGCGCCCTCCATGGCGGCGCGGCAAATATGGCCCGCCGTGAAGCATGTGGGGGTAAGCCCGTAGAGCACCCCCTTCCCGTGGGGCACGTTGGGCGTGCGCTCCCCCGTCAAGTAGGGTAGCAGCAGAAGCCCGTCGCAGCCGGGCGGGGCCTCCGAGACGGCCTCCTCAAGCTCGCCGTGGCGGAGGCCGAGCAGCCGCCTCACATGCTCGGTGGCCACGGTGATGTTCATGGTGCAGACGAGGGGCAGCCAGCCGCCTGTGGAGTCGCAGAAAGCTGCCATCTCCCCCTCGGGGTCCACTACAGGCTCGTCTGAGTAGGCGTAGACGGTGCCAGAGGTGCCGAGGCTCACCGTCACCTTGCCGGGGGACGTGTTCCCCGTGCCTATGGCCCCCATCATGTTGTCGCCCCCGCCCGCGGAGACCAGCACGTCGCCGCCGAGCCCCAGCTCAGACGCCACGCTCCTCCTAACGGTTCCGGCTGGCCTGTCGCTCGGCCTCAGCTCAGGCAGCCACTCGACGAGCTCAGGGTCGATGGCGTCGATCACGTCCATGCACCATTCGCGTCTCCGAACGTCCATCAACGCGGTCCCCGAGGCGTCGCCGTATTCCATGGTGAACTCCCCCGTGAGCACGTAGTTCAGGTAGTCGTGGGGCAGCAGCACGTGCCTCAGCCTCGCGAAGTTGCGGGGCTCGTGGCGCCTCATCCATAGAATCTTGCCGGCCGTATACCCCGGCATTATGCTGTTCCCCGTGAGCCTTATCGCCTCCCCCACGCCGCCCAGCGCCTCCGTCAGATCGCTGCACTCCCCAGCTGTGCTGGTGTCGTTCCACAGCTTCGCCGGCCTGATGACGGCCCCCTCCCCGTCTAGGGGGACGAACCCGTGCTGCTGGCCGCTCACGCCGATGGCCCGCGCCTTACCCGGCTCCACCTTCGCGTCCTTCAAGGCGCCCCGTATGGTCCGCTTCATGGCGTCGGCCCACGTCTCGGGGTGCTGCTCCATGTGGCCGCGGGGCAGCCCCTCTATGAGGCCATAGCCCTTGGACGCGCCGCCCATCACGCGGCCATCTTCGTCGACTACGACGGTCTTGGTGCCCTGGGTGCCGCTGTCGACGCCCAAGTAGAAACCCGGCATCGCAGATCAACGTGACTATGTCCTTAGCCGTATAAGTCGATTAGGAGCAGGGACGCGGGTCGTGCGTATCCATCGGCGTTTGGTCTTCGTTTCGAGTCAACGCATGGGTGTATATGTGACCTGTTTTTGAGAACGACCGGTCGTTTTACCCATACATTTATAAGGGTGACCGGTCGGTCTAATTAGTTATGTCTGAGGTGAAAAAGACGACACCAAGAACAACCACGGAAAAAATTCAACTCGCTCACGAGCGGGTGATGGACACCGCCGAGAGAGAGCAAGAAAAAGGGAACCCGGATGAACGGGAAGAGAGAATCCGCAGACGTAGAAACAGTGGCGACGAGAACAAGGCAGCGAAAAACGATGGCTGTGAAAACAATTCAACGCCGGAAAAAGCGCTAGCAACTAAACATGAAAAGATACTTGAACGGCTGCTGGACAAGGCCAAGAGTGACCCCAACACCCTCGGCTTCCTAGTCTTCGGGTCTGTGGCCACCGGGACACATCACGAGAAATCAGACATAGACGTGATAACGATCCTGCGAAGCCAGAAACCGTCTTCAGGTATAAACAAAATGATGGTCGACGGCGTAATCGTAGACAGCCTGTTCTTCACGCACGAAGTCTTCACACAGAGCGTGGATACGGTGCCGTACCTGCTGCACACCCTAGTGGGCTCAAGGCTTCTTTTTGACCGAGAAAACACCATCAGGCCCCTAGTCGAGGAGGTCAGAGAGTTTTATGCGGAGAACCCTGAGATAGAGCAAGAGTGGGTCACTCAGTTTAACCGATCTAAGGAAATTAAACAGGAAACCGGGTGCCGCGCACGGGGCCCCCATGGAACCATCATAGATGTATGGAACACGCTTGAAAAACGGTACTCGGGTGGAAAGATCAAACGACCCTTCTTCAACTCGTTTTACCTTACCAACCCGCTCTTGTTCAGCCTCTTCAAGAGGTTCATACTAAGATGACGGATAGTGGAGGCTGGATGTATTGATGAAAGCTGGTGGAGCCGCGCGTATGCAGATGCCGACGAACCCATTTCATGAGGCTAAGGAATTCGATGAAAGAGACCTTTGGATGTTTTTTATATCGACGTTCGCATGGACGTGGACATTCTGGATACTGAGGACGCTGGTATTGAACAACGTCATAGACCTCTCGATCTCTCCAGACACCCTAAAGTTCGTCGGCGGCTTCGGCCCCTTTTCAATGGCACTCCTTCTCACTCACCGGAGACGTGGAAGGGAGGGGGTCTTGTCTCTATTAAAACGAGGCGTGGATCACAGATTCGGATGGAAATGGTGGATACCAATACTGCTGTCGACTACATTCGTCACGTTTTCTGCATACCAAATAGTGAAAATGATCACCCCTGTCCCGAATATTCTCCAATTTGAGGCTGCGTTGAACTCGTTCACAGAGTTTCTCGCGGGGCTTCTTGTCCTCGTCCTGATATCAGTCGCAGAAGAATTTGGGTGGAGAGGATACGCCCTGGATCGATTACAGGCAAGGTTTGAGGTCTCCAAGATCACTGCGATCAAATCAAGCTTGGTTCTAGGCCTCGTGTGGGCTTCATGGCATCTGCCCCTTTTCTTTACCCCCGGTGAAGGGAAAAGCTTCGAGACACAATACTTTCCGTTCTTTCTGGTGATGACGGTGCTGCTGGCAATCTCGTTTACGTGGATCCATAACAACACAGGCGGCAGCATCCTCGCTGCAATCGCCTTCCACACGGCCGTAAACTTTTCGGGGTTGGTGATCCCGGTCACCCGTTCGTATGCCGTTCCCTCCAGTTTAGGCTACGTCACTCTGGACGCTGTGATTCTCGTGTTGACGGCGTTGATCGTCATCGTGTTCGGGGCCGAGAATCTGGTTCGTGGCTCAGAAGGCGTGGTGAAACGTAATGCCTTCATACCTGACCGGTCATATAGTCAAGGGGCTGGACGATAGATGTCACCAAGAACCACGGAGGATCAATGGAACGAAACCCATCAAACGATAATGGATACAGCGCAGCGATTATTCGCCACCAAAGGCTACAACGGCACCTCGATGAACGACATAGTAAGAGACAGCGGCGTTAGCAAGGGCGCCATCTCCAGCCACTTCGAGAGCAAGAAGAGGCTCTTCCTATCTCTCTGGGAACAGCAGACCTTGGTGGGTATAAGTCAGCTGAGGCTGATGTTCTCCCCCGACGACGCGGCGGTGGACAAGCTCCTTAGGGTGGCCGAGATGACCATGGCCTCATCATGTGACTGCCCGAGGGAGATGGGGAGGATGCAGATAGAGTTCATGGTCGCGGCTTCACGGATGAAGCCTCTGGAGCCAGACATGCAGAGGCGCTATGAGACCATCCATAAATTCATCGTGGAGATATTCGAGGAGGGTATACGGAACGGAGAGTTCAAGGCGGACATGGACGCTAAGAGCCTGACCTCGATACTCTTCGCGGCAGTCGACGGCCTTGCCCTCCACTACGCGACTCTGGACATTGAGTTCGACTCAAAGAGGCTGCAGGATACCCTGCTAAACGTGGTTCTTGAGGGGATACTGGCTTAGAGAGCTGAGCGGAATTCAGGCTGATGCAACACCACGTGACGCGGCTATGAGTAAGGGGAAGCCACAATCACCTCCCCAACGCGGCCCAGTTCATCAACTCGATCTTTAGGCTAACTAGGAAAACGTTGACGTGATTTGGGCTCGTTGAGGCGCGTTCACGTCTTGATCCACTGGATCGGTAGGGACTTGCCCTCGACCTTGTTCCTGAACCGCACCGCAGGGTACCCCAGCTCAAGCGTGCCCAGGACGTGCTCGTGCCTCTTCAGGGCCAGGCGTTCCCTGGCGGCTCTGTTCCTGTCGAGAACGATCTGCCCCGTCCCCTTGAGGCGGCTCCCTATGCCTCTCAGCTGAGCGTAGAGGATCATGTTGTAGAGCGCGTACTGTGCGCTGGCCTCGGAGAGGGCTACCCTGCTGTCGCCGACCACGAATACTATGGCTGCCGGCGGATCGTCGAACGTGCTCCCTCTCTCGAGCGTGCTCTCCATCTTGACCCTGTCCTTCGGGTCGGCTTTGGGAGTTATCCTTCGTATGAGGTTGAACACCGTGCTCCATCTGAAGAACAGGTTGTATATCCTCGAGACGAACCCCAGGATGATCCGGTCCAACTCCTCGATGGTCTCCCGGTCGTCCACCACGATAGCCCTCAACGCATAGTTGTTTGTCGGCGCGTAGACGCCGTACCCGATGATCTCCTCGACGACCGTCCTGTCGATCTTGTCCCCCCTGAAATACCTGGTGGTCCTCCTTTCCTTGAAAAGCTCGTCGAGCTGCTCGGGAGAGGGTAGGCGGGACTTATCGTATGGGACCGGGGGCACGTGATCCCAGGAGAGTGCCTGCTGCGGGCAGACGGCGATGCACTGCGTGCAGG
>CAYFYM010000062.1:0-5960 GCA_964347405.1 uncultured Candidatus Bathyarchaeia archaeon | reverse complement strand
CGAGAAAATGCTGGGCCAGGCGTTGAAAGACGCGGAGAAGCTGTACCCTAGACTAGAGATCAAGACCAGGCTCATGTTGGGTAGACCCGGGAAAAGCATAGTTTCCGAGGCGGAGGAAGGGGGGTTTGATCTAGTGGTCATCGGCAGCCGGGGGCTGGGCGACTTGGCGGGGCTCGTGTTGGGGAGCGTGAGCCGACACGTCGTGAACGAGGCTAAGATACCCGTCCTAGTGGTAAAGTAAGATGCGTATATGTACGAGAGGTTTCCCTAATCCGGGTACTCGATGAGGGCGAACAGGATCCCGTGCATCTCCTTGGGGTGTATGAAGGCCCACCTGCTTCCGTTGGGGTACTCCACGGGCTCCTCGGCTGTGAACCGGACCCCTTTATCCTTCAGCTCGGCGACCGCCTCGTCTAGGCACGTGACCTCGAGGCCGATGTACTGGACCCCCTCTCCCCGTTTCTCCATGAAACGTGCCACAGGGCTTTCGGGGCTGTATGGCTCCATTAACTCGAAGACGTCTTCCCCGAGGGTGAGGTAAGTGGTTTTCACTTTATCGATCTCGCTGGCCCCCTCCCTGATGATCTCCGAGCCCAGCTTCTGTGCGAAGTCTTCTCTCGCCTGCTCGATGTTTTTCACGGCGATCCCCACGTGTGCTATCCCCTTAATCATGTGGCTCCAAGTGAGTCATTGTTCACCTATTATTTATGCGTGGCAACCAGGCTACAAAAGAAAACACGGGGTTCCGTGGCTTGGGGAGTGTTCCTAGTTATCTGGGATAATCCTGTGAAGATCCTTTTAATACGCGGATTCTAGGCTCGGTTTAATCACCTAGAAGCTGGTCTTGGGCTCGTTTGGTTATCTCGGGTTTTCTATTCGTGAGGATGCCGTTATGCTTCAAGGTTCTGCGGGTGCTCTTAGGGAGGCTCCTGATGGCGTCCTCACGGTCGTCGCTCCTCAGCACCGTCATGAGCTCGAATCTATAGAAGTGGACCATGTTCCGGAAAGATTTCTCGCGGAGGGTCATGCCCGTCATGCCGTGGAACCTCTCCTCCAACCTCTGGGAGACCGGCTGCTTCTCATCGTCGGCCCTGGCCTGGCCGGTGCGCTGGGCGTCGCGTAGGTCGGGGTCTCTGCTCCTGCGCATGGCTTTAACGTTGTTGAGCACGACGCCTCGCCTGACGCCCAGCCGGGCGGCTATCTCGGCGTAGCTGAGGTTCCTGCGGATGCCGTCGAGGATGGCCTCGCGGCCTGCTTCGTCTAGCGTTTTTTTCATTGCCGTTCACTGAGACGCTTGCCTCCGCGCCTGGGGCGTGGCTTGGCGAAGAATCACAATACCCCAAGGGTTAGTGCCTTTAAAGGGGTTTTGAGTTTGAGCCTCATTTTCTCTTCCATGGCTCGTTGACGCGCATGTAACAGGGTGATTTTATCTCGTATGGTTTAGTGGGTTTGTCTCCTCTACTGAAAAAAGCAGCACGACGACAGCTAATAAAATGATTATAGACGTTAAATAAATCGAGTAATGGAGCATGTAGATGTCGGCGATTTTCCCGAGTAGGATGGGGCCGATGAAGTACCCCATGTCTCTGAAGAACCTGTAGCTGCCAATCAGCGTCCCCTCCAACTCGGAAGGAGCTATGTCACTCACCATGGCCACGAGGGGCGTGTAAAAGAGAGCAGCCTCAAACCCTAGGAGCAGCGCGAGGAATACCAGGTACAGGTAATTGCTCGTCAAGCTAAAGGCAACGATCGTCGCCGAGGAACCGAAAAGCCCTAAGACCGTTATCGTTTTCCGGCCAGCCCTGTCAGAGAGGTGTCCTGTAAGGGGTTGTAGGAGGGCCCAGGACAACGTGAAGGCCGACAAGATGGTCGTGGCTCCCTCGAGGCTTATCCCGCGTTCGAGAAGGTAGAGAGGTAGAAACGATATTACCAGGCTGTCCATTATCTTGCTGCTGAAGCCAGCTAGGGAGAGAGGGAGTATCCTGAAAAAATCATTGAAATGGCTGCCCAGCGAGTGCAGAGCCGTTACCACGTCGCCGGAGGTTATCCTAGTCTCGGGCGCCAAGAAATAGGAAGCGACGGCTCCGAAGGCGGAGATGAAGATGAAGACGATGAACGGGTATCTTAGCCCTCTGACGACCGCGAGTTTGCCCCCCATGTAGGTGCCGATGGAGGAGCCTCCGTAGGCGGCTAGCTCAAACAAGCCCATGGATAACCCGATTTGAAGAGGCAGGGTCTCGGTCATGGATACCATTATACCGACGAAGGTGGCTCCCCCGCCGACGCCTATCAACGCCGTCCCCAACAGCATGTACGCGTAATCCGAGGCACTTCCTATCATCGCGCCTCCCAGCCCCGTCAGGATTATCCCCGTTATGATCACTGGTTTCCTGCCGACCCTGTCCGATATCGCCCCGAACACCAGATTGGTGACTGCTTTGGATAGGCCGAAGATCGAGACGATGTACCCGATCTGTGTGTAGGAGGTTATGAGCAGCTCCTGCTTAGCGAACAGCGACGATAGGCCTCTGTGGATGCCCCATTCTATCCCCGCAAGTATCTCCAGGGCGATGAAGACGGCGAGCACCAGGCGGGTTCTCTTCTTCAGCATCGACAATTTCTAGCCACATACGTCTTTGTATATAAATAGGTATAGGGGTCGGGGTGCAGCTACTTCCAGTCGCCTAGGGCCTTCCTGTTGTCCATTATCTTGCCGAGGTGGTAGGCGTTGTGCTCTATGATCACAGTGATCTCCCGGAGGTAGGTGTAGGCTATTGAGCCGGGCACCAGCGACAGCAGGTCTATCTCAGGGTCCATGACAAGCTCCACGGCCTTGTCCAGGTCGCCGAAGAACTTCTCAACAGTCCCGTTCCACTCCTCGTCGGTCGCGGTGTGCCCCAGCTCGGGCCAGAAGCCCCCCGGCCACTCCGGGGAGTCCCACACGTCCATTATGGCGTAGTAGAGCAGGTCCTCCTGGGCCACCGTCATGTGGTAGAGCTCCTCGTATATGGAGTGCAGCGCCTCGTCTGGCCTGACGCTCCTAAGCTCTGGACTGATCCCGTCCAGCGCCTTCTCGTAGGGCACGAACGCCTGGCCTCCCCTCAGCGACTTCACTAGGTGATCCCTCAACACGTCCAACTTGTTCACCGATGATCATTGAGGCGGCGCCGCAGCTATTTAGGTGTCTCCCCTCAACCGGGGCTCGGGGCGCCGCGGCCGCCGAGAAAAGAGTAATATGGGCGTCGGGGCGTAAGGTGTGATATCTTTGAGCGAACAGGAACAGGGGGAGGGGGGAAGCCGGCTGCTCGTGGCGATGGTGGTGCTATTGCACACGCTGAACCACATGATAGGCGGCGGCCTCCCCATACTCTACCCGGACATAATGGACGAGTTCGGGCTTAGCTACAGCCAGCTGGGGCTGCTCCGGTCGGCGACCACCCTCTCCGCGGGCTTCCCCCAGATGTTCGTCGGGTTTCTGCGGCGTTGGTTCCCGGGCCGTGTACTGATAGGCGCCGGGAACCTGGTGAACAGCGCGATGAACATGGGCATCAGCGTGAGCAGGGGGTTCTACCAGTTCCTCGTCCTCAGCGTCCTCGGCGGCGTCGGCAGCAGCACCCAGCACCCCATGGGGGCGTCCATCATAACGACGGCGACGGAGCCCTCTAGGAGGGGGAGGATGCTGGGGCTCAACCAGTCGGTGCCTTCGCTGGCTTTCAGCGTCACGCCGCTGGTGGCGGCGTACCTTGTCATCAGGCTGGGGTGGAGGACGACCCTGAGCGTGCTGTCCGCGCCCGCGCTGGTGGCGTCTCTAGTCATTATTTTCCTCGTGAAGGGCGGTGAGTCTGCGGAGGCCCGGACAAGGGAAGCGTTCAGCCTGGCCGGGCTTAGGGATGCGCTTCGCAACCGCAACGTCATGGCCATAAGCGCTTTGAGGAGCGTTATGGCGTTCAGGATGGGGGTCAGGACGTTCCTGCCGCTCTACTTCATCAACGTGCTCGGGCTGGCGGCCGAGACCAGCAGCCTCCTCTACTCGGTCATGCTCTTCGGCGGGGTGCTGGGGCCCTTCTTCTGGGGTTACCTCAGCGACAGGATGGACAGGAAGCCCCTCATCATAGGCGTCATGGCGGGTTCCAGCGTCCTCTACTTCCTCATACAGTTCGTGACGGACTTGTGGCTCCTGGCTGCGGTGCTTTTCTTGATTGGGTTCCTGGTCCAGACGGTGGTGGTGCAGAACGTGCTCTCGGACTCTGTGGAGCCCAGCCAGCTGGACCAGATCTTCGGGTTCTACTTCACCCTGGGGTTCACGTTGGCGTCGGTGAGCAGCGTCGTGTTCGGGTACATCGTGGAACTCTTCGGTTTCGGGTGGGGGTTCACGTACATCGCCGGCGTGACCCTGGTCTCCATGGTGCCGGCGTTCTTCATCGTCGAGCCCCGGAACTTGGGGGCTTAGCCCCGCTTACCGATCAGGTACCTGTGTATCGACTGGGCGGCCGTCCGGCCTTCACCCAGGGCCTGTATGACGGTGGCGCCGCCGCTGATGCTGTCGCCGCCGGCGAACACTCCGGGGATGCTGGCCTGGAGGTCGTCGTCCACCTTTATGCCGCCCCACCTGTTCACCTCCAGTCCCTCGGCTCGCTCGAGGAACAGCCTGTTGGGCATGGTGCCTATGGCCTCTATGACGGTATCGAACCTTTCTCTGAACTCGCTTCCCTTGAACGGCAGAGGCCTCCTCCTGCCGCTTGCGTCGGGTTCACCTAAAATCATGCACACCAGGTCTAGGCTCTCGACCCACCCTGCTCTTCCTTTGATCCTTGTGGGGTTGACGAGCTCGCGGAAGATGACGCCCTCCTGCATGGCGTGCTCGAACTCCTCTGCCCTGGCGGGGGCCTCGTTCCTCGTCCTCCTGTAGAGGAGGTGGGTCTCGGCGCCGTACCGGAGGGCGCACCTGGCGGCGTCCATGGCGACGTTGCCGGCGCCGATGACGGCCACCTTCCTCCCCACCAGTATGGGGGTGTCGTACTCGTCGGGGAACCTGTACGCCTTCATGAGGTTGGTGCGTATGAGGAACTCGTTGGCGCTGTAGACGCCCTTGAGCTCCTCGCCGGGTATCCGCATGAAGCGCGGCGCCCCAGCGCCGGTGCACACGAACACGGCGTCATACTCGCCGAGGATCTCTTTGAAGCTCGTGTTCAGGCCGACGATCCTGTTCAGGTTTATCTCTACGCCCAGCTTCTCCAAGTAACTGAGCTCCCTGTCCACCACCTCCTTGGGTAGGCGGAACTCGGGGATGCCGTACTGGAGGACTCCCCCCGGCTTGTGGAGTGCCTCGTACACGGTGACCCGGTAGCCGAGCTTCCTTAGGTCCACGCTGCAGCTGATGCCGCTGGGCCCGGAGCCGATGACGGCCACCTTCTCCGGCCGCTCATCTATCATCATGGGCTCCTCGACCACGTTCTCCATGGCCCAGTCTCCGATGAACGACTCAAGCTTCCCTATGTTGATGGGCTCGCCGACGCGGCCGAGGGTGCAGGCGCCCTCGCACTGGTTCTCCTGGGGGCAGACCCGGCCCGCGATGCTGGGGATGGGGTTGCTCGCCTTCAGCGTTGTGTATGCGTCCCTGAAACTATGCTCCGCGATCTCCTGCACGAACTTCTTCACATCAACGAGCACGGGGCAGTGCTCCATGCACGGGGGTTTGGCGCACTGGAGGCAGCGGCTCGCCTCCTCCACGGCCTCCTCCTCGGAGTACCCGAGGGGCACCTCGTCGAAGTTGTGTATCCGCTCCTCGACGGGCTGCTTCCGCATGGGCACACGCGCCTTCTCCATTACGATCCCTCCTTAGCCTGGAGGTACGCCTCCTTGGCGGCGGCCTCGGGCTCCTTGAACATGCCGAGCCTATTGATCACTTCCTCGAAGTTGACCTTGTGGGCGTCGAAGAGGGGGCCGTCTATGCAGGTGAG
>CAYFYM010000061.1:0-3822 GCA_964347405.1 uncultured Candidatus Bathyarchaeia archaeon | reverse complement strand
TCATCGCTCCGTAGGGCGTGGCCTTGTCGCCTGTGGGCGCCGACTCGATGGCGTCCACCACTTCCATTCCCTTCACCACCCTGCCGAAAACCGCGTACCCGTGGCCGTCCGGGTTCGGGTAGTCCAGCCCCGCATTGTCCACGGTGTTGATGAAGAACTGGCTCGTCGCCGAGTCCGGGTCGGACGACCTGGCCATGGCTACCGTGCCCCTCTCGTTCTTTAACCCGTTCCCCGACTCGTTCGTTATGGGGTCGTAGCCCTCCTTCCATGTCCCATCCGGCTGAAAGCCCCCACCCTGGATCATGAAGCCCTCGATGACTCTGTGGAACACGAGCCCGTCGTAGAACTCCTCCTCGACGTACGCCACGAAGTTGCCCACCGTGACCGGCGCCTTCTCCCGGTCGAGCTCGATCTCTATCACGCCAATGCTTGTCTCAAGTACGGCTATCTCGTTCACCTCTGATTCCCTGAAGAACATGTCTATCGCTGTCATAATTATTGAGCTGCTTAAAAGCAACAGCACAACCACCGTCATGATGGTCCTCTTGTTGAGCTTCATGGATAGTTGAGGTCAGGGCACCCCTTAAAAGAATTATTTAGCCGGCCGGCTAGCTGATGGCCCCAAGCAGGTCGGCCTTCGTGATGATGCCCACGATCTCGCCCTGCCTCTGCACCAGCACCGCCGGGTAGTACTTGAGCAGGCTGGAGAGCAGACTGAGGGGAGCGTCGTCGGAGACCTGCGGGAACGACTCCTCCATCACCTCCCTGACCAGCCTCATCCCCGGCGGCTTGTTGTCCCCAGGGTAGAGAATCTGGTCTAGGAGCGTCCTCTCAGAGACCCCGCCCACGGGTTTACCGTCCACGGTGACGGGGAGCTGGCTGAACCCGTGTTTCCTCATGACCTCGACGGCCTCGTGGATATGCGCGTCGGCGTCCACGCTGACGACCTCCTCCGTCATCATCTCCCCGGCCGACACCTCCTTCCTCCGCTCAACGCTGTCCAAGGCCTCGAATATGGCCTTCACCTTGAGGTAGCTGGGCTCCAGCTTCCCGGCTTCGAGCTTGGCGATGTAGCTCTGGCTAACCCCCGCCATGTTCGCCAGCTGGTTCTGGGTCAGGCCGAGCTTCCGTCTCCTGTCTGGTATAATGTTGATAGCGGGTAGCATGGCTATTGGAGGCAACGTCATCACATATATTCTTTTCGTCATTTTTTAGGGTATATTTTATTCGTAATAAACGATATGTAAGAGAGCCGTATTCAAGTAGGAATATTTCAGCCAAAAAACAATAAATAAAAGAATGACGTGCCGTATGCCACCGATCACAGGAGTGAACCAAGACTCTCGTTCAGACTAGAAGACTGGGGGACATTCGAAGGCATAGGCAAAGGCTACGCCTTCAAAAAGGATGGAAGATTCTACTCGGTGCTGGAGACCAAGGTGGGCAGCTACCGCGGCAACCACGCACACCCAAACAAGCAGTACACCCTTCTGCTCTCCGGGAAAGCAAGGTACGTGCTCTACCAGGGCGGAGAGTACAGGGAGGTGCCGCTGCAGGTGGGCGTGATCGCGGAGGTGGAGCCATGGGTCCCGCACATAATGGTGGTGGAGGACGACATAACCACCTTCGAGTGGTGGGACGGCGACTTCATAGCCGAGCCCTGCGGAGGCGAGTTCAAGGAATACTCCGAGGGCAGGCTGGGCCCCGAGCAGTTCAAAGAATAACACATCCTCAACCAACCCAAACCCATACTTTCTTTATATTCAAACCACGTTAAACACCCGATGACAGTTGGATGACAACGGTACGGCCCGTGAGACGTTCTACTACGAAGCCCACGGCGAGGTCAACACAAGGAAGACCATGGAGCTAGCTCATGAGAGAGCCGCCCTTCTGGGGATAGGCAAAGCCGTGGTGGCCTCGGAGACCGGCCTCAGCGCCCTCGAGGCGCTCAAGGTCTTCAAGGACATGGAGGTGATCGTAGTCAGCTCCGCCGCCGGCACCAAGGTGGAGGATACGGCCATAGGAGACCTGCGCATAGGGATACCCGACGAGGGTATACACAGGCAACTGCTGGAGGGGGGCGCCACGGTCGTCAGGGGCACGGACCCGTTCTGGAACCTGGGCGCCAACCCCCGGCTCGTGGACACGGGGAAGCTCGGCATGATGTTCCTCAAGACCCTCACATCCGGGCTCCACGTGTGCATGACGGCGGTGCTGGAGGCAACGGACGCAGGCCACCTCGAGGCAGGGGAGGAGACGGTGGCCATGGCCGGCAGCTGGGTGGGCCTCGACACGGCGATAGTAGCCAGGGCGGCGAACAGCGTCCGCTTCTTCGACGAGTTCGAGGTGCTTGAGCTCATATGCAAGCCCCGCCGCGCCCGCCACGCATGGCCGGTGGACGGGAAGACCTGGGTGGGGGACCTTGAAAAGTACAGGCGGTTCACGGCTTGACCCGTACACGCCTGAACCGAAAGCCGAGAGGTGGTATCAACGAGGTTCAAAGATAAATCGGTCTTGATCACCGGGGCCAGCGGCGGGATAGGAGGGGAGACCGCCCTAGGCTTCGCCGGGGAGGGAGGCAGCGTCGCCCTGAACTACCTCACCCGCGCCGAGGACGCGGAGAAGACAGCCGCCGGCGCCCGCGAGCTGGGCGCCGAGGCCGTCACCGTCAAGGCAGACGTGTCCGTGCCGGAGCAGGTCGACGCCATGGTTGACAGGGTCACCGGGAGGCTCGGCGGGCTCGACGTGCTCGTCAACTGCTCCGCGGTGCACCCGCCGCCCATGTTCAGCCTAGATGAGCCGGACTGGGCGTACTGGAAGAGGATGATGCACGTGAACGTCATGGGCATCCTGGCCTGCAGCCACGCCGCGGCACCCCACCTCAGGGAAAGCGGCGGCAACATAGTGAACGTCGTCATGGACTGGGACGCGGGCGGCGTCGGGTACACCCTCACCAAGGCGGCCGGCACGCCCCTCACGAGGGGGCTGGCAAGGGAGCTGGCGCCCATAAGGGTGAACGCCGTCTCACCGGGCGCCGTGGACACGTGGGGGATGACCGAGGACGAGAAGAAGTACTGGGTGGAGCGGACGCTGCTCAAACGGGTGGGCCGCCCCAAGGACATAGCCGACGCCATAATGTTCCTGGCCTCCGACGAGGCCTGCTACATCACCGGCGCCACGCTGCAGGTGGACGGCGGTACGCGGCTACTGGTCTAGCCGCTCCAGCGCAGCCGCCACGATCAACGGGAAGACTATCGTTACGTCCCCGAATATGGTGCTGGTCCTGGACTCCAGGCTGCCGCTCTTCAGCTTCCCCCACGTGATGGACTCCTTGAGGGGCGCCCCGCTGAGGCTGCCGTCCTCCACCCTCGCGGTGCTTATCTGGACCGCCGCGTCGAGCCCCTCCCTCAGGGTGTGCATGTACTGGGCGTGGTGCTTGGGCGTCCCCCCGCCTAGAATGATGGCGCCGGACTTCTCGGCGTCGTAGACCATGTCCGCCAAGAGGTCGAAGTCCCTTAGGGGGTTGAACTCCAGCTTCCCGCGTTTGCTGTACATCCACAGCGGTATCCCCAGCATGCTGTCCAGGAAACCGGGGCTGAAGATGGGGACGTTACATCTCGCAGCGGTGTAGATCACGCTCTCCTCGTCGCTGAGCCGCAGCCCAACCTCCCTGATGAACTCGTGGAACGCGACCCCCATTCTCTTCTCCTCTGGGATGTCGTCGAGGATGCCGCCCATGAAGGTTTCCAGGTCCGCGAAGACGTGGCTCTCGATGAATATGTCGTAGGCCCTGTTGTAGCCCTCCCCGTAGAGCTCCTT
>CAYFYM010000060.1:0-4135 GCA_964347405.1 uncultured Candidatus Bathyarchaeia archaeon | reverse complement strand
GCACAGTGGCAAGGTGATAGGCGTGAAGATGACCTCCCCGACCGGGTCACCCGTTTATGTCTCGGTAGGCCACTTGATAACTCTGGAGGCGTGTGTTGAGCTTGTGGACGCCTGTTTTCTGGATAACTCGCTACCCGAGCCCCTCATGGCGGCGCACATGTACGCTGGTGACCTGTCTAGGCCTAGGTGAGGAAAGGGGGATTTACTAGAAGTAGCTGGGTGGGAGAACTGGTTCACCGGTCTTCCCCCGTAGGTCCTTGAGCTGCTTGTTTATACGTCGGTGGACGTCCCATAACTCGTCTGGTATCCCCTCCTCGTCGCCGTAGAGCTTCTCAATCCGCTCCTGCTTCTCCAGGTATTTTTCGACGCGGACGCTGAACTGCTGCGTATACTCCTCCATCGTGTACTCCCTGTCGAAGACCCTCCTGAACAGGGCTCTCAGGTCCTCGTACCTGGGGATGTACCCGATGGGCGTCTCTACTGCACCGTACTCTCTGTGCACCCGTCCCTCGGCCCAGATCACCCAGACCTTCTTGTCCACCTTCTCGTTGAGGTAGCGGCCGTCCTCGCCTTTGATGAAGTAGTTGGTGCTGAACACCCGTGGGCAGTTCATCAGGCTGCGGCCGAACTTTATGTGGTTAGACAGGTACAGCCCGAAAGGCACCACCATGAAGTCCATGACCGCCATGGGGTTGCTCTTCCTGACCCCTGCCTTGCCCAAGGTGGCGCTCGTGGTCTCGCTCTCGACCGTGGCGCCCATGTAAACACCATGCTCCCAGCTCAGCGACTCGCTGATGGGGACGTTGGTGTCGCTGTCCCTGCCGCCATAGAAGAAGCCCTGTATTACATGCCCGTCTTTGGCGTCCCAGTTGGGGTCAACGTTCTCCAGCTCGCTGAGCCTTATAGTGTATCGGGCGTTGGGGTGGGCCAACGGTATCTCGTTGCCGTCCTCGTCCTTCTTACCCTTGTACCATTCGCCGCCATGGTTTATACCCGTCGTCGGATACTCGTCCTCCTCCAAGCCCATGCTGAGCCAGTACGCTTTGCCATCGTGGATGAGGACGTTGCTGAAGATCATCTCCCTTGGGGTTGTGAGGGTCTTGTAGATGACTGGGTCGTCCACGGGGTTTACGTCCCTTATGATTCCGAAGACTCCGGCCTCTATGTTCACAGCGCGGCAGTAGCCTTCCTCGTCGGCCCTTAGGTAGACGATGTCGTCGCCTACGATGGTCATCCCCGGGATCATGGCGGTGCTTGTCTTGCCGCAAGCCGACGGGTACGCGCCCGTGAAATAGCTCACACGGTCCTTGTCAGGGTGTTTCACGCCCATTATGAGCATGTGCTCGGTGAGCCAGTCCTCGTGGTTGGCCTTGTAGATGGCAAGCCGGAGAGCCAGCTTCTTCAGGCCCAGGCTGTTGCCTGCGTATTGGTTGTTGACGCTGTAGACCTTACCGTCCACGACGTCCACGTAGATTCGACGGTCGTCCACGTTCACCGTGGTGTTCCGATCGTCCAGCTCCCCGGCGCTATGTATGAAAGTGAAAAACTCTCTATCCCCCAGCTTCTTGAACTCCTCGTAGCCGTTCCTGTAGAGGATGTCCTCGCTGTGGGCGACGTACGCGCTGTCCGTTAACTGCAGCGCGCATATCGTGAACCTGCTTCCAGTTGGGCCTAGGCTGAAGAACCTGACCAAGCACTCCTTTCCCTCCATGGCGCCCTCCATGATGTCAAACACTTCCTCCAGCCCCTCCTCGCGGTCGATTGTGTTGATGGTCTCCGTCATCTTCATGCCCCTGGGCAGCAACACCCTGGTGTTCTCCTTGTCCCGCGCCTGGTCGTAGTAGCCGTCGTAGTGGATAGTGTGCCCCTTCATCTCAAGGGGAGCTTCCTCGCCCAGGTCTATGGCCAGCTGCCTGATGTACGCGATGTCCTCGGGACTGTCGGTGATGACTGTAGCCTTGGCTGGCCTACATAACTCCAGGAACCTCGTTACTTGTTCCTCGACTTTAGGGTTCATTAGCGCCTTGAGCTTCCTAAGGCTCTCAGCGTCCATGAACCTCGACAACGAATCTGACACTTACACGCCTCTTCTAGTGTTCCAAGAAGCCGGTATTAGGCTTATCGGTTTAAATCGTCACACCCTTTTGCTCCTCGGGCGGCTTAACGCTCCTGAACGTAACCCAGAGGAGTGCATCGTAGAGCCCCTTGATAACTCCCGCGAATAGGAAAGGCAGCGAGAGGCCTATGAACTGCATTATGTAGCCGGCTATGCTGGGGCCGACAGCTAGAGTGAAGCTCCGTGGTAGGTTGATGAGTCCTTGGACTCGGCTACGCTCCTCCGGCTTCACTATTGCCATCGTGTAGGACTGTCTTGTGGGTACATCCATCTGGCTCAAGAGGCTGCGCCCCAGGTACAAGGAGAGGGATATCGGCAGGTTGGGCATGTAGGGAACCAAGGCTAGCATGATGTTTGCTGGGAGGTGGCTATACACCATGGTGTTGATGAGACCGATTCTCTCGCTTATCCGGGCGGCGAGCAGGAAGCTAGCCGCTGCGAGGAGGCTCGACGCCGAGAAGATGGCGCCGATCAAGTCCATTCCCAGCCCAAACCGCTCGAAGAACCAGAAAGCGACGAGGCTATGGGTTACGAAGGAGCCCCCCAGAGCGTCCATGCTGAAAAGCACTGAGAGCAGGGCCACGTACCTCTTGGTCTCGGAGCTCAGCGGCTCCCGCTTCTCGCGCTCCAACTCGATCTCGGCCTCCTCCCCAAGAAGCGAGTAAAGGAAAACCACAACTAGGTTGAGCAGCGCGTATGCCCCGAACATCAAGCGGTATGAGGCTGGCTCGGTGAACCCCCAGCCCTGTAGGATCACCACAAAACCAGTGAAAAGGGAGCCCACGGATGTCGCCACCGAGCCCACCGTGCTGCGGATCGCGTAGAGTCTCGTCCGCCTATCGTCGGCGCAGCTCTGAGCAAGTATGACCCTCTCAAGCATCTGCGCGGCCCCGAAGCCTCCCCTGTACCCTATGGAGGAGACCACCGCCGCTGCGACGAGGAGAGGAGGATACGAAGAGACGAAATACACGGAGCCAGCCGCGGCCGAGAGCAGCCCGAAGAAGACGAGCATCCTCCTCCGCCCAACCCTGTCCGCTAGGAAGCCAGCGACTAGGTTGAACAGGGTCGACACGGTGAGGCCGCCGGTGAGCACCAGGCCGATATGCCACAGCGGCAGCCCAAGGGACTTGAGGTAGACCGCGAAGAAGATGCTGACGAAGCTGGCGGCGAAGGACTGCAGCGGCCTCACCGCGAGGAGTAGCTTGCCGTTCCTGTCCACCCAGTCAAGCATGCAAAACCATAACACGTAACAAAGACATAACGTTAACCTCAAAGCTTACGCTATAAGCGTCTTTGCCGCTTGGATCGTAGCCACGTAACCCCCGATATGAAGCAATCGCTCAAGGCAACCGTTATAGCCTCTTCTTCCCTCAAGTGAAGCATGTCAGAAAACGGTAGACTATCCAAGTTCTGGATACAGGAGCTCACCCGTCCCGCGTTCGAGGACTGGCTCGAGAACGAGCCTGAGCCCGTCGTCATCATTGGCATCGGAGCAATAGAGCAGCACGGGCTGCACCTGCCGCTGGGCACCGACAGCCTCGGCTGCAGGGAGTTCATCCACGAGGTGGCGAGCCGCACCAACAGCGTCTGCATACACCCGTGCTGGCCCGGGTTCAGCCCCCACCACATGTCTTTCCCAGGCACTGTGACTTTCAGCAGCGAGACGCTGATGGGTGTGCTCATGGACACCATCGGGAGCTTCGCCCACCACGGCGTCAAGCGCTTCGTCCTGGTGAACCACCATGGGGGCAACACCCAGACCATGAACCTCGCCGCCCAGCTCGCTAAACGCGAGTACAACGTCATGATAGCCACCCCCGAGGGCCCCAAGGAGACGGAGCTCGCGAAGAAGATACGGGAGCGTATGCAGAGGTACCTGGAGGTTCACAGCGGGCCAAGGGAGACGGCTTATGCCCTCCACTACTTCCCCGAGCTGGTGGAGATGTGGAGGCTGGAGGACTGGGAGAGCGGCGTCGTCATCTCCGACCGGCTACGCGAGTTCATGGACCCGGACAGGGA
>CAYFYM010000059.1:0-6628 GCA_964347405.1 uncultured Candidatus Bathyarchaeia archaeon | reverse complement strand
ACATGCTCGACGTCCTCGACATATACATGATCCCACAGTCCAAGGGCTACGTCGACCTCTATGAACGCGTGCGGGGCAAGCTCCAGTTCACCCTTGAGAAGGAGATCGAGAACCTGGTGAACAGGATAGACGCCAAGCACGTCCTGCTCGACCCCCTGACCAGTATACTGGTCCACGAGCACAGGTCAGGCAAGAAGAGATACATAATAGGCCAGCTGTTCGACCAGATACGCCAGCTGGGAAGCACAGCGGTCATAGTGAACGAGGGGCTGCCCAAGGACACCGATTTCTACATGGAGCACTTCCTGGCCGACGGCGTGATAATGCTCCAGAAAGAAGTCGTCGAATATAAACTAGTCAAGACGCTGATGATCGACAAGGTGCGCGGCATCGACTTCGACGACCAGCCGAGGCGCTACGTGATCACGTCCCGCGGGTTCCAGGTCTTCAACACGGAACCAGTTACGGTGTGAGCGTGAAACAATGGCTCAGCTTGTGATGCGCGCCGCGAAGCCCCTGATAAAACGGTTTGCTCTCGGCTTCCTAAATGAGAGGAACGTGGGCGCCAAGGAAGAGGCTCTCATCAGGAAGAAAGTAAAGAGAGTGGCTGGAACCAGCCTGGGGAAGAGGCTTGGGGTGGAGCAGAGCGCAGGGATAGATAAAATCCCTTTCACAGGCTACGACTACTACATGCCCTTCTTCAGGGAGCCTCATGAAGGCGACTTCATCTACCCGCTGAACGACTACGTCAGGTCTCAGACAAGCGGAACCATGAGCAGACCCAAGATATTCCTGCTTCCGATGACGGGGTTCAAGGAAAACCTGAGGAGATCAGCGCTCAGCCTCTTCTTCATCTGCACCCATGACGGCACACGGCCTCTGCTGGAGGTGGGAGACACCGTGTACGCAAACTTACCAGGCGGAGCCTTCATCGGGGGGCACGTAACCACAACACTGCGGAGCAGCCAACCCGAGTTCGTTAAACTGGTTCCCGAGGACTCCAGCAACATGTCTTTCAAGGAGAAGGTTGACTACTTCATAAAGCACCACGAAAAGATCGACATCGCGTACATGACTGTCACGACCTTCCTCGACGAGATATGCCCCCAGGTCGACGACCAGATATACCTCAAGGGGTTCCTGACACAGGACATCTCCGCTGGCCCCCTGAAGGAGGAGATGAAGAAGAAGAGCGGGCACTACCCTAAGACGGTATTCGGGTCGACGGAGACGTTCCTCTCCGGTCTGCCTTCGGTGGAGCACCCCGGCTCGTTCTTCTTCGACTGGAGGGTCGCGTACCACGAGTTCCTTCCCGAGAACCAGACCGTCGATCCGAACATAGTCACCTTGACGGAGCCCCCCGAGACCATCGGCATGATGGACGTAGAGCCTGGTAAAAGGTATCAGCTGGTAGTGACCCCGATCTACAACGACCTTACCAGGTACGTTATGCCGGATATCTTCGAGTGCGTATCCCAGGGAGACAGCCTTTTAAACTCCGACATCCCGGTCTTCAAGTACTATTCGAGGGCAGACAGGCTTCTGGTTCTGCACAACTTCACGCGCATCAACGAGGAGGAGATGGTCTCCGTGCTCCACGACGCTGAGATACCGTTCGTCGACTTCACGGCTAGAGGAGAGCTCGACGAGTCGCGGGAGTTTTTATCGCTTTACATAGAGTTATCGGAGGCCATGAGCGAGGACGAGGTTCTCGACCGGGTGAACAAACGGCTTCTGGAGTTTGACAAGGACTGGAGGGACCTCAGCGACTTCATGAACTACACGCCGTTGAGGGTCACCCTTCTACCCAAGGACACCTTCAAGAAGTACCTTCACAGGAAGGAAGGCATGGCTAGAATACAGAGGATCGGCATGCGCGGGGAGAGGTTCAAGGAGCTACTGAGCCTCGCCTAGAGCGTCTAGACCGAAGCCACGCTGTCAGCGAGGTTCTCAAACTTTATGATCTCGGACGCGTCCTCATGGCTTTTGGGGTCGTAGAAACAGGTAAACTGTACCTGGCTTGATTTTATCTCCGGGTTCTTCGACGTGGTGAAGGAGTAGACCCTTCTCCAACCGTGGGTGTGGATAAGATGCGACAGCGTATAGAGGATGATCTCGCATGGGATCTTCCTCTCGTTACTGTAGCTGATCACGTCGGAGAAGAGTATCTCAATGTGGTTCAGGTCGTCGTTTATAGACATTATTCTATCCTCAAAGGTCCTGAGGGTGGATCTGTTCCCGGGTAAAACCCTGACGATGTACAGCTCGTCCGTGTCGTCATTGTTGTATACGTCGTCGGTGGTGATGAGATCGTACATGGTAATGAGCAAGGTGCGTATACCTTTCTTTGAATTGTTGAGGAGCCTCTCTCTTATCCACTGAACATCCTTTTCCTTCCCTGTGCTCGACTGACCTATCATGTTCAACTTGCCGCCTATGCGGGTGACGTATTCCTCGGGGATCCCTCCCATTAGGAACGTCCGAAGGTCTTCCGCTAGATACGAGAATTTTGGGTGAGTCATCCCTAGGTATATGATTATCTTTGCCATGGTTGACGTCAAGTCTGTGAACCCCGGGTCGACAAGCTTCGCGATGAACCCTAGGTTGATGAAGAAAAGGTTCAACCATCCCGCGATCTGTAGTTTTACATCTATGCCGAACTTCCAGTCGATGACCATTAGGCTTAGCACCATGAAGAGGTAAGGCGCTAACGCCACCGTCATGACCATGGGCACCCATTCTCTGCCTAGAGTGAACTGGAGGAACGGTAGCAGTATAATGCTCAGCGACGAAGCGAGGAAAGTGCCGGTTTTGTCAACGAGCTCACCTATGCCCGCCACCATCATCGCGAAGCCAAACATGAGTAAAAGGAAGGCGATGATCCCAAGGAAGCTGATGCCTAACTCCGTTGGCGTAAGCATCCTTAGGATGATGTTTACTCCATACAACACGTATCCGACGCCCCAGTAGAGGTAGAAGCGTTTGTTCGTTTTCCTGAAGATGGAGAGAAGGAGAGAAGCAATGGCTATGGTTACGACTCCATTAAACAATCGAAAAACCGCGTTTAATGGTGGTATCATCCGCCCGCTTCCTAGAAGTAACTAATTCCGTATAATGAGAATATATTTTCTCCTACTAAAATTAAATATTTAGAAGTAAATGACAATAAATCTAATGATGTGTGTCAGCGACGGTTTGCCTCTGACCAACATATATTCAACACACGTACCTGCGACCGGTGAACCGTGCGCGTAAGTGGAGACCCCCCACGTTTTATCACACGGTCTTCTTGGTGATGAAAACCGTGCCGTCCTTGGTGGCTACCCACCTCAACACGTCCCCGTCGCCAAGCTCAAGGAACTTGAACACGCGTGACGGGACCGTCGTCCTCCTCCTGTACCCCCTCACGGTTATGTGCGTCTCCTCCATGCAGACTATGTCATCGACGTCTATCTCAAGCATGGATCACATAAATGTACAGTATGGATATAGTTTACCATTCGCCGGCGGCTATTGAAAGCCCAGCCAGCGCAGGAGCGGCTTCGTTCCCCTACTTTTAAAAAACCCGATGACATCACCTGTGGTAAGAGGAGTTGACGATGACTGGGAAAGACCCCTCTGAAAGGAAGGAGCTGATCCCCAAGGAGAGCTTCAGCGAGTGGTACGACAACGTGCTCCTCGAGGCCAAGATAGCCGACGACAGGTACCCCGTGAAGGGTTTCACCGTCTACACCGGCTGGGGGTTCAGCGTGGCTAAACGCATCATAGCGATGCTTGAGGAAGGGCTTGAGGAGAACGGCAACGAGCCGATGCAGTTCCCAGTCGTGATACCGGAGGACGCGTTTCAGAAGGAAGAGGACCACATCGAGGGCTTCGCAGGCGAGGTGTTCTGGATCACCCACGCGGGCGAGAACCTGCTGGACCGCCGCCTTATACTCAGGCCCACCAGCGAGACGGCCATCTACCCCATGTTCAGGCTTTGGCTCAGAAGCCATCAGGACCTGCCCATAAAGATGCATCAGACGTGCAACGTGTACAGGTACGAGACCAAGGCAACGCGGCCCCTCTACCGTGGAAGAGAGTTCCTGTGGAACGAGGGCCACACGGCCCACGTGGACTACGACGACGCCGAGGCAGAGGTGAGGAGGGCCGCCGACATATACAGGAGCGTCTACGACAGGCTCGGTCTCAGCTACATCACCCTGAAGAGGCCCGACTTCGACAAGTTCGCTGGGGCCGACTACAGCATCGCTTTCGACACGTGGAACCCGGACGGCAAGGTCAACCAGATAGGCACGGTGCACCAGCTGGGCCACAACTTCGCCGAGGCGTTCGAGCTCACCTACGAGGACGCGGTAGGCGGTCAGGCGTACGCCGCCACCACTTGCTACGGCATGGGGTTCGGCCGCACCCTGGCGGCGGTGATAGCCCACCACGGCGACGACCACGGCCTCGTGCTGCCCCCCGACGTAGCCCCCAGGCAGGTCGTGGTGGTGCCCATCCTGTTCAAGGGGAAGGAGGAGCAGGCTAACAGCTACGCCGAGGAGCTGTATAACAGGCTCACCGAGGCTGGCGTCAGGGCGGTGCTGGACGACGACCCCAGGTTCAACCCGGGGGACAAGTACTACAGGTGGGAGATGTACGGCGTCCCGCTGCGGCTTGAGGTGGGGCCCAGGGAGGCCAGGGACAGAAAAGCCACACTGGTGAGGAGGGACACGTTCGAGAAGACCGTCGTGGACGAGGCCAAGCTAGTCGATAGGGTGCGTGAGCTTTTCGACGCCATATTCACGAGCCTCAGGGACAGGGACAGGGCGAAGCTGGAGAGCCTCGTCGTGGACGCATACGACATGGACCAGCTAAGGGCCTACATGGAGTCGCGGATGATCGTGAGAGTCAACTGGTGCGGCGACCCCGACTGCGCCTTCAACATAAAGGACATGGTGTCCGGGGAGGTACGGGGGACCAGGTGGGACCCGGAGGAGAGGCCCACAGGAGGCTGCATCGTGTGCGGCGACCAGGCAAAGTACGTGGCCTACGTCAGCAGGACCTACTAGACGTTTATCTTCATGCCGTCGAACGCGTTCTCGTGTCCGACGGCCTCCACCATTTTCCTCTGGGGCTTCTTCGGGTCGAGCACGGGGTTCGTGTGGTTGAAGTGGGTGTAGATGACCCTGCCCACGTCGACGCCGGACAGTATCTCGACCGCCTCCTCCTGGGGAACATGGCCCAACTGGTAGCTGGTGACGGGGATGCCGCTCACCCTCTGCAGCTCGTCGTCCCGCCAGAAGGTGGCGTCCACGAGGAAAACGTCGCAACCCTCGATCCGTGAGAGGATCGCGTCGTCCAGCAGCCCTATGTCCGGGGCGTACACGAGCCTTCCGCCGCCGCTGACCTCGTAGGCGTAGGTGGTGCTGGGGTACCTCCTGCCGCCGGGGAGCGCCTGGGTGTGACTTACCTCGAAGCCCATGATCTCAATGCCTCCCAGCCTGGTCACGGTCTCGCCCGCAGCCAGCTTCACCGGCTTGACGTAGTCTTTGGCCAGCCGTCCCAGCTCCCCGAAGTAGCTGGGGGCCTCCTCGGAGCCGAACAGGAAGTCGATGAGGTCCGGCGGCCCGTACAGGGGCAGCTCGAAGCTCTTCCCTGTGCAGAACTCGGCGACGCCCACCGTGTGGTCGGCGTGGCCGTGGGTGAGGAAAACGGAGTCCAGCCTGGACTCCCTGTGGGTCTCCCCCGCCCTGTCGGGGCGGGGCGTCAGGCCGTGCGTCTCCAGCTGCGTCTTGAGGTCGTGGCCCGCGTCAACGAGGATGTACCTGTCCCCGTCGTCGGTGACTGCTATCGAGGACCTGGTTCTCCTTAGGGCGGGGTCGATCCGCGCCGCCGTGCAGTTGGGGCATGTGCAGTCCCACTCCGGGACGCCCCCTATGGAGGCCGTGCCCAGCACCGTGATCTCCATGTCCTGAATACGAGGGCCAAGGGGTTTAAGGGCTGCGGGTGGGCCGTGCCACCCTTTTTCAGTGAGTGAGACGAAGCCCATGTGATGGAGGACGTCTACCGGCCCGGGGAGGACTCTTACCTGTTGGCGAGGCACGTTCGAAGGCTCGTCAACGGAGTGGTGTTGGACATGGGTACCGGGTCTGGGATACTGGCCGTCGATGCGGCTGCGAAGCCCAAGGTATCCCAGGTCGTCGCCGTGGACGTGAACCCCGCCGCCGTCGAGGCGTCTGAGAGGCGCGCGACGGCCGTGGGCGCGGCGGGAAAGATGGAGTTCGTCACGTCGGACCTCTTCGAGAACGTGGAAGGCGTGTATGACTGGATACTGTTCAACCCTCCCTATCTCCCCGGAGGCGGCGACTGCGACGAGGCGTCTTGGGCAGGCGGCGAGGCCGGGGCCGAGACTGTTAGACGGTTCCTCCGTGAAGCCCGCAGCTACCTGAAGAAAAAAGGCTCTATACTGATGGTCTACAGCGACCACACAGGTCTAACCGCATCCGATTTCAGAGGGTACGACGTAGAAAAACTCGATGAGACGCATCTCTTCTTCGAGACACTTTTCTGTGTGGCGCTCACCCCATCTTGAGGCCCATGCCGAAGCCCACTATGAAGCTGGCCGCGAAGGGAAGGTTGGCGA
>CAYFYM010000058.1:0-4596 GCA_964347405.1 uncultured Candidatus Bathyarchaeia archaeon | reverse complement strand
GGGCTCCGCCAAGCAGGCGTCTATCCTGTTCAGGGCGTCGATGCCTTCACCCACCATGGGGCCGAAGCCTCTATAGTTCTCGAGGAGGGCCACCGCGTCCTTGATCCTGTTCCTCAGCTCCGTGGTCTCCACGCGGCTTCATTGAGGGCGCGTTCTATATAAGGCGGGGGTGACGGCGGTTGCACCCCGAGTGCAAAATTTCATGGAAAACGCAACATCGGGGCCGCTGGCCTTTTAAGTTGTAACCGATCAATCATGGGTATGAAGGGCGTCGTCGGCGTATACTCGAGGCAGGGAGCCTGCGCCAAGATCCTTCAGACACTGTACGGGGTGCAGCACAGGGGCCAGGAGAGCAGTGGCCTCACGGCGGCGGGCGACCACAGCCTCAGGACGTGGAAGGGGAGGGGGCTGGCCAGCGGCGTCTTCGATGAACAGTTCCTCTCCTTCATGCACCCCGACGACTACGCCGCCGTGGGCTGCGCCAGCGGCGAGAACGCCGGGAACGGCTACCCGCCGTACGAGTCGAGGCGCCACAGCCGGTTCGTGTACAGCCTGGCGCTGGACGGCTACTCCCCCTGTGAAGGGGGCACCAGCGAGATGGTGATCGCGGGCAGCCTCAACAAGTTTCTAGGCGAAGGCAAGGGGTTCAGGGACGCCCTTGCGGAGACCATGAGGCGCCACAGGGACGCCTACTACAGCCTGGTGGCCTGCGTCTGGGACAGAGACGAGTACGAGAGCAGACTGTACGCAGCCAGGGACGAGCGCGGCGTTAGGCCGCTGTACGTGGCAGCCAACGAGGAGAGCGGCTACGTCGCAAGCGAGTCCGCCCCCATGGACGTGCTGGAGAACATGGGCGAGCACTTCACCACGAGGAGGGACGTCACCCCCGGCTCCATGCTCTGCATGGACGAGGCGGGCGTCGAGGAGACACAGGTGCTGCCGCCACGGCCGGCCCACTGCGTCTTCGAGTGGGTGTACTTCGGCCGCCCGGACTCGGTGATAGAGGGTAAGGCGGTTCACGTGGCGCGCAAGGCGCTGGGCCACGCACTCGTGGAGCTCCACGGCCTCAGGGACGAGTACGGGGTGACGAAGGGCGCCACGGACGACCTGGTGGTCATCCCGGTGCCCGACTCGGGACGCTCGGTGTGCACGGGGGTCGCGGAGGGCCTCGGCGTCACCGCGGACGAGGGCGTCATCAAGAACGCGTACATGGGGAGGACGTACATCATCGACGACCCGGAGACAAGGAAGCTGGCTTCTGACCTGAAGCACAACATCATACGGGAGACCGTGGACGGCAAGAAGGTGATCATCACCGACGACAGCATCGTCAGGGGCACCGTCAGCGAGTCGGTGGCCCAGAACCTCGTCAAGGCAGGGGCCAGGGAGGTGGAGTATCTGGTGAGCTATGCCCCAATATTCCACCCGTGCTTCAGCGACCCCCCGGACAAGCCCCTGGCGGCGCAGCCGTACGAGGGGAAGAGCCTAGAGGAGATAGGGGACCTGGTATCCAAGGGTCTCCCCAGCATCAACCGGGTGCGGTACAACGACGAGGAGCACATACTGAAGGCCGTGGGGCTGCCCAGGGACCACGTCTGCACCTACTGCATAAGCGGCAGGAACCCCTTCAAGTCCTAGCCTCAAGCCATGGGGCCATGGCGTCAAGGTTCTCCTCGAGGACAGGGACGAAGCTCCTGTAGGGCTTGATGTCCCGGGCCAGCTTGAATAGCCAGCGTTTGGAGTCGCCGAGCCTCTCCTCCATGGGCTCCGAGATGCGCTGGTCCACGGCCCTCAGGGACTCTGGCCTCGGTCTGGATGGCTGCGGTGTCTGTGTGGGCGCTGATATGCAGCGTTGATGCTTTTCCTGTTCCTCTGAGGGTGGCGACAATGTTGGTTCTTGGTCCTACCAAACCCATGTGGGTGGCTCCTGACTTTTCGAGGTATTTCTCAGTGGCTGTGTGGAGGCTTGTTATATAGCCCAATGCATGGTATTTTTCTGCTAGTAGATCGCAGATTTTGTCGTAGTCGTGTCCTGGCGGTGTTTGGGTGTCGATCCTGATCATCTGTTGGAGGAATTTGATCATGGGCTCTCGGTTTTGTTCTATGTAGTTGAAGACTTGTTTTTCAAGACTGCTTAACATAGAATAAAAACAGTACAGTATTATTAGAAAAATGCTAGATGTTCAGTTTAGGAATTGGATATTGTTTTAGGGCTGAAAAAAAAAGATTAAACAATACTAGAGATCCTCTGCTTCACAGTATCTATATTGCATATTGATTGCTATGTTCCCATGCTGGCTCTTGAGGAGTTTTCATTAAGCAAATTCAATTCACAATAACACATGAGACACCGACACACCATCCTACTCCCACTAATCATATTCGCAATCATTACCCCAGCAGCCTCAGCTGGTCCAGAGCCCCGTATGGGACCAGGACTCATCTACGACACAGCCAACCAACGCCTCATACTGGTATCGGGCGCATATGACTCAGGACGCGGATGGTACAGCTATAGCGACATGTGGACCTTCCAAGACGGCGCATGGAGCGAGCTAAACGCAGCGGGCATACCCGCCTCCAACAACTTCGAGATGGCGTACAGCCCCGACGACGAGAAGATAGTGGTATTCACCAACAACAACGACTTCACATACGTCTACGACGTAGTGAAAAACAGGTGGAGAATTCGAAGACACAGCACAGGACCCATAAGACGAGGAGACGCAGCCTTCTGCTACGACCCAAATAACCAAGTCTTCATAATGTACGGGGGGCTAACCGACGACTCAGTTGACATCCGCATACTCAACGACACGTGGGCATACGACCCAAAAACAGACACATGGACAGAGATGAGCCCAACGGGCAGCCCACCGAGAACCTATGGATGCCGCATGATATGGGACTCCACAAACCAAGCCATGCTACTCTGGGGAGGAAACATAAACCTGGGACGCTCGCGCGGGAAAGTGGATGACTGGTGGAGATACGATTACCAATCAAACACATGGACCATGATCGATACCCAACCCAAGCCACCCATGCGATACTGGCAGTACATGGCATTCGACCCTGGCGTTGGAAAAGTAGTGATGTTCGGCGGCGGCCCCAGTATAGACCAAGACCTCGGCGGCACATGGCTCTACGACTACGCCTCCAACGAGTGGAGCGAGCTCAACCCCTCGGTCTCACCACCTGAGGGTCAATGTGGCGCAATGGTATATGTCCCAGAGGAGGGAGGCGTTGTACTTTTCGGTGGAATAGATGGACAGACTGAACTGGGAGAGTTATGGAAGTTCGATGCTGAAATTGGTGAGTGGAGCCGAGTCGAATCCAGCAGCCCAAGCATAGTAGAAGAAGATGAGCAAGATTCAGGGATACCCGGATTTCCCATAGCCTCAATAATAATTTCCTTGATCCTTCTCTCAATATATAAAAAAGTGCTGCTAAACAAGACAGTTGGCGACACGACAAGTCTTATATAGCATGCCGGCTGTATCCGTGGCGTCGAGGTGAAAATGTTGACAGGTGAATGCATTAATACCGTCACACGCTTCGCCTCCGGAATCTAGCCAGGTTTCTATCCACCCCACGGAGGTGCGCCGAGCTGTCTGACTCTGAGATAGACCGAGGCATGGTCCGCCGCGTGGCCGAGGCGGCCCACCTAAACCTATCTGACGACGAACTGGACAGGTACGAGAAGCAGCTCAAGGTGATCCTCGAGGCGTTCAGGGAGCTGGACGAGGTGGACACCCAGGGCGTGGAACCCAGCTACCACCCTATCACGCTCATGGACGTCCTCAGGGACGACGAGGCCCGCGGGTGGAGCTGGGACCCCCTCGCCAACACGGAGCACAGGGAGGACGGTTACTTCAGGGGGCCGCGGATACAGTGAATGTCCTAGAGCAGGCCCGCAGCATAGACCGCAGGTACAACGCCTTCAATTACTTAGCAGACTCTCTGGACGCTGGCGGCGAGGGGCGGCTGGCAGGCGTCAGCGTCTCCGTCAAGGACAACGTCTGCGTCGGGGGGATGCCCTCCACCGCCGGCTCCAGGGTGCTTGAGGGATACATGCCCCCCTTCGACGCCACCGTCGTGGCCAAGTGCAGGCTGGAGGGCGCCGCCATCCTCGGCAAGACGGCGCAGGACGAGTTCGGGTTCGGCACCTTCAACGTCAACACGCCCTACGGCGTCCCCCTCAACCCCCACGACCAGGAGAGGAGCCCCGGCGGCAGCTCGGGCGGCGCCGCCGTGGTCACCGCCGCCGCCGAGTTCCCGCACCTAGCCATATCCGAGTCCACGGGCGGCAGCATAAGCTGCCCCGCATCCTTCTGCGGCGTCGTTGGCATCACCCCAACCTACGGCAGGACCAGCAGGTGGGGCCTCATCGACTACGCCAACAGCCTTGACAAGATAGGCTGCATGGGGAAGACGGTGCGGGACGCGGCGCTGCTCCTCTCGGTCATCTCGGGTCCGGACGGGTACGACTCAACGGTTCTACACGCTCCTGTGGAGGATTATACGGCAAAGGCCGGTGAGCCCGTTGAGGGGCTCCGCGTGGGCGTCCCCCGGGAGTACTTCGGCGAGGGCGTC
>CAYFYM010000057.1:0-2672 GCA_964347405.1 uncultured Candidatus Bathyarchaeia archaeon | reverse complement strand
TTCGGTGCCTGAGGCTTCTAAGAGGTAGGTCACCACAGGCCGCTGCTCAACTAGTCCTTTAACACTGACTGTGGCGTACTCCTGTTGTTCACTCAGCAACGTTATGACCGTATTGAGCCATACTTTTTTATCTTCACTGTTCTCAATCTTGTCGTATTCATCGAGGATCTCTGAGAGGTCCTTTGGTAGCAGAAGGTGTTTATCGGATTCAGAATACTCCAATAGGTCAAATATAATTTTCTCGTCATCAACTGTGTAGACCCTGAATGGGTATTGAACTTTCATTAAAGCCGTCGGTTCACCGCGTTCCTCCCTACTTAGCCCCACCAAGAATGCTAGTGCTAACTCTTTCTCTACCTGTATAGGGGTCTGCGCCTCACTTCCAGCAACGTATGGTATGAAATATTGCATTAGATATCACTATTTGACGTGGACTTGGTCCGTGAAGATATATTGATTATTAATCACTAACATGGGTTAGAGCACCATATGTTGTAACTAAGTTATTATGAATCTGTTCACTGATTATCGTTTAACTCTAAGTAATCTTTGGAGACCTTTCATACAAATGAGATTACACCTAACTTCTAACAAATCTATCTTGATTTTTCAACTGAAAACATGATAAAGGATTAAAAAATTTAGAATCGCTTTTACAATTAATATTCGTGAATAGATGACAGAGAAACCTTGTGAAATTCAGTGTTTTGATAACGGGTTGGATTTAGAATCAAAATTTGGCGAGCCCGGGGGGATTCGAACCCTCGATCTCCGGATTAGAAGTCCGGTGCCTTATCCATGCTTGGCCACGGGCTCACATCTGGGACAGATAAAAGCGTGATCTTTTCAATATTAAAGTAGTGATTCCGGTAGGTCACGTGAACTCAGCCACGAACCCCTGAAGGTGTTCAACCAAATCTTGGATGTCGACGACCCCAAACATGTCCAGCAGATACAACGCAGCCCCCAGAGCGACCAGGAACACCGCTGATCTAGCCAAGAGCCCTACCCAGCCTCTGCGTCGAGGACTCGGCTTCTCCCTTGAAGGCTTCCTTATGGATACGCAGTCATGCTGCTCTGGGAGACGATGCCGGCGACAGAAATTGGAGCCGCACCCGGGGCACCTATAGGGGGTGACTGTCTGAGCCCCACAGTAATCACAGTTCCGAACAGACTCCTCCACGGCTACTCCTTCGACGGTCCTCTATTTTACGTTAGTCACACACGGGCCTAGGCGCGGTCAACCCCTGAAAGCTCCAAGACGCACCCGAGCAGGACGTTTGCGCCGTTGACGCAGTCGGCCTTCAAGGTCTTCTCCTCGGGGCAGTGGCTCCTGCCCCCGATGGAAGGCACGAAGACCATCGACGTCGGGCAGACGTGGCTCATGAACTGGGCGTCGTGCCCGGCGCCGCTGTGCATCACCCTGTGGGACAGCCCCAGATCCCTCGTCTTCCTCTCCACGAGCCCCACCATATCCGGGTCGAACCTCACAGGCTTCGCGTCAACCGTCTGGGTTAGGCTGACATCGACGCCGTGCCTCTCGGCCACCTCCTCCACCAGCTTGGCCACGATTTTCTGCCCTTCCTCGTATAGCACGCGATCGTACTGCCTGAAGTCCACTGTGAAGAAGGCGCCGCCCGGCACGACGTTCCTCACGTCCGGCCTGGGGTGGAGCCTACCCATGGTCGCCACAGACCCCTCGCCCAGCCTCTCAGCCGTCTCCCGAAGCCTGATGCACAGCTCGGCGGCGGCGAGCAGGGCGTCACGGCGGAGGCCCAGCGGGGTGGTGCCCGCGTGGTTCGCCTCACCCGTGTACTCGCCGTCCCACCACGCCATCCCCTGCACGCCCTCGACGACGCCTATGTCCAGCCCCTCGCTGTGGAGCACGGGCCCCTGCTCGACGTGTAGCTCAAGGTAGCTGCCGGCCTCAATCTCGTCGACGCCGAGGTAGCCTATGCGCTGCAGCTCGTCCTTCACCGTGACGCCGTCGTCGTCGGAGGCGGCCCACGCCTTCTCCACGTCGAGCTGCCCGGTATAGACCATGCTGCCCATCATGTCCGGCTGGAACCGCGCCCCCGCCTCGTTGGTGAACGCGGCGACGGCGACGGCTCTCTCTGTTTCGAAGTCATGCTGGTTAAGAAGCCTCATGATCTCTAGGCCGGAGAGCACGCCCAGCGCGCCGTCGAAGACCCCCGCCTCCCTGACGGTGTCGAGGTGGCTGCCGACCACGATGGGCGCCGTCTCTCCGTCGATGCCTTCTCTGACGCCGAAAACGTTACCTATCTCGTCTACGCGGACCTCCAGCCCCTCGTCCCTGAGCCACCCCGCGAAAAGATCCCTCCCATCCTTATTGGCGTCGTTGAGGGCTAGGCGGTTCACGCCTTCTCCCTCTCTCCCCACCTCCCCCATCTCCATGAGGGAGCCCCACAGCCTTTCCCCGTTTACCCGCAGCTTCATGTTGAACACTCCTAGGCAGACTATGCCGTAGCTACGGTATGGGGTTTTTCATCAAAACACGTCGCCTATACTGGGATAGGCGTCGGGATGCCGGCTTGGCTACTCTTCCTTCTTCTTGAAGATCGTGAAGCCGCAGTTGCCGCAGGTGTACCTGTCGCCGTGGTCGGCCATGAAGTAGCCCCGGCCACACCTGTTGCAGAACGGCCTCTTCCGCT
>CAYFYM010000056.1:0-2563 GCA_964347405.1 uncultured Candidatus Bathyarchaeia archaeon | reverse complement strand
ATCGCCACCACCAGATATTACATCATAGACGCTGAAACCGGCAAGGTTACACCCCATGCATCGAGCATGGTGGCGTACAGAAGAGAAGACCTCACGCGTTTGCTTCATGAAGCTGGGTTCAGGGACATAGTTTTCCACGAGTCTCTCTTAGGCGGCACCAAAGATCTAGACGAGAACCTCGAAGTCGTCTTGGCTCGAAAATAGGTGCACACGTTCCATAACCAACTTTTACACGATTTTTCGGCTCTAACCAACCCGCATCGTAGACAGCCACCAAGTACGTCTGGTTTGAAGAGTTACCCATAACCTAGTTACAGTAAAAATGAGAATAACTGTGACTGCCTCAGCCTTACAGCCCACCAAGAACCTAAACATAAATTTACCTTTAATAAATAGAAAACTAGTGAATAAAAATTAGTGAGACCCTAGAAAAACGCTTATAATAAGTAACCAGTTACAAGGAAAATGCCGAGTCGGCACCCCCATCACACCAACCGGCTCTCCCACTCTCCTCCAGCGCCTCCGTGAAAAGCCTGAACCCACACCCAGTGCTAAAAAGTATATACCCGCAACGCCCCGTACTTGTGGGACGCCCATGAGGTACATGCACATCAAGGCCTTCGACATACCCGACGGCTGGTACAAGGCACTGGAAGCCATCTGGACCAAGGGAGACCCCTTCTACGTGGGATACGGCTCCGAGGTAACCGCGACCAGGAAGCTCAACCTCACCCTCGAGATAGAGAACCCCCACACCCGCCCCCTCATCGCAGACAAGGCCCCATGCGACATGAAGTACGTCACCGGCTACGCCCTCCAGTACCTGTGGCTCGGCGAGAAGGCGGAGGGCGAGACGTACACCTACGGGGGGCGGCTCAGGGAGCCCATCGACCAGGTGGAGCTGGCCATACAGAGGCTCGTGGAGGAGCCCCGGGACCGGCAGGTGGTGCTGCTCATCAGACGACCCGAGGACCTGCGGAAGGAGCTCGCCGGCATGAAGCACGAGCCACCGTGCCTCACCATACTCGACTTGGAGATCCTCGACGGGAAGCTGCACACCACCGGGTACTTCAGGTCCTGGGACGGCTACGCGGGGCTCCCCGCCAACCTGGCGGGCATACAGATATTCCTCGAAGCCCTCGTGGCCGAGGTCAACAGGAGAAGCGGGAAGCGCTACTCTACCGGCAAGATGGTATTCCACTGCAAGAACTGCCACATCTACAGCAGGCTGGACACCATAATCGAGGAGCTCATCAGCCCCGAGGAGGACGCCAGGAGACAGCTAGCCAAGAAGAAAGGATAAACGCAGTGCGTTCATGCAACGATTGAATCTTTCTACATCGCATCTGCATTGTTGTCTACCCGTCAAATATCGGGTACACACAAACCTTAATCATCCATGGAATCACTACGCCCTGAGAGATACGAGATGCCCGGCAGTAACAAGAAGATCAAGGGATGCGGCTTCCACCACGTATCTATGAAGGTAAGAGATCTGGATGAGACCATCAGGTTCTACTCCGAGGGGCTCGGCTTCGTCGAGCGATTCTCCTGGGGCCAGCACCCGAAACGGACCGTCCTGCTAGACACCGGCGACGGTAACTACTTCGAGGTCTCTCAGGGCGACCCCGATCAGGGTTACGGCGACGGCGTCTTCCGTCACTTTGCCCTGAGGGTCGATGACTGTGAATCCGCCATCGAGGCCGCGCGGGCCGCCGGGGCCGAGGTCACCGTGGAGACCAGAGACGTCACGTTGTCCAGCGAGCCGCCTCTGCGGCTTCGGATCGCGTTCTTCAAGGGGCCCGACGGGGAGCTGATCGAGCTATTCCAGAACGATCAGACGTGATCGAGTCTACGCAGGCGCCAAGCATCGTTTAACGGGTTGTGTAAGCGTCTATCTGTACGTCGAGATTCATGAGCAAAATCTTATTTCTCCTGAGCCTCTCTGCTAGAGAAAGGCGTCCAAGACGTGGAGGCGACGGCTGGAGTGGATCGTGTTGGATATAGATAAATCGAGGTGCGTGGGGTGCGGCAACTGCCACGCCGTGTGCACCATGGGGGCCATCTCCCTGGACACGGACGGCAAGTCCGTGGTGAACCAGGACGAGTGCGTGGAGTGTAGCACATGCTACAGGGTGCTGAGAGACGAGGGGTACCCGCCGGTCTTCGTGAGGATCGTGAGGGGCGTCCTCTCGTTTCTGCGCCTCCAGTACTTGGCGGCGGTGGACGTCTGCCCAACCGGCGCCCTGACACCGCCGGACCTGGAGTACCCCCGGAGCCTCAGGGCGGCGTTCAGCGACCCCACCGTCGTCCACGAGGGGACCGGCGTAGGCGGCAGGGGCACCGAGGAGATCAAGACCAACGACGTGACCGGCAGGCTTCGCGACGGAGACGCCGGCATAGTCGTGGAGCTGGGTCGCCCCGGCACCGGCGCCCTTTTCCGCGACGTCGAGAAGGTGGCCATGGCGCTGGCGCCCCTGGAGCCCCAGTTCGAGCCCTTCAACCCGGTGACCCAGCTGATGGTGGACACGGAGACCGGTAAGATGAGGGGGGAGGTCCTGGA
>CAYFYM010000055.1:0-38730 GCA_964347405.1 uncultured Candidatus Bathyarchaeia archaeon | reverse complement strand
TACTTGTAGTTGTTCGGCATCCCCCCCATATCGTCCACCTGGAGGTTCTCAATCAGAACGTCGGTGACCTCGGCCACGCCCGAGACGTCCGACGAGAAGGGAACGGGTTTACCGGCCTTGAACTTCGACCTGATGTTCTTCAGGGCTTCCTTCGCCCCTTCGCCGTAGATCACGCCCTCGAAGGAGATGCGGACAGGCTCCCTCCCAAGGTCCTGGAGCACTCCCCCCTCCATCCCCGGTATCTTGTGCTCGACGACGCTCCGCCTCTCCTCGACCTTCACGTTGTAGACGCTGTTGATCACTTTCGTCTTCCCGGTGTCGTCGTCCCGGGTGTGCTTTATCAGGGGTATCTTATCGAGCTCTATGCTCATCAGTACACACCATACCTTCGAGCCTCTTCCCTCAGGATGCGGGCTATCTTCCTCTCCAGCTCTTTGAGGTCGATATCACCTATCTTTGGCTCGACCTTTATATCTATGGGGCGCCGCCTCTCCACGACACGCTCCCGCCTGACCGATGGAGGCCTCTGCGTGCCGGGGATCGTCTCGACACGCGAGAGCACGGACACCATGTCCAGAAGCCTCGGGCTCGGCACCGATACAGGGAACTCCAGGCCAACTACCTCAGGTGCCTGTTCCCCCAGGGGGACCTCCAGCAGGCTGGAAACCACTCCGCTCAAGGATGCCGTCAAAACCTTCTCGGCCTCCACCTTTGAAGTGACGATTTCCTTCAATACGCTAATGTAATCGAAGGCCTTGGAGACTTCCAGCTTCCCACCCAGATATTCCACCTCGGGAACATGAGCAGCGGTTATCCCATAAACAGCGGCTGCGCGTGCGCTCATGAATTCCCCTAACCTGGATGCCAGATCGAGATAAGCCCTTATGGGGTGCCGGGGGGCCCCGGCGATCTCCTCCACTTCCTCCTCGATCGAAATTATGGGTTCCTCCAACTTAGCGACCTCTGCAAGCTTGGCAGTGATGTCGATGTAGTCTTGCAGAGGGCGTAACGGCGTTGGGGTCGGCGCCATCAATTCTTCCATGGGGGCAGGCAGCTCTACTCGTGTGATCCCGGCGAGCCTCGCCACCCTAGTGATGTACTCGTGAAGCGGGTGGAAAGGCGATGTGGCAGGTACCATATCCTCTTCCACAACAGGATGCGTGGGAACCTCGGGCCTTGCGACCCCGGCAAGCCTCGATGCCATTGTGATGTACTCGTGAAGCGGGTGGAAAGGCGATGTGGCAGGTACCATATCCTCTTCTCCGATCGGATGCGTGGGAACCTCGGGCCTTGTGACCCCGGCAAGCCTCGATGCCATTGTGATGTACTCGTGAAGCGGGTGGAAAGGCGATGTGGCAGGTACCATATCCTCTTCCACAACAGGATGCGTGGGAACCTCGGGCCTTGCGACCCCGGCAAGCCTCGCCACCCTCGCGATATACTCGTGAAGAGGATGTTTCTTGCCTAACTCCATCCCTCGTTCTCTGACCTCCTCCGAGATTGCTTCCCTAATGCCTATTATCTCAAGGGAGGTGCGGAGCTTCTTGGTCACAAGCTCCTTGAGTCCGGGCGCGTGGACCAGCTCCTTGACAGCCGCCCGGCGGTGTACCGGCATCAACTGGGTTAATGCCTGCCTGTAGGTCTCGGCCGCCTCCTCGGCCAGCTGTCGTGTAACTCTTTCCACTTCGGAGGAGACCAGGGCGGCCTTGCTCTCCGCCTCTCTCGTCAGTATGTCAGTGACCAAGGGGGAGAGCTCGTCCTCAGCGAGGCCCTCTACAGCCTCCACTGCCCTCTCGATCTGCGGCCCCCTAAAGACCCCTGGTCGGCCGGCCTCCATTTCATCCTTACCCCATGCGAACACTTGCTCGCTGGCGATCTTCGTCGCCTCCAGAATTAGCGGCCTCCAATCATATGTTGGTCTGATTTTCCGGACATCTATCTGCTGGCTGACGACATCGTGGATCGATGCCTGCATGTCCACGTAATTATCGACGAGACCCATCTTCGTGACGGCTGGCTGGGCGGCGCTCACGCCGGCGGCCCATTTAGCGAGGTCTTGGAACGTCTGGCGGACTATTCTCACTTGGGGGGTTATCCTCAGAGAGGGAGTTTTCGCCCTTGAGAGTTCCGCCCTGGGCATCAGAGGGACTCTCTTACCAGGGACCTCGTATTCCTCGACGATTTCATAGTACCTATCTGGGACGTCCACACTCTTGGGAACTGATATTTCCTCAAGTCGGGTTTCAGCGATTAATTCAGGCTTCTCGATCTCCGGTCTGTGTCTCAATTCAGGGGGAACATACGCCAACGGCGGTATCGCTGCTATGATTCTCTGTATGTACTCGGGGATTGTGTATCCTTTTTCCTTTTTTATGGAAAGTGGTTCGGGTGCGCGCCCGCGCTCTGGTCTACGTGGGCGCCTAAGGAAGCTTCTTACCATTCTCCTGATGATGTTGGTTAGGGGATCAAACCTGCTGGTAACGACAAATTTTTGGGGTTCCTCAATTCTTGGATACGCCTCTTCGAACTCAGCTACCTTGTAAGCTGGCTCCTGGGATAGAATGGCGGGTATCGTTGGCGTTGAGATGGCCACTTGCAGTCGAGCGACTCGCCTCATTATTCCGACCATTCTTAAAGCCAAGGTGTTAAGATTGTCGGGGATGCCTATTTCGTATAACTTGTTTATCATTGAGGAGATGGCTTTGTTAGGTCCAAGTACGGGTAGAGCGTAGGCGCTGGCTCTCTGCATCTCCAAGGTTTTCTTGACGAGCGTCTCGAAGCGGCTCATGTGAGGTTCCCCTCTGAATGGTTCACGTTGATCTACTCGAATATGATCCTTGTGGTGTCGCTCTCTGTTGGCCTGGAGTAACTCATCTGCTTTAGTCGATGCGACAATGCAAAAATAAGGAAGTTGATCTGATCCCGTGTGAGGTCCCCTGGGCTGTCAGCGAGTTTGTACCCGTAGTCGAGGCAGAGGGTTGAGAGCTCAAGACCGTCAGGGCTCTTAACGAACTCCTCCATCTCTAGCTTTTTTTTTAGCTTCCTCACTCGATGTTACTCCGCTGATCTCTAGTACCTTCATGCCGATGAACTCAGGTACCCCGAACTTCATATCAGAGACATCTTCCTTCGTCAGGTTCGGCTCCACCATTCCCATGGAGGCAGCCATCCTTAGGGCCTCGAAGTTCTTCGTGGCGTCCATACTTGCTATGTCTGGGGTGCCATCCTCGTTGAGTGGGACGTTTCCGATTAGGGAGAAGATGTTGGTGAGTTCGCCATCAGTCAGAGGTCTTATCACGACTTCTGCGTCGTATTCCTCGACGTACAGCGGCTCGTGTCTTTCCTTGCCCTTAAGGATGTCCTCCTTCGTAAGCCTCTTCGTCCCACTCATCTCGGTCCCTTTCTCTTAGCTAGGTTACTCCCTATTCTTCCCTTACCCTAGTTGAAGTAAAGTTGTATGCCGTGACACCGACGCCATTCGCCGTCATCTCAAAGGTCTTGTCATCGAGGTAACACTCGTCGAAGGTTATCTGTCTGACTTGTGTCCCCTCAGCCACGTTGAGGGTCAAGACCATGTTGAAGCCCGGTGGGTCTACCGGATAAAGGAAATCGTCTAGCGCTGTGTTAATTGAGCTGATCCTGAGGGAGCCTGTTACAATCACTTGTCCCGACTCTATTCCTATGCGCTCTGCTACTCCTATGGCCTCTATGTCTGCTTGTCTCCTACGTACCTTGAAGTCTATAGACTGGACGCCTTCGACCTCGTTGCCATCTACGGTAACCTTGCTCTTCGCCGCAGATACAATCATTAATGACACTCCACATCACCTCCTATGCCTGGACCGTTATGGTCGCGTAGATGTAGTCTATCGCCCGGACAGGCCTCACGGCCAAGTCGACTCTGACTATTCCCTGAGCGAAGTCGAGTTGTGAGCTGTATACATCCACAATGAAAGCTGGCTCTGAACCGTCTGTGCTCGGCACGATCGCACCCTCGTTCTCCATCCGTAGCATCAGTTCCGTGATCTTCTCCTTGAGGGCGGCTCTGCCCGTGGCGTTGTTTAGGGTTCCGATGAACTGGTCGCCCGTCGACTTTACCAGCCTCACCGCGTGGTCCGTCGTCCGGGTAACGTTGATCTGCTCCTTACTTGTCGTGATTCCCTTGATGACGATTAGTCCTTTGCCCTTCTGTGCCCATACGGGCAGGATTCCGGCATTGAGTAGCTGCCTTGCCTGGGAGGGGGTGTATTTCTGCTCCAGCTCTGAGAGACCCGTCAAGGCCTTGAAGGTAGGTGACTCGTAGTAACTCAGTTTGCTGATTAGGCCGGCTACAGCGCCGGCGATACCGTGGGGCGCCACTAGTATGAATCTGTCGCTTGCGAGCACCTCCGTTCTCTTGGTGATGTCGCTGATTTCCTCTCCTTCCTCCACAGACCCGATGCCGATCCTGCCCATGGCCCAATTACTCATGTTGACGCAATGGGCCTCTATAAGGGCGTGGACCTTGGGATCCGTAACTTCGCAGGCGCACACCATGTCGACCTCAGCCTCAGCCTCCAGCCTCTCGAGGGCCGCCTCAAAGCTCTCCTCAGTTGGGTCGCCTGGAGGCTTTCCGCCTTTCAGCTTTCCCTCAACTGGGACAGGGTAGTTGCCCGGTGCCTTCGTCTTAGACTTTAGATCATTGGCTTTGACGAGCTTCGAGTTCTCGTTGACGTACTTCACCAAGTACTTGTCGCTTCTCCTATTCATGTCGAGGTCGTCGAATACCTCGAAGACCACGCCATCACTCAGCAGTAACCTGACCGTGTTCTCCGTCGTACCAGGCTCAATCGAAAAGCCTATGTCATCGCCAGCTTCGCCAATGGCCTTTGCCACCAACTCCACGGTGTCCGCTTTCTCACTGTCCTTCAACTTGGCCGAGGAATATTCGCCACCCTTCCCCACTATCCGAGTAGCAACGACCTCGAAGACCCCGTTCTGGAAGCACTGTTTGACACTCTGTGTCAGGGTATATTCAGGACTGTCACCGAATAGGTCGGCAAACTCCCTCCAACTCCCCAAGTGGGTTGGGGTGAGTTCAGGACCCTTCTCAGCAGTCCCCATCATACCAACGACTCCAGAGGGATATGGTGCCGGTGGAATGATCTCTTTGATTACTTTAACCTCTACACCAGGTATTACTCTAACCAAAGTAACACACTCAATCTAAGTTTATATAATAAGTATTTTAAACTTTAGTACAGAATTTAAAAAATTACTGTGAGCGAACACAACCTTAAATGGAATAAAATAATAAAAAATGTGAATTATAAACAATAAAAAAGGTTCTTATCAAAAAAAAGAAGCCATTATATTCTGTTTAAATCATTACGCTATACTGGTACGTTTAGATTAAAATTTTAGGCGGATACCCCCAGTCCACCACACGGTGAGGGTTTACGCGAGTCGATGTCTCACTCGTAGTCGGCTACTGACTATAAGCGTTTTTTTTTTGGGGGGGGCGGTGTTTGCTGTGCTAAAGTATGTTGGGCTTGTTTGGATTTAGTTGAATATGGTTGTGGCATGAGAGAACTGCATAATATGCTGTAACTGTCACACCGACTGCCCGGAAACATTCGAGGCCAGTGAGGATGATGGCAAGTCTCAGATAAAAGGGACTCACAGAGTGGACGGCGATATAACCAGAGGAATGTTTGATGGCTCGCTGGAGGGCTGCGCCCATACGGCGGAGGACCTTTGCCCCGTATCGATGATATTCGTGGAGTCATGACCATCAACTGTGCAGTGAAGGCTTGATCTCGGCACCCACATCACGGCATTGTCTATGATCGTGCCCACTAGCCTGTAATCAGGTCCTGTAGCTGAACCCTAACTCGTCTACAAGCTCCGAGCCGGAAGCGCTCAGCGACATGAGTGTGGATGGCTTGAGGTTTTTCTCGAACCTTGGCACCCAGGACTCCAGGCTGCGTTTCCCTATGTTGGGGTAGCTGATGGCCTTCACGGTGTAGCCTTCCTCGCTTTTCACGATGAAGAAGACTCGAAAATAAGGGAACTGCTTGAAGCCAAGTCTCTCATCTAGACAGGCTTCAAGGTCACCGTTTTCGCAGTCGAAGAAGATTTTCTGCTCGGCTCCGTACCATTCACGGAACATGTAGAAAGGTATCTCTATGCCAGGGTACTCGCTCTCTAAAGTGGTCAGGTGATCTCTGGCCTTCACTATGGAGTCGGGTGGCATTCAGGAAACAAAACATACCATGCGATATATACCTGATTACCACTCGTACAAATCATCGTCATGTGTCAGGGTACATGTTCGAGTCCCTCTAAATGACCCCGTCTTTCCTCTCAGGGGCTCTACTTGTTGCGTTGAACGCCGGCTTCTACTTTGGGTTTTACGGCGAAGAAGAGTTAATGGAAAACTAACAGCCCACCTAGCACACTCCAGTGCATCAAACCATGTGAAACAGGCGTATTCCCAGCGCCCACACTGTGACTCAACTTTAAATGTTTCGCTGGGGAATAGTTAACCGAGATATAATGGTAAATATAGCAGTTATCGGGGCCCTTGTCGTCATCGTCATCGGGTTATTGGCAGCCTCGATCCACGTCAACAACGAGTGGGATGAGTCGATCGTTCTGAGACTGGGTAAATACAACAGGCTCCAGAAAGCCGGGCTCTACCTCACGATCCCCGTGATCGAGAAGGCGACCTCCCTAGACAAGAGGGTGAGGACCATGGACATCCCGACGCAGGAAGCCATCACGAAGGACAACATTAGCGTCAGGGTGGACGCCGTGGTTTTCTACACCAGTGTTTTTCTGTTTATATTATATTAAATCGGGTGTATATCCGAGCAGTTTGGAGCGAGGGATCATCACAGGCGGGGAGTACGGAGCCCTCCTGATCAGGGCCCGGAACGATGTGAAGCTGGAGCTTGGTGAGCTCCTCGTCGTAGAGGGCGAAGATCAATCGCTGCTTCTTCAGGTGTACGATCTGAGGTTCGGCAGTCAGATATCCGCCGAGTCCAGGGAGTTCATAGCGGAGATTGGCCTCCAAGGGGAAAAGATCCAGAACTACTTCTCGAAGGGGAGAGAGTACGTCATCGCCGTAGCCAAGGAGATAGCCACCGTAGACGAGGAGGGTAAGCTGGTGTCTGCGAAGGCCCTGCCCCAGATGTTCTCCATGGTGCGAGGCATGACCTCCAGGGACCTCTTTTTTCTCTCGAAGCCCGAGAACCCCCTCTTCCTAGGCTACGTGAGAAGCGGCTCCAAGGTACTCGACGTGGGGGTCTATCTCGACGCCGATGACCTGCTGCCCCACCACATACTTGTGCCCGCCATGACCGGCCGCGGGAAGAGCAACCTCGTTAAGGTCCTGCTCTGGGGGATCATGGGCCTGAAGGAGGGCTCCTACGGGTGCCTGGTGCTGGACCCCCACGACGAGTACTATGGGAGACACGGCGCGGGGCTGAAAAACCACCCCCGCTCGGACGAGAGGCTGGTGTACTACAGCCCTGTGCAGGCGGACGGGGGGAAGGGGCTCGTGATCAACCTCAGATCCATCAAGCCCAGCCACCTCGAGGGTGTTGTGAGCCTGACCGAGACGGAGATGAGCGTCATAAAGAGCTACCACGGCAGGAATGGGGACGAGTGGATCGAGGGCATCGTGAGGGGCGAGTACGAGGAGACCGAGGGGAGACACTTCGCCTCTATAAAGAGGAAACTCGAGTCCCTGCTGGGGATATACCTCGACACGGGGAGCGTGATACGCTGCCACAGCCAGATATTCAGCCAGGAAAGCGGGCTGGATACCCTCGACCAGATGATAGACGACCTCATCGACGGGAAGACGGTCATAGTGGACACCATCCGGCTCGTGGACGAGGCCGAGCTGTTGATAGGCAGCATGATCGCCCACACCGTCTTCGAGAGGTACCTGTGCAGCAAGGCCGAGGGCTCGCTGGATAACCTCCCCACCATAACGATCGTTATAGAGGAGGCCCCCAGGGCGCTGGCCGCCGAGACCATAAGGACCAAGGGAGAGAGCATATACAGCCTCATCGCGAGGGAGGGGAGGAAGTTCAACATAGGGCTGCTGGCGGTCACCCAGCTAACCAGCGTCATCCCCAAGCCCATACTGACGAACCTGTGCACCAAGATCATCCTCGGAAACGAGCTAAAGTCTGAGACGGAAACCCTCATCGACAGCAGCTCCCAGGACCTCTCCAGCGAGCAGCACAACATATCGAGCCTAGACATCGGGGAGGCCATAATAACCAGCATCTTCACCAAGTTCGCCGTGCCGGTAAAGGTGCCCTACTTCGATGACTTCATAACAGGCTCAGGCGCCTGACGCCCGTCCAGGGACACTATGGATCCGTCTTTGATGACGCAGAGGGGCCGCCTGTGGGACACGACGGCGTCGATGGGGTCGAGGGCGTCGTGCACCACCAAGTCGGCTCTGGAGCCTACGAACAGGCCGCGGTCGTCCCTCAGGAGCGTCTTGGGTCTCTCCGAGGCCATGCTGAACACCCGCCGCAACTCCTCGCCGCCGCCCATGTGGTCGGCGTGCGCCAGTATGCATCCTATCTCCAGGAGGTTCGCGTTACCGAAGGGGTTGAAGGGGTCGCGGACGTTGTCGGAGCCATAGAGCACCTGGACGCCCGCGTCGAGGAGCTGTCTGACCCGGGTGAGCCCCCTCGTCTTGGGGTAGCCGTTCCTCCCCAGCAGGTACAGGTTCGTTGAAGGCAGCGTCACCACGCCTATCCCTGCTTCACGTACCTTATCGATGACCTGGGCGGCCTTCTCGTCCTCGACTACGGATAACGAGCTGCAGTGGCTGGTGACCATCCTGGCGTCGCCGTGGACGCTTGACGCCTTGTCCGCGTAGTATTCGAGGGTCAGGTCATCCGGGGACTCCGACTCGTCTATGTGCATGTCCACGTCAACCGAGTGCCTGCCGCTGAGCTCGAAAACTGTGTCTATGTGGACCTCCGGGTCCTCGTCCAGGGCAGGTATGCCCCCCACCGCGTCGGCGCCCATCTCTAGGGCGTCCTCGAGCAGGGAGACCGCCCCCTCCTGCTCCAACCCCTCTTGCGGGAAGGCGACTATCTGCAGATCGACGCGGCCCCTGTAGGCCTCCCTGACCCCCAGCAGGGCCTCTAGCCCCGTCAAGCCAACGATGGTGTCCACGTCCACGTGCGTCCGTATCAGCGTGGTCCCGTGGGCCGACGCCATCTCCACCAGCCTCCCGGCTCGCTGCGCCACGGACTCCACGGTGAACCTCCTCTTGGCCTCGCCCATCACCCTTATGGCCTCCTCCAGGGTGCCCGTCCTGTTCGCGTAGCGCTCCGAGAGAAACGCCTTGTCGAGATGCATGTGGGGATCCACCAGCCCCGGGGAGACCAGCCTCCCCCCGGCGTCGATGAGTTCGTCGCCCCCCGAAGCCCCGAGGACTATATCCTCGATGACACCGCCCCTGATCTCTATGCTGTACGTCTCCTCGGAGGAGCCCAGCCTTGCATTGATTATCGTCAACGACATGGGGTTAGAAGAGGACCCCCGAGACGGCGAGCAGCACTATCAACGCTAGCAGCGCCAGGGGCATGTAAGGCGTGTTGTTGCTGATGACCTCGGGGATTTCCACGCCGAATCCCTCGGCGGTCGCGGCGACGTTGATCTGGACTGGGCTTATCATGGCGCCGTAGGCCACGGCCATGGCGACGAAGCCGAAGGTCGATCCCTCGACGCCCGCCAGGGCCAGGGTGGGGATGATGAGTATGTCGGTGGCGACGGTGTAGGCCCCCGCCGGGATGGCCACGATGAACCCTATCACGACGGCCGCCAGCAAGAGCGCCCAGGGCGGCGCGAACTCGACGTACCCGGCCAGGGTCTCAAACGTGCCTATCGCCTCAAGCATCTTGATGAACCCTAGGAAGCTGCCAGCCAGGAACAGGTAGTTCAGTATGGGCGCCGAGGACTTTACGAATAGCCGACCCGTCTCGCTGAGGTTCTCGTTCCAGCTCTTCTTCCTGTCCCAGAAGATGGCCTGAGCCAGGATGACCACCACTAGCACGTTGGTGATCGGTGTAGAGAGGCTGGTCCCCACGACGGAGTTGATCCACGGCCCCACGAGTATGAGCAGCAGGAACAACATGAACGGCGTGGATCTAACCAGGTGAGTCGATAACGGGGTCTCCAGCACCTCCTCCTCGATCTCGACCTTCACCCCCCTCCTGTAGGTGCCGACTATCGCTAGGATCGTCGCCAGCCCCCACATAGCGTAGACGTAGGGCCTCATGTGGGACGCGTAGGTCTCCACGTCTACGCCCCACTGGCTTGAAACGTAGGCGCTCTCGGCCGACGACGGCGAGGTGGCCCACGACGTAGGAGACACTATGCTCATGGCGGCGACCACCTCGGGCACGAAGCCCATCAGGCTGTTGACCATGGGCGCCGTAACGATGGTGTTCCCGGCCCCCAGGCCGGCGGCGTAAACCGCGCCCGCCTGGATCAAGACGATCAACCCGGCGGCCAGGTACAGCCTCTCCTTGAAAATCAGAGAGGTGAGGTTAACTATGCTCTTTATGGCCCCCATCTCGGCAAGCAGCTTGGCAGCGGCCGCGAGGATCATGACCGAGGTTATCCCCATTATCTGGCCCAGGCCGCTCAGGTAGAGCCCGGTGATGTCACCGAGGGGTATGCCCCCTATCAGTATAGCTACCGCCGCGCCTACGAGGCCGGCGATCATCATGTGCAGACGGAAGGGCGGCAGCACTAGGACCAGTATCACCACAAGGGGGATGACCGTTAATATCCCATTCATTTCGATTCAATAAAAGCTTAGGAACGATTGCTTTTAAAGGTGAAAGCCAGGTTTTAACGTATTTAAAGAACGGCTTCCATGGCTTAACTGCATTGGGTTTAAGGGATCTCATATCGGAAGCCAACGAAGAAGCCTTCAAACGGGTCACATCCGCCAGACCCATGCTGACCGGCTTCAGCTTGGCGAAGACGGCAGTCCCCGGCATGGACGACGAGACCTTCCTACACGCCGGCCCCCCCGTGACGTGGGAGAGAATGTCCGGCCCCCAGAGAGGCGCCGTCACGGGGGCCATCATCTACGAGGGACTGGCGGACGACCCGGAGGAGGCGATGAAGCTGGCCGAGCGCGGGGACATCGTGCTCAGCCCCTGCCACGACCACGGGTGCGTTGGACCCATGGCGGGGGTCATCAGCCCCTCGATGCCAGTCATGGTCGTCGAGAACATGGAGGGAGGCAACAGGGCCTACTCGAACCTGAACGAGGGACTGGGAAAGGTTCTGAGGTTCGGGGCGTACAGCGACGAGGTCATCCAGAGGCTGAAGTGGATGGAGGACACGCTGTACCCGACGCTTAAAGTCGTCGCCGGGGAGGCGGAGCCCATCGATCTGAACGCCATCACCGCCAAGGCTCTCCACATGAACGACGAGGTCCACAACAGGAACGTGGCCGCCTCGCTCCTCCTGCTGAAAGAACTGACCAACAGGATGATCGACTCCGACACCGACAGGAGGACGCTGGGGGAGGTCTACGGGTTCATCTCGGAAAACGAGCACTTCTACCTCAACTTCAGCATGGCCAACAGCAAGGCCGCCATGGACTCGATAATAGGCATAGAGCACTGCACCATCACATCGGCCATGAGCCGAAACGGCACCGAGTTCGGGATAAGGATCAGCGCCACGGGAGACGAGTGGTACACGGCGGAGGCTCCGGAGGTGGACGGACTCTACTTCTCGGGGTACAGCAAAAGCGACGCGGCGCTTGACCTCGGCGACAGCAGCATCTCGGAGACCCGGGGGGTGGGCGGCTTCGCCATGGCGGCCAGCCCCTCCATAGTGCAGTTCGTCGGAGGGATCCCCGGCGACGCGCTGAACTACACCCGGGAGATGTACGAGATAACCCAGGGAGACGACCCCAACCTAACCATACCCCAGCTGGACTTCAGAGGCGTCCCCGTGGGGATCGACCTGCGGAAGGTTCTGCGGAAAGGCGTGGCCCCGTTGATCAACACGGGTATAGCCCACAGGGAGCCCGGGGTGGGCCAGATAGGCGCCGGAGTGGTGCGGGCCCCCATGGAGTGCTTCAGGAAGGCTTTGAAGGCTTTCTCGGATAAATATGAAGGTGAATAGATTGATCGACTCGAACGTTTACAAGATGGGGATGGAGGGGCCTGGGGATGTCTCAGGCATAGAGGAGCTGATCGACAGCGGGGCGGTGGCTCCAACTGAGATAGTGGCGATAATCGGCAAGACCGAGGGCAACGGCCTCGTCAACGACTACAGCAGGGGCCAGGCGGATCTGGCGTGCAAGGTCCTGCTGAGCGAGAAGATGAAGATACCATTGGAGGAGGTCGATGAGAGGGTGAGCCTGGTGATGTCCGGCGGGACGGAGGGAGTGCTCTCCCCCCACTTCACGGTCTTCACGAGGAAAGAGGCCGAGGGTGCCCCCGGGAAGGGTAAACGCCTGGCCATCGGTATCAGCCTGACGAGGAGGTTCAAGCCCGAAGAGATAGGCCGCATGCCCATGGTGAGGGAGGTCGCCGAGAAGGTCAAGACGGCCATGGACGACGCCCGCATAGGCAGCCCCTCCGACGTGCACTTCGTCCAGATAAAATGCCCCCTGCTGACGTCCGCCAAGATAAAGGACGCCCGGGACAGGGGCGAGACCGTGGCCACCGACGACACCCTCAAGTCCATGGGCTATAGCAGGGGGGCGTCGGCCCTCGGCGTCGCCCTGGCCCTGGGGGAGGTGGAGGAGACGGAGCTCGGCGACGACGTAATCTACAAGATGAGAGGCGTCTACAGCAGCGTTGCTTCAACCTCGGCCGGCGTCGAGCTCGACGCCTGCGAGATAGTCGTCCTGGGCAACTCCAGCGAGTCGGTGAGCAAGCTTAGAATAGGGCACAGCGTCATGAAGGACGGCATAGACGCGGGAGCCGTCCACGACGCGCTCAGAGACGCGGGACTCGAGTACGAGTGCCAGCCTAGCGAGGAACAGAGATCGAGGATCGTGAACGTCTTCGCCAAGTGCGACGCCTCCCCCGACGGGGAGGTGAGGGGCAGAAGACACACCATGCTGACGGACTCCATGCTCCCGGCTACGCGCCACGCGCGGGCGGTGGTGGGAGCCGTGGTGAGCTCGATAACGGGCGACCCCATGGTCTACGTGTCAGGCGGCTCGGAGCACCAAGGCCCCCCCGGGGGAGGCCCCATAGCGGCCATAGTGAGAGCAGAGTAACCCATGACAAGGCTTCAGGCGACATCCATCGGATTCAAGGTCAAGGAGGCCGCCACACGCGGGGCCAGCGGCTCGGTCCACAGCGTGTTCAGCGATGTGGCGAACCTGGCCCTCGGCGGCGAACTTTACTCGATCTCGTCAACGCGGATCCCGAGGACGCCCTACACGATCACGGTGGAGGACACGGAGACGCTCTCGAAGCTCAGGGAAGGCGAGGAAGCCCAGCTAAGAACAGGTGGCCTACAAATCGGCCGCGGCACCCAAATCGACACCTGCTCTGCAGCCGTATGGAGACCGGCCGCCGCGTCAGGGGAGACGCAGCCGAGGCTGAGCCCCGAGACCCTGTCAGCGTCTCTCATCGTCCACGGGAGAAGCGGGGGGATGAAGCCGCTGCTGAGCATGTTCACAGACCAAGCCCGGGAAGGGGACAACTCCTACTCGTATAAAGCCAGGGCGATAGTCAGCGACATACTAGCAGGCGGACTGGGCGGCGGGGAGGCGGTGAAGCTCCTGGGGCTCGGGCCAGGCCTTACGCCCAGCGGCGACGACCTTCTCAGCGGGCTGCTTGCCACCTTGGAGCTGTCCAGAACCCCGAGAGGCTTGACCCAGGCCAAGGTCGGGCTGAAGCATCGCATCCTCGGGGAAGCCGTGAACAGGACCAACGAGATCAGCCGCTCCCTCCTCAGCCACTACGCTCTGGGCATGGTGGACGAGAACACGGATGAGCTGATGACGGCTCTGCGCACAGGCTCGCAGAGGCGGCTGGACCACGCCGTAGAGGAGCTCTGCCGGGTGGGGCATTCATCGGGCACGGACCTCGCCATAGGGGTGCTGACGGCGTTAAAGTTAATGGAGGAAAGAATATGGTGAAGAAGAACATCGTGAAAACGGGGAAGTACTACGACTCGGTGCTCCTGCTCCGGGTCTCCCAGAAGGCCCAGGAGTTCACGGGGGTAAACCAAATAGCCGTCGTGATGGGGACAGACTCCAACAAGGAGATACTCAAGGAGCTGAACCTGTACGGCGACGAACTCGACTCCGCGGGCCCCAACGACCTCGTAATAAGCATCGACGCCGAGGAAGACAAAATAGAGGACATGCTCCAACGGGTCGAGGAGGGGCTGACAGCCAAGCGCAGAGACATCGACAGGGAGTACTCCCCCAAGAGCATAGAGGCGGCCCTCGAGTCCATGCCCGGAGCAAACCTTCTATCCATCTCCATACCCGGCGAACACGCCTACAGAGAAGCCAGAGAGGGTCTGGACCGCAGGCTCAACCTATTCATCTTCAGCAGCAACGTGCCCATCGCCAGGGAGAGGGAGCTCAAGACGCTGGGGAAAGAGAAGGGGCTGCTGGTGATGGGCCCCGATTGCGGCACGAGCATCATCGGGGGAAAGGTCCTCGGGTTCGGGAACGTTGTCGACAGGGGGCCCGTCGGGATAGTGGCGGCCTCGGGCTCCGGGACCCAGGAGGTGACGTGCCTCATGCAGTCCATGGGCGTCGGGATCACACATGCCATCGGCACGGGAGGAAACGACCTCGACGAACGGATAGGGGGCACCACGATGATGGAGGCCATCGATCTCCTCGACGGGGACCCCGATACGGAGCTGATCCTGCTCGTATCCAAGCCGCCGAGCCCCGGCGTCGAGGAGAAAATCTTGGAACACCTCAACGCACACACCTCGAAGCCGGTGATCATCAACTTCCTCAGCGGAGACCCCGGGCTTGTCGTCGAGAGGGGATACACCTGGGCAGAGACGCTTGACCAGGCCGCCGTGAGGACCGTGAACAGCGTGAAGGGAGAGGGCTACACCGAACAGTTCTATCGCTGGGACATGGACGAGCTGGCTTCAATGGCCGAGTCGGAGTGGGGGAAGCTGGCCGAGAGGCAGAGGTACGTCAGGGGACTGTACGCGGGGGGAACCCTCGCAACCGAGGCCCAGGTGGTTCTGAGAGGGCTCCTAGGCGACACGTACTCCAACAGCCCCCTCAACCCGGACTACAGGCTGGAGAGCCACAGGGAGAGCAGGGGGCACAGCTTCGTGGATATGGGGAGCGAGGAGTTCGTGGAGGGGCGCCCCCACCCCATGATCGACCCGACGCAGAGAAAGATCAGATTAGGGAAGGAGGCGGAGGACCCGGAGACCGCCGTCATCCTCCTCGACGTGGTGCTGGGGTACGGGTCTCACGACGACCCGGCGGGGGCGCTCATCGACGCCATCAAGTCAGCCAAGAGACGGGCGGAGGATGAGGGAGGCTACCTCCCCGTGGTCGCGTCGGTGGTGGGCACGTCGAAGGACCCTCAAGGCTACGAGGAGCAGGTCGAGAAGCTTGAACGCGCCGGGGTCCTGGTGCTGCCCAGTAACGCCCAGGCATCGGCCGTGGCAGGAATGATAGCCCGGCGTGAGAGGATGCCGATACCGTGGAGGGAGGGGTAACATGTCAAGAATCCTAGAAGAGAAACTGAAGGTATTGAACCTGGGTCTCCTAGATTTCTACGAGGATCTCAAGGAACAGGGAGTAGAGGCCCAGCAGATCGACTGGCGGCCTCCGGGCGTGTCCGGCGACATGGAGAAGGAGCTGGATAAACTCCTCTAACGCTTGTCGCGCCACATCTCGCCGCAGGTTAGGTTCAAATATTTTTCTTAGGCTGAGGCTGGCCCTCATCCGCCTTTATGACGAGCACCGGCACGTTGCTGGCGTTGATCACTTCCATGCTCACGCTACCCAGTAGCATCCCCTGGATCCTGCCCAGACCCCTCGACCCTATCATTATGAGGTCGTAGCCCTCTTCCTCGGCGATGGAGGTGATCACGGACGCGGGGCGCCCCCACTCGATCCTCGTATCCACCGAGCCCCGCAGCCCTTCATCGACATGCTCCTGTAAAGCCGCGTTCATCTCCCCTAGAACCTTTGCGACGTAGTTGTCGCGGCTCTCCTCGGCCCATAGATCGTATTGAGCGCCGAAGGGGAACGAGAACTCCGCGAACACCGTCAGCATCGTCACCTCCGCTTCATGTATCTTCGCTAGGCCCATCGCGTGTCTGAACGCCTTCATCGAGGTCTCGGAGCCGTCCACCGGGACCAGTATCTTGCTGTACACCTTTATCAACGATAAATCCGGATGAACTATGATATATAATGGTGATTCTTTGCAGCCATGGCTGTTGGCAGTAAGCATAGTAATCGGCCTCGCCCTCCTCTACATCAGCGGAGACATAATCGTCGAGAACCTCATTCTATTAGCCAGATACTTCGGCGTCTCGATGTTCAACATCGGATTCATAGTTTCGTCGATTGGCTCGGACATCCCGGAGATAGTTAACGGGGTATTCTCCGCCCTGATAGACCACGGAGGAATCGCCGTCGGGAACACCATCGGCTCAGCCAACGCCCAGCTTCTACTCATACTGGGCGTAATGCCCTTCTTCTGCACGTTTTGCAGGCTCATCCCTAGACCCTTCGCCGTTTTAGGGGCCACCGAGGTGGGTATTCTCACAGTGGCCGTCGTCCTGTCTCTGGACGGAACCTTGTCCAGGCTAGACGGCGTATTGCTCGTCCTGCTATGGTTTTTCTCTATCTGGGTGATCAGGCGTTTCGGGGGCAGGAGGTACGCCGAGGAGGAGAGCGAGTCCCCGAGGATAGCCTCGATAAACAAGCCCTGGACCGCCCTCGGGATCGTGCTCAGCTTCATAGGCGTTGGAATAGGATCTTACCTCGTCGTGGAGTCGGCGATAATGGTATCTGGGATCCTTGGGGTGTCAGAGTTCTTCATAAGCTTCTTCGCGTTATCGATAGGGACCAGCCTGCCCGAGTTCGTGGTGGCCATGTCGTCGATAAGGAAGAGATACTACGAGCTGGCCATAGGGGACATAGTGGGTAGCTGCATCGTGGACATCACGTTGGCAATGGGGTTCTCAGCCTTGGTTAACCCTCTAAGGATCAACGTGAGAGAGGTCCGGCTGATAGGATCCTACTCTATCCTGCTGCATATAGTAGCGGTTAGCGTACTCGCTTACAGAGGCGTCAACGATAAAAAGACCGGGGGCCTCCTGATAGCTCTATATTTGAGTTCATGGATTTTACCGTTTTTACTCTGAGCACAGAGCCTAGATTCTCCACGCTGGATAATGGAACACGGGGTCCATCGTTAGGCCGCTGTTTCCACCTGACATAAGAATGTCATAAACCGGGCACTTTCTGAATTAAAGTATAAATTAGATGTTTCAAATAATCCTGTAGTAAAATGGCTAAGATAACAATAGACTTGGAGTTATGTGAAGGCAGTGGCCACTGCGTGGCTGTGTGCCCCTCCAACATTTACGAGTTAAAATCGATGGAGGCATATGGGGGCGCGTTGAAATCCGAAGCCCTCAGGCCAGAAGCCTGCATTCTATGCATGACCTGCATGAACGCGTGCCCAGGCCATCACGGTAGAAGAATAACGACATCTACGAGCCTCTTATCCGGGGCATCAAAGAAGGTAAAGAACGGGTATCAGGGCTACGCGTGTCCTTCAAGGACGTTAGAATCTTTATAAAACATATTTACTGCTTAATCAACGATCGAATATGGGGAGCCTATCGAAGCCGGATCCAGACAGGGAGAGAAGGATAAACGAGCTTCTAAAGGATCTCAGCCCCGACGTGCGGGAGCTGGCGAGGGATTTGATGTCAGAGTACGAGGGCGAGGATCTGGACAAGAAGCTAAAGGACCTTATAGGAATAGAGAAGGCACGGAAAATACTAGACAGGCGTTACGACTAGAGGTTTTTTACCGGGTTCACGGGATCTTCGATGAACCCATAACTTTTGTGTAAAATGGAAAGTGCCCGAATGTTCTCGCGTGGAGATGAAGTTTTCATCAGCGCCAAAGCCCAGATGCTCTTTGAAGCCCATCTCAGTGCTCAGCGTCTCAAGGCCGTCCGCTTCTTAGACCTTAGGGCGCTTCAATTCGAGCAAATAATGTATAATAGACATTTCATATAAACCTTAGGGTTTCTCCTTAAAATAACGTGTTTTTCCGGGTCTGTGCAGTCATGAAGTGCAGGTTCAGGCGCCCCCATCACATGGATTCATCGTCATCTTGTTCCAAAGCATGCCCCAGAATGCGTGGAACCAGCAAAGCCGTGAAGAGTATGGTCCCCAGCACGACGGGGAAGACAATGTTCGAGTACAGGTCAGGGTTCTGGATGACCTGTCCACCCGGTTCGTATATGGAGGGGAGCTGCGAGAAAACGAAGGCAGACGTCCCCAGCGGGTAGACCAGGCTGGTGATCCTGAGCTCCCTGCCCCCGAGATCGGTGAAGACCCCCGTCAACTCGGCGGAGAGGAACCGCAGCGCGATTATCAAAACGGTGAGCGCCGCCCCCACGGCCAGAAACCTGGGCGACAGCGAGGCTATGATCCCGGTGTACACGAAGTAGTAGGACTTCAACACGAAGCTGATCTCGTCGTTCACCTGGACGAGGCGCTTGATGTTGATCAACGGGCGGAACCCGAGCCTTCTACCTATCAGTCTGTGGTTGGCTAGCGCGAAGCCGAAGGTGAAGCAGGCCATGGTTCCTCCCCCGTCCCCGGCCACCATCTCGGCGAGGTAGTAGACCTGCAGGAGCACGGCGACGGTCACCATGTAGTTGTTGGGTAGGTTCCTGAGCCTGTGGAGGACCATCATCCAGAGGACCCCCGACAGGAGCCCGACGACGGCCCCGGCGAGGAACACGAAGACGATCTCCTTGAAGATTTCACGCGGGAGGACCTCGCTGCGCAGCATGATCCTGATCAGCGCTATGGCGGTCATGACGCGGATGGGGTCCACTATGGTGGACTCCAGGTAGAGGATGAGCCGGGACTCCGTGATGTCCTCGAAGACTATCGACAGTTTATCCATGGCGCTCATGACGGCTACGGTGCTTATGCCGCCTAGGAAGGTGCCCAGCATCAGGGACTCGGTGAAGCCCAGCCCCGGGAATAGTCTGGGCGTGACCAGGCCAGTCCCCACCGTGATTAACGTGAACGTGAAGACGCTGAGGACAATCGTGGTGGGGAGCACAGACTTGAGCGTCTCGTAGTCGATGTCGGTCCCCGCCTCGAAGGTGATCAGTATGATGGTGGCGACGCTGATTACCGGCGAGATCTCGATGAAGATACTCCTGTCCACCAGGTTCAGCACGGGGCCGAGGATCAACCCGAAGACAAGCAGCCATATGAGGTCCGGCACGCCTGTTCGAGTGTATATGATGTTGCTGAAATAGCCGATGAGGATGATGGTTGAAAAGAAAAGGAAGATGCCTATGGGGGTTACCGTGGTCGATCACCTTGGGAGTGGCTAGGGCTTCCTTCTCAGGGAGAACCTTATCCTTTTCTGGGTCCTGGACTCGCCCCTGGGCTCGTGCTTCGACTCCCTCAGAACCCTGTCAAGAGCCTCACTCAACTCGTCGAACAGGTTGTAGGGGTCCCAGCCCTCCTTCTTGAGGTGGAACCGTTCATCCGTGGCCTTGCTGTAGACGTTGACGTCCACTTCGTACCGTTTCCTGTTCCCCCTCGCCCTGGAGGTCTTTATGTTCACGCCCGCCTCCGAGAGGTGGGGGTGAATCCTCCGAGCCCTCCTGACCACCCTCATCACCTTGCTCTCCACGACGGATTTATCCAAAAAGTCCATCGCTTCGTCTAACCCAGTAATATACGCGATTAGCTCCTCTTCGGGGGCCCTGAACTGGAGGAGGGGCGACAGCAGCTCTCTGGGGGTGACTATGCCGACGACCATTTCGTCTTTCAATACGAGGCAGCATCCTTTCCTGTGTTCGCTGATCTTCTTAGCCACCTCCAAAGCGCTGGAGTCTGAGGAAACAGTGACCGGATGTTTATCCATTATGTCCCCGAGGACACCCACGTATCTGGGTACCTTTTCCCCGACCAAGTCGCCGGTGGTCGTTGCGCCTATGGGTCTACCATAGATCGTGGCCACGTCCTTCGCGGTCACGACACCGACCAGCTTCCCCTCCCTTATCACGGGTACGTGGCTGAAGCCGGCTTCCATCATCTGTTTCCTCGCCCGCGCGACAGGCTCATTGGCGTCCATTGTGACGACGGGAAGGACCATGACGTCCTTCGCCGGGATGCCTGACAGCTCATCCACCTCCGTCAAGGCGTCAACAAGCTCTACCTGGCAGATGATTCCAGACGCTGAGCCGTCATCGACCACGGGTAAAGCCCTCACCTTGTGCTCTATCAATATCTCGCTCACGTCCAGCACGCTGTCTTCAGCGGACACCGACCTGTATATGCTCCACCTGTCCTTCGGGTAGCCGCCTATGGTCGTCTGGGCGGGCTGCTGGACCACCAAGAGATCCCTCACAGTGACGAGGCCGTACTTGCCGTTGTCCTCCACCAAGGCTTCGTAGTGGCTCGATTCGTATAGCTCCCCTAGAACCTTGGAGACCTTATCCTGGGGCTTGAACGTCTGAACGTCTTTCCTAACCAACGCGTCTATGTCGCTGAATGCTAGCTCTTCCAGTGTTTTAACCAATTTTTCTCGTTACAAGTATTGAAAGCATTTCTTATAACCTTATTTTAGTGCCATTATTATGTAAATATTAAAATTTAGTGAAGATGATTTGAATGAAGATATGGAGATAATGGACCTCCTGCATGGATATGTGAATACGCGGAGAACTGTTTCAGGTTTATATGATCTACTTTTTAGAATTAACTGACTGAAGTTGTCCATCAGCGATTGGAAGACCGAGTTCAGCGAGATATACTACAAGCTGAAACCATACTTCATAAACACGGTTTTTGACGCCTCTTTCACGATACTGGGAATAATAGTGGGGTCCGCGTTCTCGGAGAACTTTGACCAAAAGATATTCCTGGGGACCCTGCTGGCCGGCACCTTCTCGCTGGGCATATCCTCGGGGGTGAGCGTCTACGAGGCCGAGACGCTGCAGGCGGAGAAGAAGATCGAGTCTCTTGAGGAATCCCTGCTACGGGATCTGGACGAGACGCTCATAGTCGAGAACGAACAGAGGCAGACGGCGGTGATCGCATTAATCATACTCCTCACACCGATCTTCACTTCCCTGTACGCGTTGACTCCTCAAATTCTGAGCTTGGCAAACGTGTTGCATGTGAAGGCAACTATATGGATATCCGTGGGCCTCACGATATCCCTGCTGTTCCTAACAGGCTACATCTTCAGCGAGAAGAATAGGGGAGAGAAGATCTGGAGGGGGCTGAGAATGATGGTGCTGGGGGTAGTCGCTTTTCTGGTAGGGTTCGGAATAAAATCACTGGTCTAGCAGCACAATCAGGAATTGTTTATTCGTGTTTCGTTACGTAGTCTTTTATCATGGGTTTTAGATCATAATAATATCCCAGAATCCTGTGGGTTAGATCCTTGATATCTCTTTCATCTAGATTAGAGATCTTTTTTCCCTCGTAGCTGGAGTATAGAAAGATCATTGCCCCCGCGAAGTTGCCCGCGGCGAACGCATTGAATGTGCCGAAATCCCCGCTCTCGTCCAGCCTATGCCATATCCTGTACAAGTGATCGAGGTGTTTCTCGTTGGCGGTGTCCTCAAGTATCTCCTCAAGGGAATCCTGGAGTTCATCGGTCATTTACAGGCAACTATTTTCATCTGAGAAAACATCATTTATATAGATTGAATAACTTCGACTGAATATTTTTTTAACTGTATAAACGAGAAAATTAATAGAAAAAACATATATTTTGCTATTTATTAAAAATTCAGGTTTATAAGGCACCCTTCGAGGATATATTTGCCTGAATGGGAGCGCCCTAAGGTCCAAGAAGCGGACGACCTTAAGACGCTGAGCACTGAGATGGGCTTCAAAGTACATCTGGGCTTTGGCGCAGATGAAAACTTCATCTCCACGCGAGAACATTCGGGCACTTTTCGTTTATGGAAAACGGGCACAACTGCATCTTGATGGTTCAACGAAGCATTGAACCTGAGGATAAAGACGAAAATAATCGTTTAAAATATAAACAGTAAGAACGGGGGCCGAGCTATTCCATGAAGCTCTGGATGGGCTCGTATTCCTTGAACCTTTTCCTCATGGTTACCTCGGATACGTCGGCGACGTTCGCGACCTGGGTCTGGGTGACCGGGTACCCCTTATGGACGCACGCGAGGTAAAACGCGGCAGCCGCCACGCCTCTCGGGTTCTTGCCCACCACCAGTCTCTTCTCCTTGGCCTTCTCGATTATCCTCATCGAGTGTTGTTCCACGTCCGCGTTGAGACCGAGACGGGAGGCCATGCCCAACACGAACTTGTTGGGTTTGTCGAGAGGCATCTTGATGTCGAGTTCCTTGACCAGCAGCCGGTAGTGGTACCCTATATCGCTGCTGTCCAACATGCTTACCTCCGCGATCTTCTTGATGGAGTAGGGGAGCTTCGAGAGCCTACACGCGGCGAAAATGGACGCCCCCACGAACCCGTCTATGGATCTCCCTCTTACCAGGTCCTTCTTCAGGACCTTGCGGTAGATCTTCGCCGCCTCTTCGTGTATGTAGTCTGGGAGATGGAGCTCTGTGCATATCCTGTCCATCTCGCTGAGGGCTATCTTGAGGTTCTTGTCCCATGACTCGTAGTTTTTCTCCCTGCTGTTGAGGCGCTTCAGCCGGTTCATCTTCCTCATGGTCTCCGTGTCCAGCTGCTTCCCCCGCGCGTCCACGCTACCAGCCATCACCGTCGAGAGACCGCGGTCATAGATCTTGTTGGTCAGCGCGTGGCCGGTCCTCGCCCGTGCCTCTCTCTCCTGCCTAGTGTAGGACCTCCACTCCGGACCGAGGTCGTATGAACGTTCATCGACCACGGTGCCACATCTAGAGCAGATCACCTCCCCCGTATCGATGTCGTGGATAAGATCCGTTCCGTTGCACGAGGGACAGCTTTGATCCTGAGCGGCCTCAGGCTCCTGTGCTACTGTCGTGATCATTTTTTATTCTCCTTTATTATCTCTAATAATGTTAATCAAGTAATTCTGGCTTCTTTCTATGCACATTGTTTCATAGTATTTTTTTATCCCTTCTAATAATATATCATCCAGGCATCTTTCAGGTATTCCTAATTCTATTAGATCACTTATGATTTCTACTGTCTTTAGTTGAAGTTCGTCACTCACGTACTTGATTGATTTAAAACCAATGTCTAATACATATGTTTTATCTTGTGCAATCACGTTGTCATATCCAACGAAACTCGTCATGTATGAATTTTCCTCACCCCTTAAGTGCACGTTTCTGTTAATCTCATTATTTGGGTATCTAATATCATTCGATTTATTTTCTTTTGATAACATCACATAATTGTTTTGGAATCTAGATATATAAAACATATGTTTATTATATATTCAATAATATTATAGTGGTTTTTTTCTGTTGTTTTATAACATTAACTATTATTAATTAAAGTATTACAGTCATTTACATTCATTTTCACTCGGTTATACTCACTTATATACCGCCATATGCAGATGATTTACATGGAAACGGAGAGTCATTCTGTTGAGCGACAGCGCAGTAACTAGAACCTTTAGGCTGGAGTCCCAACTGGATGAGGTTCTTCGGGCCGAAGCCGAAGAAAGAGGTGTCAGCGTCAACAACCTGGCGAACCAGATATTCAGACGGTTCGCGTTGTCCGACCGATACTACGGTAAAGGTCAATCCATAACGCTCTCGCCTCAGACGCTGGAATTATTAATCTCCAAAATTCAGAAAGAGGATATAGAGAAGGTTGGCGAGCTTTCAGGCTCGGTGAGGCCGAGGGACAGGCTCCTCATGCGGGGGAGGCGGCTCGACTTCGATTCGCTGATGTGGTACATCGAAGAGATACTGGGAGGCTACAACGACTGGTTCATTTGCGGCCACTACGAGCAAGTAGACGAGCACCTCTTCCATCTAAGACACTTATACAACGAGAAATGGAGCATCTTCCTGTCAAAATACATCGAGGCGATGTTCAAGGCCATCCTAGATTCCGAGGTGGAGATCACTAAAATAGACGACGCCGTGACTGTTAGGATTAGGAAGCCCGTACAAGACAAGTAGATCACAGACACCGGAGAAGGCAGCGTAATCAATCAAACCCGTCGGCTTCGGGTTTTTGTTTTTATTTGATGGGTCACATGATCAGTTGATGCGGAATCATGTTGAAAGATAAGGTTGCCATCGTAACCGGGGCTTCACGGGGAATAGGGAAGGCGTGCGCACGGGTGCTGGCTAGGGAGAGAGCCAGGGTTGTAGTGAACTATCATCGATCCAGGGACATGGCGGACGAGGTCTTGGAAGAAATAGTGAAAGGCGGCGGGGAGGCTTACGCCCACCAGGCCGACGTAAGCGACGAGGATGCAGTCAACGAGATTGTGAACGAGGCCCTTGAGCGGTTCGGCTCCATAGACGTGCTCGTGAACAACGCCGGGATACTGCTGGACGGTGGGCACTTGGAGGAACTCGATCTGGACGCGTTCGATCCAACTATGAGCGTCAACGTCAAGGGGGTACTCAACTGCTGCAGGGCCGTCGCCCCCGCCATGAAGAGACAAGAGACGGGCAGCATCATCAACATCGCGTCCGTCGCGGGTCTTGGGACGGCAAGCCGCCCTGGGAACATGATTTACAGCTCCACGAAAGCAGCGGTGCTAATCATAACCAAGAACCTGGCCATGGAACTGGGCCCACACGGGGTCAGGGTGAACGCCGTGGCGCCGGGGCTCATCAAGACCGACATGGGCCTCAAGGGAAAACCGGCCGAGGAGCAGAAGGAACGACTGGACTATTATAGAAGACACACAATGCTAAACCGCCTCGGGGAGCCCCGCGAGATAGCGGAGGCGGTCGCGTTTCTGGCCTCGGACAGGGCCAGCTTCGTCACCGGACAGGCACTGACGGTGGACGGCGGCCGCTTCGACTTCCTCTCACACTCGCTATAGGAAGCATAGACATGGTCAACAGGCTCGCACGTTACGCCCAAATCGCCGGCATACTCACCAAGTACGGCTTCGGCATATTCATCGAGGAGCTCTTCCCGGAGGAGTCCCGCCCCGGGTTCCTGAGATCCGAAGACTACGTTGAGGGACTCAGCGTCTACCAGAGGATAAGGATGGCGATAGAGGAGCTCGGCCCCACGTACATCAAGATGGGACAGATACTGAGCGTCCGCAGCGACGTCCTCCCGGTGCCCATGATCAAGGAGCTGCTGAAGCTCACCGACGACGTCAAGCCGGTGCCCTTCGAGGACGTCAGGCCCGTCATCGAGGAGATATGCGGGGAACTGGAGGAGGTGTGCTCCTTCGTGGACGAGACGCCCTTCGCGTCGGCGTCGCTCAGCCAAGTCCACAGGGCGACGCTGCACACCGGGGAGGAGGTGGTGTTCAAGGTCCAGAGGCCGAACATAGACGAGCTCATCGAGGTAGACCTACATATACTTGAATCCCTGGCGGAGAGGGTTGAGAGCGCGTTCCCTTACCTCCAGCCCTACAACCCGAGGGAGCTCGTGAAGGAGTTCAGCATCCAGCTGAGGAAGGAGCTGAACTTTGTAAGGGATGGGAAGAACGCCGAGACCATAGGCAAGAACCTGGAGGACGTTTCTCGGATCAAGGTCCCCAAGATATACTGGGAGCACTCCGGGGAGAGGCTCCTCGTCATGGAGCATATCAAAGGCTTACGTATAGACGACGTGGAGGGAATAAGGGAGAAGCATAATCCCTCGACCATAATAGAGATCGGGTTCCAAGCCTACCTGAAACAGATATTCAGGGACGGCTTCTTCCACGGAGACCCCCACCCCGGCAACCTGCTCGTCACCGACGGCGGGGACCTAGTCTTCCTGGACTTCGGCATGGTGGGGATACTCCGACCCGAGAAGAGGCACGCCTACACCAGCATACTGTACAGCATCGTCAGCGGCGACGTGAACTCCCTCATCGACGGCCTCGAGGACATCGGGGTCATGATAGAACAGAACAGGATAGACTCGTTCAAGGACGAGATGTACATCATACTCAAGGAGACCCAGCGCTACAACCTGGAGGAGTACACGTTCATCGACAGTCTCAACGACATCACCGACACCTTCTACAGGTACAATGTGAAGCTGCCCGGCACGTTCATGCTCATGATCAAAGTCATCAGCATGATCAGCAAGATCGGGGAGCAGCTGGACCCCGGCTTCAACTTCATAGAACGCATACAGCCCTACCTGGACGACATGCTCATGGACGGGATCATCAGCCCGGAGAGGCTCGACGAGATGCGTCAAGCCGTCACCAGGGACCTGCTGTCGTTCCCGAAGAGCTTGAGGCGGTTCCTCGAGAGGCTCGCGTCAGGCAGATCGAGGATGGAGGTGGCTGTGCCCGAGGTCCACGAACTCCACAGGTCCATCGACCGGGCCTCCCAGAGGCTGCTCTTGGGGATACTTACGACTGGGATTATCATCGGGGTAAGCATAGTCTCCCTCTCGACAGACTCGCTCTTCGAGAGCTGGCACGGGTGGCTCGTCATCCTAGGCTTGGCCTCGCTGCTGGTGATGATCGTGAAATCCATGAACATCGAAGAGGAGCAGTAAGAGGCCCGGTCGAGCCCCTCGTCTAGACAGAACCGCGTATTTTTTCAGGTTTATTAAACAGCAATCTCAAGTAAAAATTGAATAAAATGTCGGAGAAAGACGAAGGAAAAGAAAGACGGGAGCTGGCGTCCAGGCACCCCCTCGACGTCATACGTTCCTTTGAGGACCTATGGGAAGGTTTCCAGAGAGGCATGTTCGAGCCCCTGGTTCAAAGGCCGTGGCTAATCCCGAGGAAGATGTTCCTACCATCGGAGAGGTGGACGCGGACTCCCCTTGTAGACATGATAGATAACGGGAAAGAGTATGTGGTCAAGGCTGAGGTCCCGGGCTTCACCAAAGACGACATAGAGATCGACGTAACTAGTGACAGCGTCGAGATCACCGGCAAGATCGAGGCCGAGAAGAAGGAAGAGAAGGAGAACTACCAACTCTACGAGAGAAGCTATGAGAGCATAAACAGGCGGCTGATGTTCCAAGAGAATGTCAGGCCAGAAGGCACCTCAGCCACCCTGAAGAACGGAGTACTGGAGATCAAGATCCCGAAGGTCGAGCCCACCCCCGTGGAAGAGAAACACAGGGTAAAAATAAAGTAAACAACCATTTTTTTTCACTCAACTGCTAATTGCATAAGACTTCCATCTATATACCATGTCATTGACGACGCAGGTGACTCCCGGTAAACCAAGCGTCCTAGTCATGAAGTTTATAGCGTGTCGCTCAACTCCACCTCGGCTGGATCTTGATTTTAAACACTAGAAACTATAAGGAGGAAATAAAGAAAGGTGGATTATTTACTCGCTTTGGACGTAGATGGTGTCGTTCTTGCGTCCCAGCAGCGTGGTCCCGTCGTACAGGTAGGCGTATATCTCGTGGATACCGGTTTCCTCGGGCGTGAACTCGGCCGAGTACCTCACCTCTTCACCCGCCTCCAGCTTCTTAGTCTCTATCTCAGCGATCCTGTCAAAGGCGCCCGAACGAGTTTCCACCCAGAAGCTCAGATCAAGCTTCTTCCCGCCGACGATCGCCTTGACTATCGCCTCGATCTCGAGGGACTTACCTATGGCCGTATAGGGATGAGACAGGACGAACAGGTTTTCTAACGCAGCCACCTCTGCCCCTACCTGGATCTCCTCGGCGGGCGTCTCCCAGTAGAAGTACACGCCGTCTCTGTAACCATTCACGGTGACGTACACCATGCCTGTTTGACGGGCGGTTATCTGGAAGGGTAGGCTGGTTATCACGTTTCCCTTCAACTCGGGCATATAGCTTCCGGTGCCATGGACAAAGATGAAATAGGAGTCCCGAGACTGTAGCTGCACATCCAGCTGAGAGAGGACGTCTGTACTTACGTTCTTCAGGTCAACGGTGACCCAGTGTGTGCCTTTATCTACCTTTTTTGGCTTGATCTCGTACTCAAAGGGTCTTTTCAACCTCATTTTCTTCGTTTACGTTCAACGAAAGATGCCTTTTAAACCTAAAAAGAGGGTTACTCTTCGGCTTGTTCCTTTCTGAAGAAGACTTGTTCGAGCACGATCACCGAAAGCGTCACCGTTATGCTGGGATTGTTGAATATGGTGGCCACCATCTTCGGAAGCTGATCCCAGAACTGGTTGGGCAGCGAGCTTAACCCGAGTGCTAGGAATATAGAGAAGCCGGTTATGAGTATCTCTCTCCGACCAAACTCGCTCTTGGACCAGACTTGGGCGCCTGAGCCGATCACGGTGCTGGCTATGCCGAGGAGTATAGCTCCGGCTACCGGTTTAGGCATGGCGGCCATGAATCCTCCCATGGGGCCGAAGAGGCTCAGAGCCATGAATACTATTGATCCCACCAGGAGGAAGAACCTGGAGGCTACGCGGGTCATGGTGATCATCCCGATGCTCTCGCTGTAGGGAACCAACCCGGGTACGCCCAGCAGCCCGGCGAGGGCGGTCTCAACCAGGCTGAAGGCGTACATCGATCGTTTCCCGGTCGCCTCCTTCATCTCGCGTCCTAGGATGGCTGATGAATACCCCTTCAGGTTCCCGTAGACGTTCAGCACAGCCATCAGGTTTACGAGTATCATGGTCACTATGAGGCCGAGGCTCGGCATCGAAAAACCGTAAGGCAGGATGTTGGGCAGGGTGATGAGCGGTAGCTCGTTGACTAGACCCCAGTTGAACTCGCCCATTAGTATGAATATCAGGTATCCCAGCGAGATGGTTACCAAGCTGGGCAGGGTCGATAACACGCCGCTGCCTTTAATGGAGATGAGGCCGGCGAGAAGCGCCAGCCCGACCCCAACCATCAGAGGCCATCCCGGGCCATGAGAAGCAATCAGTTCTATCCCCTGCCTGGCTACGGCCAGGCCGATAATCATTATCATGGAGCCAGAGACGAGGTCGCTCCAGATGAGGGAGATCCTGTCGATGAGCCCCGTGAAGATCACCGCTGCTATCAACACCCCGGCCATCACCTGGGCGGTGAACGCCTCGAATGCATACTCCCTCCCCCCGACGGTGAAAGCGTAAAGAATCGCCAGCGAGGTTATGTCGTTGGGGCCCGACAGCATGGCGTATTTATGGCCGAGATACACTTGGGTGACGGTTGAGACTCCTATCATCAATACGACCGTCGCCATGTACCTCGCGAGGACCTGGCCTTCAAGACCCAGACCGACGCCTACGATGGAGTACCCCCAGACAACCGCGTAGAACATGGTCACCACCCACTGTAGGGAGTATACCACCGTGTCTCTCAGGGATTTGGGCTTGTCGTCAAGATCGTAGACCAGATCCAGTGAATCGCTCATCTAGTATACGTGGAAAAGAATTCTATTTAAACCGAAAAAAAGGGGGTTACTGGATGGTTTTGACTGCCTTGATGAACCGCTTGGAGTCCGAGACGTTCCCGAATACTCCTCCCTGCATCTTTATCATCCGCACCGCGGCCTCGTGGTTACGTTCGTCCGTCGCGCCTGAAGCGTCCTTCAGGAACAGACACCAGTAACCGAAGTCGTTCGCCTCACGCATGATGGTGTGCGGGCAGACGTCCGCCGTGATCCCCGTTATCACCAGGTACTTTGGCGGGGGGGTCATGTTCAGCAGCTTCTGGTGGATGTCGCTCTGGTTGAACGCGCCTTTCCCCGACTTGTCGAGGATGTAGTCTCCCTCCTGGGGGTAGAGTTCCTCGATGATGTCCCAGTTCTTCTGGCCTCGTACAAGGAGCTCTCCGATCCCGCCTGGGGGCGTGTCGCCTATGCCGTAGCCTTCGCCGATTATCTTGCTCCGCAGTATCTTGTTGAACGGTGCGCCCGTCAGCGACGGCTCGTGGCCCTCACGGGTGTACATGATGTTCATGTTTGTCTTCCTGACTTCTTTGAGGCACTTCTTGATGGGCTCGATGGCCTGGGCAGTGTTCTCCAAGGGGTACCCCATCTGGTTGACGTAGCCCTTCTCGCCACAGAAGTCGATCTGCATGTCCACCACCATGAAGACGGTTTGCGCGGAGTCCATCTCCAGGTAGGCGGTCTCCCCGAAGTTGGGGCTGTCCTCGACCTCGACCTTGAACAGCTTGCCCATGGGCTCGCCGTAGAGCCAAGCCGGGTACTCAAAGGTCTTGGTCTCCTGGAAACGCTCGTAGGCCTCCTGCACCCTCTTCATCTTTTCTTCTCGTGAAGAGTAGACGAAGTCCTCGTATGTTCTTATTCCTGGCATTTTTAGTCAAGTTATACCTAGGAACGATTCCTTATATACTGAAAAAAAGGGAGGCTATTTTTTGGAGGGCTCTTTCCGGAAGAACACCTGCTCCAGCAATATAACCACCAGTATCACGGTTATTATCGGGTTACTGAAAACCGTGGCAGCCAACCTGGGTACCTGGCTCCAGAAGTCGCTGGGTAGCAGGCTGAGCCCGTAGCTGAGGAAGACGCTGAAACCTGTGATTAGTATCTCTCTCCGCCCGAACTCGTTGCTGGTCCAGATGTCGGCTCCTTGACCTATCACGGTGGAGGCGATGCCCAGAAGGATCGCTCCCGCGATGGGGTCGGGCATGGCGGCCATGAAGCCACCGATGGGTCCGAAGAAGCTTGCCGCGATGAAGATACCCGACGCGATCATCAAGAAATATCTCGACGCCACACGCGTCAGGGTAATTATGCCCAGGTTTTCGCCGTAAGACACGTGGCCTGGTACACCAAGTACCCCGGCTAATGCGGTCTCTATGACGCCGAACACGGTGAACGACTTCTTCGATTGTTCGGGTTCCACCTCGTGTCCAACGATGGACCCCCACCCAGTGACGTTTCCATAGAGGTTCAACGCAGCCATCAAGTTCACTATTATCATGGTGACAATGAGATCAAGAGGCGGAATCTCGGCCCCGAAAGGCAGCAGACTAGGGTAAGTGATTACAGGCAGTTCTCCGATGAACTGCCAGTCAAAATTGCCCGTCACGATGAAGATGACGTATCCAAGGGCTATCACGACAAGTGTGGGAATCGTAGAGATAACGCCTTTTCCCTTTATGGAGATTATTCCGGCTGCGAGGGCAAGCATTAACCCGACCCAGAACGGCCATCCGACCCCCTGCGCCGTCAGAAGATCCAAGCCTACCCCGGTGATTGATAGCCCGACCATCATAACCATAGATCCCAGGACGAGGTTGCTCCAGACCCTTGAGATGTAGCTAATTATCCCTAGCGCGCCCAGGATGGCCACGACTATGCCCGCGATGGCCTGAGCGTTGAAGGATTGTAGAGCATAGTCTCTTCCCACGACCTGCATCGCCGAGACGATAGCCAGTGAAGGTATCACGTTCGGTCCGGAGACCATCGTGAATCTATGGCCTAGCATGAGCTGCGCCAGAGTAGATACGCCAATCATGAATACGGTGGTCGCCATGTAACGAGCTAGTACCTGCCCCGTGAACCCAAGTTCAACACCGACTATAGCGTACCCCCAGACGACACAGTAAAACATGGTCACTATCCATTGAAGACTGTAGATTATCGTGTCCCTAGTTGATTTAGGCTCGTCATCGAGATCATAAACTAGTTCGATTGACTCAGACATCTCAAGTAGTCTAAAGAAAGACCCTATTTAAACCGGAAATCGATTTTATTTGTATACCGAACAGGGCCTCTAAGGTTTATAAAAAGTGTTTCTCAAGCCAGACATGAAGTAAAATGTTAAGCGACCATGTATACGACCTCATGACCCAGCTCGTGGAAGAGAGCCAGAGCCTCTGGAGAATCAAGGACAAATACCAGGCAGACTCGGCCGGATGCAGCGAATGCCAAGCCTTCTGGAAGAAGATGGAGAAAGACAAGGAAGAACACATTGACGAGCTAACTGGTCTGCTTAAGAAGCATCTGGAAAAGTGACGGTGGAAGCCTATACGGAAGCCCCCTGAAGCGAGTTCTCGGACAACATTATTTCTTTATCATCTTTACCGGATAGAAATTGGGCAGCCATGCACCTTCCGTTTTATGTTTATTAGTAATGTTTCACATCGAAGGTACGGTAACAAGTGTAGGAGAGACGGAGATGGCTGAAGAATTGGTACAGATAGATAGACGTATTCTGTATGCATCACTGGTAATCATTATGGTGATTGGGAGAGAAAGAGTGATCACATGTCAGTGAAAATAGCCAGGGTCAGAGGAATCAACATCAGGCTCGATTACTCGTGGTTTCTAGTCTTCCTCTTCATAACGTGGAGCCTGGCGAACAACTACCTGCCGAGTCAGTACCCAAGCAAGCCCGTGAATTTCTACTGGATAATTGGAGGAGTTTCGGCGCTGTCCCTCTACCTATCGATTCTGATCCACGAGTTAGCACACTCGACCATCGCTAAGAGGAGCGGGCTCGACATCAATAACATCACGCTTCACTTCTTCGGAGGGGTCGCCCAGATAGACGAGGAGAGCACGAACCCAAAGACTGAGGCATATATGGCGATGGTTGGGCCCTTCACGAGCATCGTTGTCGGTGGCTTGTTTCTGGTCTTATACTACACGCTGGGCGTGCCGGATGCCGTGGAGGCGGTGTTGAGGTACGCGGGATACGTCAACATAGGGCTCGCCTTGTTCAATATGCTACCCGCCTTCCCCATGGACGGTGGGAGGGTTCTAAGAGCCATCCTGTGGAAGAGAAGCGGCAACCTGATTAGATCGACGAGAACCGCGTCAACCGTCTCAAACGTCATCGGCGTCGTATTCATGATGATCGGGTTCTACGGCATTTTCAGCACCGGCTCGTTCGACGGGCTCTGGCTGATATTCATCGGGTTGTTCATCAACAGCAGCTCGAAGATGGGTCTAAGTCAGACCATCATAAGCGAGGCTCTGGGCGAAATTACAGTCAGGGAGATCATGACCGGGGAGGTCCGCACCGTAGAGGCGGACGCGTCCATCAAGCGAGCCGTCGATGAGTGGTTCTCGGTCCACAAGCACCAGGGCTACCCTGTCGTTGAAGACGGGAGGCTAGTCGGTATAATCACTATAGAAGACGTTAGAAACGTGGACCCCGACAGGGGAGACTCGGTCAGGGTCAGGGACGTCATGAAGGCGAGGGACGAGCTGGTGACGATATCCCCGGACGAGAGGGCCTCCGATGCCTTAATGCTAATGTCCTCTAGGGACGTGGGGCGTCTCCCTGTCGTCGAAGAAGGCAAACTCGTCGGCATAATCACGAGGAGCGACATCGGGAAAACCATCCAGCTAAGAACCGAGCTCTAGGGGTTGTCCATTTTTCTGCGTCTTCTCTGAGAGGCTATGCTTCACCTTCTATGTGCTCGACGAGCATGGTTATCTCTTTCACGACTTGATCAACCGCTGCTTCCACACGCGGGGTGCATGCCGCGTCGAAGCTTAAAATATCCTCGGCCTCGATGCCTATGAGAACCTGCTCTGGCGACATCTCCTCAGACGTGAGCCTCGCCCCGATCTCAAGCGTGTTCACCCTGCACGTGGCTGGGCTCGTCTTCCACCCGTGGATAACAGGCGTTCACGTTTAAACGGTGTGTCTGCGCCGAGCGTCAACACAACCAAGGCGTCAGACCACCCTATAGAATAATAAAGGTGCTGCGCCGTTTAATCATTGATCAGATTGGATGTCGATGAGAGTAAGGGCAGAAGGGTCACGATCTCGCTGGACGAGGTCATCACCCGGAGCGACGGCACCAAGGCCACGATGAGGGAGTTCGTGAAGGAGATGCTCCACTACAACCCAGAGTTCGAGATAACCACCAGCCCCAAGGGCGAGACGTGGTACCTTAAAAAGAAGAAAAAGTAGCGCCCTCCCTATTCCATGCTCGTTTAAGGAAACCGTTCTTCTCAGCTGTGAGACGCCTCAGGCACGATGCGCAGCCAAGGAGGCTCATCTAGCAAGCTGACAAACATGACGCTGGATCACCGATAGCGTTATCCAACAATGACACGAACGAAGCCCGGTTTTCGACACCATGAACACCTACCACAGGGAAAAATAGCGACACCCGGAGATGTTTAATACAACATAGAATAGAGTTTGGGAAAACGTGTCGCTGACGGTAACAACCTGTCGCTAACGCATCGGATACCGGCATGGGACGACCTGAGGAAGGGATAGCGTACCTTGATCGAATCAGAGATCATGCTAGTAGAGGAGTTATGTGTTGAGCATTTTAACGGTAGGAACCCGGAGGCTCAGCTCATACCGCTCTTGCAGAAGATCCAGGACTCACTCGGTTATCTACCCAAGATCACTCTATTGACGGTAGCGGAGAAGCTCGGTGTCTCACCAAGCAAGGTTTTTGGTGTGGCTACCTTCTACCACCAGTTCCGGCTGCGGCCCCACGGAAAACACATCGTAACGATATGCAGGGGGACAGCCTGCCACGTGGCGGGCGTCACCAAAGTCTATGACGAGTTGATGAAGCTGCTGGGCATCTCTCCTCCAGAGGACACGTCCCCCGACGGGTTGTTCACGGTTCACCAAGTCAGGTGTATTGGGGCATGTAGCCTAGCGCCCGTCATCAAGGTGGACGACAGGGTCTACGGGAGACTCGACCAGGAGAAGCTCAAGCAGATACTGGGCTCATTCGAGGAGGCGCACGACGGTGAATGAGTGCGCCATCGAGGTACCAGACGAGGATTCGGTGCTTTTCGGCGAGGGCGACCTGAGGGTGAACGTCGGCATGAGCACGTGCGGCCTCGCCGCCGGGGCCAGCCCAGTCTACAGCGAGATCAAGAGCCAGCTGGCCCGAAGAGGCGTGGCGGCGAAGGTGGTGAACGTCGGCTGCATTGGCGCATGCTACGCCGAGCCCCTGGTAGAGTTCATGTCCCGGGGCCAGCCCGGGGTCATATACGGTAGAGTCACGGAGAGCAGGATCGAGGAGATGATAGAAGGATACCTGTCGGGAGACGCGTCGGGGGCTTTCGCGGTCCGGGGGAGAACCGGGAGCCTCAGAGGAAAGGAAGGCGTCCCCCTCCTCGACGAGCTGGATTTCTTCAAGCACCAGACCCGGGACGCCATAGAGAACTGCGGCGTCATAGACCCGGAGTCCATCGAGGAGTACGTCCTCAGGGGAGGCTACCTGGGGCTCAGGCGGGCGTTGACGGAGATGACCCCTGTGGAGGTCATCGAGACGGTCATGGAGTCGGGTCTCCGCGGCAGGGGCGGAGCCGGCTTCCCGACTGGGCTCAAGTGGAGGTTCACCAGACAGGCCCAGGGGGAGAAGAAGTACGCGATTTGTAACGCGGACGAGGGGGACCCCGGGGCTTTCATGAACAGGCTCAACGCCGAGGGGGACCCCCACAGGGTCCTCGAGGGGCTCATTATAGCGGCGTACGCGGTTGGCGCGGACGAGGGATACGTCTTCGTCAGGGCGGAGAAGCCCCTCATGGCGAGCAGGCTCGAAACAGCCGTTAACCACGCGAGGGCTCACGGCCTACTCGGGGACGACGTTTTCGGCTCCGACTTCAGTTTCGACGTGAACGTCATGTTGAGCGCGGGCGCGTTCGTGTGCGGCGAGGAGACCGCGCTCATGGCAGCCATAGAAGGAAAGCGGGCGACGCCGCGGCCCAGGCCGCCGTTCCCAGCCACAAAGGGGCTGTGGGGTAAGCCCACTGTCATCAACAACGTGGAGACCCTCGCCCACGTGCCTACCATCCTCCGGGAAGGCCCGGAGGAGTTCTCCAAGGTTGGCAGCGAGAGAAGCAAAGGCACCAAGGTTTTCTGCCTAACCGGGGCTGTCCAGAGAACCGGAGCCGCGGAAGTGCCTCTCGGAACCAGCATAAGGAGGCTCGTATTCGACGTCGGGGGAGGCCCACTGGAGGGCAGGACGTTCAAGGCCGTCCAGACCGGCGGACCGTCAGGGGGGTGCCTGTCGGCGGAGTATCTTGACCTCCCCCTAGACTACGAGAGCCTGCAGTCGGCGGGTAGCATCATGGGGTCAGGCGGCATAGTGGTCGTGGACGACACAACGTGCACCGTCGACCTTGCCCGGTACTTCCTGTCATTTACCACCGCGGAGTCCTGCGGCAAGTGCACCCCCTGCCGCGTCGGGCTGAAACGGATGAGCGAGATACTGGTCAGGGTATCCCACGGCGGCGGGGAGCCGGAGGACATCGGGACGCTGGAACGGCTGTCTACGACCATCCTCGACGCCAGCCTCTGCGCCCTGGGGAGAAGCGCCCCCAACCCCGTTCTTACCACGCTCAGGTACTTCAAGGAAGAGTATCTGGCGCATATAGAGGAGAGAAGGTGTCCCGCGGGTGTCTGCGACGCGTTCTTCAAAGGATACAGGGTGACCGAGGACTGTGTAGGGTGCGGCCTGTGTGTGCAGGAGTGCCCCAACGGCGCCATCACGCTTGTCGGGGAAGCCGCGAGTAGCCAAGCTGCGATAAACGCCAGCGCCTGCGTCCAGTGCGGCGCATGTCTGGAGGCTTGCCCCACTCTGGCGATAAAGGAGTTATGGTGATTGAGCGTCGAGCTCACGATAGACGGCAGGAAGGTCAGGGGCGAGCCGGGGCAGACCGTCCTAGAAGCAGCCGAGGCAAACGGCATCCACATCCCCACCCTCTGCTACCACCCGCTGCTGCCGGTTTCAGGTGCCTGCCGCGTCTGCGTCGTCGACGTGGGGAGGAAAGACCGTCTAGAGGCGTCGTGCACCCTACCCATCTCAAGCGGCATGAACGTGGAGACAGGAAACGAGAGGGTGAGGGAGGCGCGGAGAACCGTCGTAGAGCTCATGCTATCCGCCCACCCGGCGGACTGCATGACGTGCGAGCAAAACGGACGCTGCGAGCTCCAAGACCTGGCCTACGAGCTAGGGATCGAGATGGAGGACCTCACCTTCGAGCCCACGCGTCTAGGTAGAGGGGTCGACGATTCCAGCCCCGCAGTCACCTATGACCCCGACCTGTGCATCCTTTGCGGCCGATGCGTCGCCGCGTGCAACACGGTCAGGAACAACGGCATACTCAACTACCGGGACCGTGGGTACGACACAGTCGTCATAGCCGGCCTCGGAGAACTCATTGTGGACTCCGGGTGCGTCAGCTGCGGCGAGTGCGTCCAGGTCTGTCCAACAGGCTCTCTATCGGAGAAGCCTTCGAGGTTCAAGGGCAGATGGTGGGAGCTTGATAGACAGACGACCACTTGCCCATTCTGCGGCGTGGGGTGCACCCTAGAGGCCTACACCAAGGACGGCATGATCGTGAAGGTGCGGGGCGCCGAGGACGGCGTCGAAAACACGGGCAGCCTCTGCGTCAAGGGAAGGTTCGGGTACGACTGGGTAAACTCGCCTGAGAGGCTCACCACGCCCCTAATCAGGCGCGGCGACGGGTTCGAGGCCGCGACGTGGGAAGAGGCCCTCAGCCACGTCGCCTCAAGGTTCAGGGAGATCAAGGAGAAGCATGGAGAGGAGGCCCTCGCCGGCCTGGCCTCGGCCAAGTGCACCAACGAGGAGAACTACCTCTTCCAGAAGCTCGTCAGGGCGTGCCTCGGGAGCAACAACGTGGACCACTGCGCCAGGCTTTGCCACGCCCCCACGGTGGCGGGGCTGGTGAAGGCCTTCGGGTCCGGGGCCATGACGAACAGCATCCGGGAGCTGACGGGAAGCGACCTGATATTCGTCACGGGCAGCAACACCACGGAGAACCACCCAGTCATAGCGAAGTACATGAGGCAGGCCGTGGTCGACCACGGGGCGACGCTCATCGTGGCTGACCCCAGGAGGATCGGGCTGGTGGACCACGCGGACATGTGGCTGAGGCAGAGGGGAGGCACAGACGTGGCGCTGCTCAACGGCCTCATGAACGTCATCCTCCGAGAAGGCCTCCAGGACACGGAGTTCATCGAGGAACGCTGCGAGGGCTTCCAAGAGTTCAGGGAAACCGTGGAGAGATACACGCCCGAGAGGGTTGAGGAGATCACGGGGGTGCCGGGCCGGGATCTGGAGGCGGCGGCCTTCGCCATAGGGGAGGCCGATAGGGCCAGCTTCGTGTTCAGCATGGGGATCACCCAGCACACCACGGGGACAGACAACGTCATCTCCGTCGCCAACCTGGCCATGCTCACCGGCAACGTGGGCAGGGAGAGCACGGGGGTTAACCCCCTGAGGGGCCAGAACAACGTACAGGGAGCCTGCGACCTGGGGGCCCTGCCAAACGTATACCCCAGCTACCAGCCAGTGGGCGACAAAGAGACACAGGCAAGGTTCACGGAGGCCTGGGGCGTTGAGTTGAGCGCGGAGCCGGGCCTCACCGTCGTGGAGATGATGGACGCCGCCTACGAGGGGAAGCTCAAGGCGCTGTACGTCATGGGGGAGAACCCGGCGGTGTCGGAGCCGGACGGCCTGGACGTGGAGGAGGCGCTGAGCGGGCTGGACCTC
>CAYFYM010000054.1:0-15103 GCA_964347405.1 uncultured Candidatus Bathyarchaeia archaeon | reverse complement strand
AGCCAGAGGCTGTTCTCCGAGAACGGGCTTAGCTACCCCGACGAGGCGATGACGGAGCTTGAGAGCCAGGGCAAGACCACCGTGATCGTGGCCAAGGACAACGACGTCATCGGCCTCATAAGCCTGATGGACGAGAGACGCGAAGGCGTCAGAGACACCATACAGGCCCTGAAGGCGAGGGGCATGAAGGTGGAGATGCTCACGGGCGACAACGAGAACACGGCCAGGGCCATCGCGGGGCAGATTGGGTTCAACAGCTACCACGCCGGGCTTCTGCCAGACGAGAAAGTAGCGGTTGTCGAGGAACTCAAGAAGAAGGGCAGGGTCGTGATGGTGGGCGACGGCGTGAACGACGCTCCGGCGCTGGCGGCCGCCGACGTCGGCGTAGCCATGGGCGGCCTGGGCAGCGACATCGCCCTGGAGACTGCGGACATAGTGCTCCTGGAGGACGACCTCAGCAGGCTAAACTACCTCATCCACCTAGCCGAGACAACGGTGGCCCGCGTCAAGGAGAACATCGCGTTATCGGTTCTGGTGAAGCTGGCCATCGTCGTGCTGGGCGCCCTGGGCTCCATAACGCTCTGGATGGCCGTGGTGCTCGGGGACGTGGGGCTGACGCTCCTGGTCATCGTCAACAGCATCCGCATCAGCAGCATAAAGCCGGCCGGCATCAGGAAAGAATAAATCTCATCAGCCTCGCTATTTCCACGCAGGCCGAAGACATGGACGAAGAGCTTGAACGCATCAAACAGAAGAGGCTCGAAGAGCTTAAGCGTAAGATGCTCCTGAACCAGATCAAGGAAAACGAGCCAGAGCCGGAGCCGGCTAAGGAGCCCACCAACGACGAGATACTGGGGAGATACTTCAGGAACAGGGCTTGGGAGGTCTGGAACACCGCCAAGCACCAGTACCCCCAGGTCATGCCCAGGATCGAGGCCATGCTGGTGGACGCCATCAAGCAGGGAAAGATCAGGGACTACATCGACGGCGCCAACCTAATGGGTTTCTTCAGGCAGGTAGGCCTACCAGTGCGCCTGGAAACCAAGATCAGGGTCTCCGAGCACGGCGAGCTCAAGACCCTGGAGCAGAAGATAAAAGAGGACAGGTAGCCCTCACAGCACTATCACGGACGACGCCTTGAACGAGATATACACCCGTCTGCCCACGTTTAGACCCATCTCTCTGAACGACCTGTCCGTGACCTGGACGGTGAACGTCTCCCCCACGTCTATCCTCAACAGCACCAGGCTGTTGAGCGACTCCACGCCGACGACGGTGCCCATGAACTGGTTCCTGGCGCTGGTCTCGATCCTGTCCAGCGAGACGATTATGTCCTCGGGCTTCACGTGGATGGTGGCCCTCCCGGTCCTGTCGACGGCGGCTCTCACCACCACGTTCCCCACGTCTACCTGAGCAACCCCCTCGACGACGCGGCTTACGCCAGTGAAAACGTTCTCCGACAGCCTCATGATGGAGACCAGCTCGCTGGGGGCCCCCTCCTCCGTAACCCGGCCCCCCTCGATGAACACCGTCCTGTCCGTCAGCCTCTTGATCAGCTCAAGGTCATGCGTAGACACGACCACAGTCCGCCCCTGCCTCTCGTCCTCTATGATGGCCGAGATCACCTTGGCGTTAGCCGCGTCTAGGTTCGACGTAGGCTCATCGACCAGCAGCACCTCAGGGTCCAGGACGAGGGCCCGGGCCAACGCGACCCGCTGCTGCTCGCCGCCCGAGAGCCTCCTCGCCTGCCTGTCCTCGTAGCCGCCCAGCCTGACCCTGTCGAGGGCATCGGCCACACGCATCCTCACCTCGTCGTCCCGGGTCTTCCTGAGCCTGAGCCCGTACGCGACGTTCGTGAACACGTCGCCCCTCAGGAAAAGCGGGGTCTGGAATATCATGGTGGCGCATCTTCTAAGGGATAAACGGGTGGAAGCGTCTAGCCTACTCCCCTTGAAGGCTATCGAGCCGTCTGTGGGCTCCTCTAACCCGGAGAGGATGCGCAGCAGAGTGGTCTTGCCGGCGCCGCTCTGCCCGACGACGCCGAGGGTTTCCCCCCCTCCTATAACTAGGCTGACTTCTTCGAGCGCCTCGACGTCCCCGTAAGACTTGGACACCTTAGCTAGATCGTAGATAGGCTTCAAGCCACGCCCTCCCTCATCAGGTTTATGACGTAGTTCAGGGCGAGGACCACGATGAGCAGTATGAAGCTCAGGGCGAAGCTCAGCCCAAGATCCCCCTTGTCTTTCTCAAGCGCGATGGCCGTGGTGAGCACCCTTGTGACGCCGCTGATGTTCGCCCCCAGCATGGTGGCGATCCCCAGCTCAGCGAAGGCCCTGTTGAAGCTGGACACAAGCGCCAGGCTGACTCCGCTGAACGCCTCCCTGACGATGGCTAGAGACGTGTCCGTCTCCGAGGCCCCGAGGGTGCGGACCAGGTCCCGAAGCTCCACGTCCTTGCTCTCGATGGCGCTCACCACGAAGCTCACCATTATCGGCAGTATGAGCGCCGCCTGCCCCACAGCCATACCGGGGACCGTGTAGAGGAGCTGGAGTCCCCCCAGTGGGCCGCTCCTAGAGAAAAGCGTGAAGAGAAAAAGGCCCAGCGTCACCGTGGGCACCCCCACCATCGCGTTGAATAGGAACCTCAGCGCCCGTCTACCGGGGAACTCCCTCATCGCAATCAACACGCTCAGGGGCAGCCCCACCACCGCGGCCAGGAGGGTCGCGTAGCCCGCGGTTCGGAGGCTCCTCACCGTGATCTCGAACACGACCCGGTCACCTGTGACGATGAGCCTGACGGCTTCCCCCATCCCCTCGAGTATCGGCTTCCAGCTCATATCGCTTCCATCATAAGGTGAATGACGCGGTTGTTAACGGTATAGGTCCCAGGCGTCCTGCCTGTACTGGGCAGGGCACTCGCTGCCCTCGATGTACGCGTACTCCTCGACCCAGGACACTATCTCGGAGCCGGGGTTCTCCAGCTCAGGCAGCCAGGGCTTGAACAGGGTCGAACCGAACTCGTCCTCCCCGTAGGTCACCAGCATGGTCTGGGCCTCGTCGGAGAGCAGGAACCGCAGGAACGTCATGGAGCCCTCGAACATGCCCCGCGGGCTCGTGTCCGGGTCGCACACTATGGCGCTGTACACGTTCAGCGTGTCCTTGCCCGAGTCCACGGCCTTAACCAGCTCTACGTTGCCGTTCCTGTGGTTCTTCAGATACGTGGCTACGTCAGCGAGGGTGTAAGCCATCTTCTCGTCGGCCAGCTGCAGAGTGGCGGTCATGCCGGCCCCCGCCTCAATGTACCAAGTTCCGCCAGAGCCCCCGGCAGCCTCCGTCTTGATCTCGTCGAGTACGAGGCCCGTGGCCGCCCAGAGGGCCTTCTCCTTGGAGTGGGTGCCGGAGTTGTCTCCCCTGGAGACCCAGAGGGCGTTGCCCGCCGCCCCCTCATCCCTGATTCTGATGAGCGCGTCGACGGGGGCCATCCCCGCTATTCCAGCGGGGTCATCCCCCGGTCCCACGACGATGAAGAAGTTGTACGCGAATATCTTGCGGTTCACGCCCGACCCCGACTCCAGGAACCCCCGCTCTTGGCTGGGGCTGTGGACGAGTATCATGTCGGCGTCGCCGCGCTTCGCAGTCTCTATGGCCAGCCCCGTTCCCTGGGAGATGAAGCTGACGTTGTAGCCTGGGTGGGCGGCCTCGAACATGGTCTTAAGCTCGTCCAGGACCCCGGTCTCGTAGAGGCTGGTGGTGGTGGAGACTATGAGGCTCTCCGTGGCCTGCGGCCTGGACATGTTCCAGACGATGCCCCCCGCCGTCGCCGCTACCAGTATGGCTGCTCCTACGAGCACTTCCCTCTTGAGTTTGAATCCTCCGATGGTTGACATATCTAACACATATACGATATGTTTATTTATTCATATCGGATACTCGATATGGTCCACCATGCATAACAGTTTTCAGCGACCAAGCAGAGGGAAGATAGAGGCGAACAGAAGCTGAACCAGAGACTCGTAGACCCCCACGGCAGACCCATCAACAGCCTCAGGATAAGCCTCACCCAGCGCTGCAACTTCAACTGCTTCTTCTGCCACCAGGAAGGCGAGCACAGCCCCGGCGACGAGCTAACCGCGGACGAGATCGAGGCCGCCGTCAGCGTCGCCGCCGAGCTCGGCGTCACCAAGATAAAGCTCACGGGCGGCGAGCCCCTCCTAAGAGACGACGTCGTCGAGATAGTGCGGCGGACAGCGCCCCACGTGGAAGAGGTATCCATGACCACCAACGCCAGCCTCCTCGAAGAGAAGGCGTGCAGCCTCAAGGAGGCCGGCCTCAGACGCGTCAACGTAAGCCTCCACACCCTCAACCCCGACGGCTTTAAGGAGATAACCGGCTGTTCGGACGAGGCCCTCGTCAGGAGAGGCGTCGAGGCCGCCCTACACTGCGGCCTCCACCCCGTCAAGCTCAACATGGTCGTCATGAAGGGGCTGAACGACGACGAGATACCCGAGATGATCGCGTTTACCAGGGAGACGGGCACCGTGCTCCAGCTCATCGAGTTCCAGGAGCTGGAGAACGGCGCTGAGTACTACGAACGATACCACGCCGACCTCCAGCCGGTGGAGGCCGAGCTGGAGAAAAGGGCCGTCAACGTGGTGGAGAGGAGGCTCCACAGGCGCAGGGTATACAGCCTAGCTGACGGCGCCCAGGTGGAGGTGGTGCGCCCCATGCACAACAGCGGGTTCTGCGCGTACTGCACCAGGCTCAGGCTAACCAGCGACGGCCGCCTCAAGCCATGCCTCATGAGGGACGACAACCTGGTGCCACTCGTCGAGCACATACGGGCGGGGGAGCCCCGGGAGAGGCTGATAGAGGCTTTCAGGGAGGCGGCGGCCCGCCGGGAGCCGTACTGGAGGGATTAAATCTCGAAGATTCACGTTAAGTACTTCGCCAGCTTCAGGGACATCACGGGGAAGAGGGAGGAGACCATGCGGGTCCCCGACGGGATCACGGTGGAGGGGCTCAGGGAGCACGTGAAGGGGATCTACGAGAAGATGGCGGGCAGGGACCAGGTGCTGGTGGCGGTGAACGGCGTGTTCGCTCCGCTGGAGACGGTTGTCGTGGAAGGGGACGAGGTGGCTTTCTTCCCCCCGGTGAGCGGTGGTTGAAGTGATAAGGGTTCAGAGGGAGGACATAGACATGGATGCGGTGCTGGGGGCCGTGAAGACCGCGGGCAGCGGCTGCGTGGTCGGTTTCCTCGGCACCGTGAGGGACGAGTCGATGGGCCGCGCCGTGGAGAGGATGAGCGTCGAGGTTTACGAGGAGATGGCGGTGAAGCAGCTGTCGGCGATAAGGGACGAGGCGGTGGAGCGGTTCGGCGTCCACCGTGTCGCGGTGGTGCACAGGTACGGCGACCTGCTGGTGGGGGACAGCATAGTCTACATAGCGGTCTCGGCGGGCCACAGGGACGAGGCGTTCACTGCGTGCAGGTACGTGATAGACGAGCTAAAGGAGAGGGTGCCGCTCTGGAAGAAGGAGTATACTGCAGACGGAGAGGTCTGGGTGGAGGGGGAGAGGCGTGAGTGAGAGGGACCCGGTGAGGATGGTGGACGTCTCCGGGAAGGAGATGGTTCAAAGGTCGGCGACGGCCACGGGCAGGATAGTGCTGCGGAGGGAGACGGTGGAGGCTGTGAGGCTGGGCAGGGTGAGGAAGGGCGACCCGTTGGCGGTGGCCGAGGTGGCGTCCATCCAGGCGGTGAAGAAGACGCCGGACCTCATCCCGCTGTGCCACAACCTGCCCATAGGCTCCGTGGATACCTCGTTCACGCTGGGCGACACCCACATCGAGGCCAGGTGCAGGGTCACCGCAGTCTACAGGACGGGGGTGGAGATGGAGGCGCTTACGGGCGTCGCGGTGGCGCTGCTCAACATCTGGGACATGGTCAAGTACCTTGAGAAGGACGTGGACGGGCAGTACCCGGACGCAAGGATCACGGACGTGAGGGTGACGGAGAAATGGAAGGAGAGATGAGAGACCACCCTAGGGACCAGGAGGTCAGAACCGTTTTCGCGTTATTGGTGACCAGCGACACGAGGACGGTCGAGACGGACGAGACAGGCCGACAAGCCAGGAAGCTGATAGAGGACGCGGGTCACGAGGTGAAGCTGTATGGCCTTGTCCCCAACGACGCCGCCGAGATCATGGGCTGGATCAGGGAGGCCCTGGGAACCGGGGGCGTGAGGGTGGTGGTCACCAGCGGAGGAACCGGGATAGGGGCCAAGGACAAGACAGTTGACACGGTACGCGGGTTCCTAGAGAAGAGGCTGCCGGGCTTCGGGGAGCATATGAGGAGGCTCAGCTACGATGAGGTTGGGCTGCCCGGCATATGGAGCAGATCCACGGCGGGGGTAGCCGGCGACAAGATAGTATTCTGTCTGCCCGGCTCGAAGGGGGCCGTGCGCACTGCCCTCGAGAAGATAATTCTACCAGGCGTCGGGCACATGCTGTGGGAGCTGGACCGGGCATGACCATGAAGCCCTTCAAGGAGCTTACCGACAGGGAGAAAGCGGTCAAGCTCATCGCGGAGAACTTGGAGCCCATCAGCCGCGTGGAGGCGGTGCCACTCGACGAAGCCGCGGGCCGGGTGCTGGCGGTAGACGTGGTGGCGGGGTTCGACGTGCCGCCCTTCGACAGGGCGTCCATGGACGGCTACGCCGTCAAGGCAGGGGACACGTCCGGGGCCGGCGAGGACGAGCCAATCCGCCTCAGGCTCATAGGCGCCCAGCACACAGGTGAACTCTACGAAGGCGAGGTCGGCGGCGGCGAGGCGTTGGAGATAGCGACGGGTAGCCCCATGCCGAGGGGCAGCGACGCCGTGGTAATGGTCGAGTACACGGCCCTGGACGGTGAAGCGGTCGCCGTCTACAAGGAGGTTAAGGCGGGGAGGAACATGGCGCCGGCCGGCGAGGACATGAGGAAAGGCGACCACGTGCTGAGCAGGGGCGCCGTCCTGTCCCCCGGGAAGGTGGGCGCCCTGGCGGCCCTCGGATACGCCGAGGTGGAGGTCTACGAGAAGCCCAGGGTGGCCATATACTCCTCGGGGCCCGAGATAGTTCCCCAGGGGACGCCGCTGCGGCCGGGGCAGATATACGACATAAACAGCTACACCATGTCGGCGGTCGTCGAGGCGAACGGGGGGATCCCCGTGAAGAGAGGTATAATGCTCGACGACGTCGAGTCCATCGAGTCCGCGATAAGAGACGCGGCGGGCCACGACATGGGGGTCTTCAGCGGCGGGAGCAGCGTGGGGACGAAGGACCTCTTCGGAGAGGTGATGGAGAGGCTAGGCACAGTCTATTTCCACGGCGTCAGGGTCAAGCCGGGTAAGCCCACCCTCTTCGGGACGGTTGGCGGCACCCCTGTCTTCGGGATGCCCGGATACCCGACCAGCTGCCTCAACAACAGCTACGTCTTCCTGGCTCCAGCGGTCCGCCTCGCGGCGCGGCTGCCCCCCAGGGAGGCCCGCGTGCTCCGGCTACCGATGGGTCACAGGATGGAGTCTAGGTCAGACCGTGAGCAGTTCATCACCGTGCGGGTGGATGACGGCAAGGCGTACAGGGTCTACAAGCAGAGCGGCGACATCACCAGCATGACCGACGCCGACGGGTACATCATCCTACCCATAGGCGTCAGCTTGGTCGAGGAAGGCGAGACGGTGGAAATCACCCTCCTCCAATAGACGCCGCAACGTGTTCACAGGTCTTAAAGCCTCACGGGCTTGAAGGATACCAGAGATGTTTTCGATGGACTTCGAACCGGGGGAAGAGTACGCCCTGAGGATGGACGAGGCCGACCCGCTGGCAGAGTACAGGGACAGGTTCTACGGGCTGCCGGGCTGCATCTACATGGACGGTAACAGCCTCGGGTTGATGAGCTTCGACGCCGAGAGCACCCTCCTCAGGGTCATGGACGAGTGGAAGAAGCTGGGGATCAGGGGCTGGAGCGGCGCCGAGATGCCCTGGATAGAGTACGCCGAGAGGCTGGGCGAGCTTCAGGCGCCCATCGTCGGCGCCCACCCCGACGAGGTGGTTGTCACGGGCGGCACCACGGTGAACCTCCACGCCCTCGTGGCAACGTTCTACAGGCCCGAGCCGGGCAGAAGGAAGGTCATCGCCGACGAGCTGAACTTCCCAAGCGACCTGTACGCGCTGAGCGCCCAGATAAGGCTCAGGGGAGGGGACCCGGACGAGGACCTGGTGCTCGTGGAGAGCAGGGACGGCGTCCTAATAGAGGAAGACGACGTCGTCGACGCCATGGGCGGCGACGTGGCCCTGGCGCTTCTGCCCAGCGTGTACTACCGTAGCGGCCAGCTACTGGACATGGGGAGGCTCACCGAGGAAGCCCACGACCAGGGGATACTGATCGGCTTCGACTGCAGCCACAGCGTCGGCGTGGTGCCTCACCGCCTCAGCGACTGGGGCACAGACTTCGCGTTCTGGTGCAACTACAAGTACGTGAACGGCGGCCCCGGCAGCACGGGCAGCCTCTACGTGAACCGCCGCCACTTCGGCGCCATGCCCGGCCTGGCGGGCTGGTTCGGCAACGACAGGAGCACAATGTTCGAGATGCGCACAGAGTTCGACCCGGCTCGGACGGCGGCGGCTTGGCAGATAGGCACCACCACCATGCTGAGCTCGGCGCCCATCGAGGGCAGCCTAAATATGATAGCGGAGGCCGGCATCGACGAAATACGTGAGAAGAGCACCCGGATCACGGGCTACCTCATGTACCTGATAGACGAGATGCTCGGCGGCGAGCCCTACGGCTACGGGGTGGCTACGCCCCGGGACCCCGAGAGGAGGGGCGGCCACGTAGGCGTCACCCACGACGACGCGTGGAGGATAAACCAGGCGCTCATCGCCCGCGGCGTCATCCCGGACTTCCGTCCACCGAACATCATCCGGCTGGCGCCCATACCGCTCTACATAGGCTATCACGACGTCTGGAAGGTGGCAATGCACCTGAAGGCCGTCATCGACGGCAGGGAGCATGAGGTGTTCAGCGACGACAGGGCCACCGTCACTTAACCAGTTTAGAAGGGTGGGCCACCAGCTTTCACGTTTCGAAGCCTAAGACATCACTAATGCCGCGAACGGAGCGTGGTTTAACTTCCGAGTTCAGAATGGGTTCGGGTGGGTCCCACGCCCTTTGGCCGGTTACCCAATATTCCGCTTCACGGCCTTTCTTCGGCGATCTCCGTCTCCCCCGCGGCGCCTTCGACGAGGCTGGGGTTCACCGAGTCGATGCACACCATGTCTCTGAGGGTCTGTGTGAGTGCTTCTCTGTCTATGTTGGGTTTATGCATCTGCATCGGTTAGGTTGTGAGTTTGAGGGATTTAAGGTATAGAGGGGGTATGTGTGTGGGTTACTGGGTTTGAGTTGGTTACGCGGGGCTCGTGTAAACCATCATCTTAATCTTGTCACTTTCTCGACGGCCAGCTCTATTACCTCGATGAGCTGGGGCTCAGACGATGAGCTGTCGAAGGCTGGGCCCTCCCACTTCAACGGGAACGCCCTATGGAAGCTCCACTCCGCGGCCTCTTCCCCTTCGTCGCTGGAGATCGTGATTTCCCCGTCCAGCGTGTATGGGTCGCCTGCCTCGGCGGCGGCTATCCACTGGGTGAATGGGCTGTAGACGGTGCCGCCTTCAAGGATGATTGACGCCGATTTCTTGCCCTGTTTCACCTTGACCACTTTGAACTCGCCGTAGACATCGCCGTCCTCCACAACCCTGTGCTTCGGCTCCTCTTTCCCGGGGGCGATGACGGTGACCTTGTCGCCTCCGTCGAACACCAGCCCGTTGTACAGCTCCCCGGTGACGATGATCTCGGCCTCCCCCGGCTCCAGAAGCAGCTCGATGATGGTCTTGCTGAACTTGACCATGAGGTCGGGGACGCCGTCCTCGTCTTGGTCACCTACGTTGACCGGCTTGGGTTCAGCGGGTACCTCTCCGTTGAGGACCACAGTGGCTGGGTCGATCATGTCCGCCGTGAAGCCTTCCTGTAGCTCTATGTAGCAGGTGACGTAGTTGCCGCCGCTCTTTAGGTTCAGTGTGTCTGGATCGAAGTCAACGGCTGCGTGTATCTTCAGGGCGTGGACCGTCAGCGTGTCGGAGCCGACTCCACCGTCGTCGTCGGTGACGGTCAGCGTGACCAGGTGGTCCCCGCCCGAGGCGTAGACGTGGGTCGGTTCAAGGGTTCCCGTCTCGGAGCCGCCGTCGCCGAACTCCCACGTGATGGTGTGGGTGTCGTCGCCGGGGTCGGAGAATTGCCCGTTGAACTGGACCATTTCACCGACGTAGACGTTCTGATCCTCGCCCGCGTCCACCGTGGGGGCGACGTTGATTACCGTGACGGTGGTGGTGCACGTCGCGGTACCTTCGTCATCGTCGTCCACCGTGAGAGTCACCATGTACGTCCCGTCGTCTACGTAGACGTGCTCAGGGCTCAGGGTTCCACTGGCCACGGGTGACCCGTCGCCGAAGTCCCATGTGTAGCTGAGCGTGTCGTCAGGGCTCTGATCAGAGGCCGACCCCGAGAAGGCCACGGTGGCTCCCTCGTCCGCTGTCTGGGGCTCCCCAGCGTGGGCTTCAGGCGCTACGTTCGATATCGTCACGTGGAGGGTGTCGACGTCCCAGCCTCCTTCGTCGTCCGTCACCCGTAGGGCGACTGTGCCCTCCCAGTCGTCGGTCCAGGTGTGGGTTACCTCCTGCCCCGAATGGTCGGCGTCGAAGGTTGAGAAGTCGTAGTCGAAGTCCCACTCGTAGGTGTGGGTGTCACCGGTCCCCGGGTCGGTGGCTAAGCCCGAGAAGGTCAGAGGCGTGTTCTCCTCGTCAGCCATGTCTGGTCCCGCATCGGCCGTAGGCGGCACGTTGAGGACCGTCACGGTCAGGGTGTCGGTGCCGACGCCTCCGTCGTCGTCCTCGACTGTGAGGGTGACGGTGTAGACTCCGTTGTCTCCGTATGCGTGGTTTGGAGTCAGCGTGCCGGTGGCTTCGTTTCCGTCTCCGAAGGTCCACTCGAAGGTCCATGTGTCTGCACCCGGATCCGTGAAGCTACCAGAGAAATCGAAAGAATCGCCCTCGTTAACTATTTTATCCGGTCCAGCTTCAACTGATGGTGCCACGTTATCGACAGTCACTGTGTGGCTTATGGTGTCGGTTGATCCATCCTCATCCGTCACTGTCAGCGTGACTGTGTATGTTCCATCGTCCGGGAAGGTGAACTCCGGATCCTTCTCTGTGGAGACTCCCAGGCCTGCAAAATCCCAGCTCCACCCTACTATGGCGTCAGGAGATGATGTTGACTCATCTGTGAAATATACTGATGAGCCTTCGGCCTGGGGCTCGGGGCTCCAGCTGAAGGAGGCTGCTGGAGCTAGGTCATTCACCGTTATCACCGCCGTGTCCGTGTCTGTGTACTCTAGGTCTCTGACCTCAACGGCAACCTCGAAGACCCCGTCGTCGTAGTATGTGTGGGATGTACTGGGGTCTGTCGACCAGCTGGTGTCCCATACCCCGTTGCCATCGAGGTCCCAGCGGTATTCGATCGCATCGCCGTCGATGTCCTGTGAGCCACTGGCGTCCAGAGTAGTCTTTGAGCCTTCGTCGACCGGAAGGGGTTGGCTGATGATGGCGACGGGTGGGTCGTTGACGGGGTTCACGGTGACGGTGACGGTGGCCTCGTCCCAGGCCCCATCCGGGTCAGTGATCATGTAGGTGAAGCTGTCCAAACCGTTGTAGTTGGGGTCAGGGGTATATCTGACCCTGATGGGGTCGTCTTCCTTAGGCTTCTTTACTTCCAATTGACCGTGCCCGGGAGAGGTAGTGATGCTGAGTGTCAGAAGCTGCCCCACATCTACGTCAAAGCAATCAAGAGTGACCGTCACATATGTGTCCTCGTCTGTTTCTGCCTCTTGGTCATTAGCCACCGGGGGATCGTTTACCGGGTTCACGGTGATGTACACGGTAGCGGCATCGGATGCGCCGTCGTCGTCGACGACCTCGTAGGTGAAGCTGTCGGGGATGTAGTTATCCTCCTCGGGATGGCGACTGTTGTAGTTCTCCTCAGGAACATACTCAAACCACCCGTCGGAATACAACGTGAAGCTCTCAGCATGATTGGGTTCAGTAAGGAGATTTACTGAGAGTGAAACAGTCTCCACGTCGTGATCGTTGTCTTGCACGTTGTAGCCAACAGGCGTATCTTCGTCGGTTGTTACATAGTCATCCGCGGCTACGGGTGGGTCGTTGACAGGGTTCACAGTGATGGTGACGGTGGCGACGTTGCCGTACGCCTTGCCATCAAACACCGTGTAGGTGAAGCTGTCCGTGCCGAACCAGTCGGGGTCGGGAGTGTATCGTGCATGAAACTCCTCATCCCCGGGGAGGCCCCACTCCAATTCCCCATGCTTGGGTGGAGTGACTATGGTGGGTACTAGATCGTCCGCCGGGTCGTCGACATCTCCATAGTCCAACGTGAAAGACACGTGCTTGTCCTCGTCTGTGACGAACTCGTCTTCATTGGACCAAGGAGGATCGTTTACAGGTATCACGTGTATGGTGAAGGTGACTGTGTCGTAGGCGCCATCAGGATCAGTAACAGTGCAGGTGAAGATGTCTGTGCCATACCAGTCATGGTCAGGGTCATATGTTACACTACTCCAACACCCATAAACATCAAGTGCAAAAGCATAGCTCCCGTGCTCTGGAGGGCTGACAACAGTGATGTCCAGCTCCCATTTTAAGTCGTCGACATCGTAGTAGTCCATCAAGAGATTCACCGCCGTGTCCTCGTTTGTGGTGGCCTCCTGATCCTCTGCCACAGGAGGGTCGTTCACGGGGTTCACCGTGATGGTGACGGTGGCTTCGTCCCAGGCCCCATCTGGGTCAGTGACCTTGTATGTGAAGTCATCTAAACCGTTGTAGTTGGGGTCAGGGGTATCTCTGACCCTGATGGGGTCGTCTTCCTTAGGCTTCTTTACTTCCAATTGACCGTGCCCGGGAGAGGTAGTGATGCTGAGTGTCAGAACCTGACCCACATCGACGTCGCTACATTCCAATGTAAACGTCACGTACGTGTCCTCGTCTGTCTCTGCCTCTTGGTCCTCAGCGACGGGAGGATCGTTAACTGGTAACACGGTGATGTACACGGTAGCGGCATCGGATGCGCCGTCGTCGTCGACGACCTCGTAGGTGAAGCTGTCGGGGATGTAGTTATCCTCCTCGGGATGGCGACTGATGTAGTTCTCCTCAGGAACATACTCAAACCACCCGTCGGAATACAACGTGAAGCTCTCAACATGGCTCGGGCCTGTAATGAGTCTTGCTTGAAGAACGTCATGAGGGTCCTCGTCAAGGTCGTTGCTCAAAACGTTGTAGCTGACAGGTGTGTCCTCGTCGGTTGTTACGGAGTCGTCTTCAGCCACTGGTGGGTCGTTCACCGGGTTCACGGTGATGGTGACTGTAGCGATGTCAGACAAGCCACCATAGTCTGTGACCCTGTAGGTGAAGCTGTCCGTCCCGTGCCAGTCGGGGTCGGGAGTGTATCGTGCATGAAACTCCTCGTCCCCGGGGAGACCCCACTCTAATTCCCCATGATCGGGAGGAGTGACTATGGTGGGTACTAGATCGCTCACCGGGTCGTCGACATCCCCGTAGTCCAACGTGAAAGACACGGGCTTGTCCTCGTCCGTGACGAGCTCATCATCGTTGGACCAAGGAGGATCGTTCACCGGGAGCACCGTGATTTCCACGATGCCTGTTGATGTATCATGGTCGACATCCTCCACTGTGTATTCGAAGGAATCATCGCCGTAATGGTCCTCAGAAGGCGAGTAGGTGATCGTGTTATCGGGTTCGACTTGAACGCTCCCGTGCCCTGGGGGGGTTTCGATCATTAAGGACAGTATCCCATCCCCGAGCCCGTCATCGTTGGCCAGCACGTCGATGGTGATGGTGGTGTCCTCCTGCGTCACTGCTTGATCGTTATTGGCCGCCGGAATATCGTCTACCGAGTTGACGGTGATGGTGACGACTCCCTCGTCCCAGGCGCCGTCTGGGTCCGTGACCCTGAATGTGAAGCTGTCGGTACCATGCCAGTTAGGGTCTGGGGTATACACGCTCGGGGGCGCTATCATCGGATCGTATCGACTGAGACGGCCGTGGTCCGGCGCGTCGACTGTGTCAATTGTCAACGCTTCCTCGGGGTCGTCGATGTCACTGAAGCTGAGGAAGATGCCCCGGGGCGTGTCCTCGTCCGTCGAAACGACCATGTCGTTGGCCACGGGTGGGGTGTTGAGAACGTTGATGGTCCCCTCCACGGTCTCCCCTAGGTATCTGCTGTCGCCGTCGTAGACGAACCTGACGACGTTCTCGCCCTTCGACAGCCCGGACGCGCTGGGCGTGAAGGTGAACTCTAGGGCCGTGTCCCCGCTCGCGGGGTCTTCAAGGACATCGCTCGCTACGAGGAACCAGTAAGGGCCCGCCGGGCGCTCCAAGCTGACGGTCTTCGGCTCGTCGAATTGATGGTACAGGTTCTCAAGTTCGTCGTCCATCAACTCCAAGGTGATGGTGATCTCGTCGGAGTACGTGGTCTCCCACTCCCAGTCGCCGTCGTCCGCGTCTAACATGAGGGGGGTCTCCTCCATGACCGTGAGAGTCCCGGGCTGAGTCAAGCCGCCGTACAGGCTGTCGCCCTCGAACCTGAACCGTATGGAATGGTCTCCAGCGGGCACATCCAAGGCCTCGCCCTCCTGGGTCTCGAAAGAGTATACCAGGGAGATGTCGGCGTCGCCAGGGTCTGAGAGCGTGTCTTCGTCGATGAGGCTCCAGTCGACTCCGTCGTAGTACTCAAGGTAGACTGTCTTCGGCTCTCCAGCCTGGTTCTGGAGCGGCTGCAGCCCCAGATCGTCTTCTGTCAGACTCAGCGTGATGGAGACCGGGTCGCTGTACACCGCCGACCACTCCCAGTCCCCGTCATAGGTATCGTGCAGGACAGGTGGTTCTTTAATCGAGAGAGTTGCCCAGTCTAGGTCTGTGAAGTATTCA
>CAYFYM010000053.1:0-15681 GCA_964347405.1 uncultured Candidatus Bathyarchaeia archaeon | reverse complement strand
CCTTGAAGACCTTGGTAGAGAAGATTTTTCCACTCTATACGAAAGACTGCAAAGGCTTTACAGAGACGATTACTTGGGCAAGATCATCGAGTTGTCGAAATAAAAAATCAATGTGTTAGCCCTGGGTCAAGTCATTTATGCGGTTTAGACTCTTCTCGGCGGCGAGGTCGTCGAGGAAGCTGGTGTACAAGTCTTCTAGCCCTTCTGGGATTTGTCGCTCAAGTTTTGCCACGTTGATGATCTTGTAATAACGGCTACAATCACTGCATGAAGCCACCTCGAACTCTTGGTTGTCTCCAACCAGCGCGAACTCCTTGTTATCCGAGCCCTTAGCGCCACAATTAGGGCAGCTGAAGAGGTCCATCTTGTACTCGACCCTGCAGAAAGAACACTTGAACCTCCAAGCCTCTGACTCGCGTTTAACTACTATCGATGGTGTGCGGCCGCAAACAGGACATCGAGTCAACTCCCATGCATCCAAGTACTCTTTTTTACTGTTAGAGCCTATATAGACCATCGAGGGCTGGATCATAGCGCCCCCGATCATCGACAGGGTTTCTGACGACACGCTCTCTTTAACCCCGTTCAGCTGGACGTCGATCTGTTCATTCCCTAGAACGTCCTCTAGAATAGCGGGGATGCTACCGATTAAAACCTCAATAAACGCATTCGGGCTGATTCCTTTAAGCAAACCTATTTCGTTTAACCCGTGTACGAGCGTCTTAAACGCTTTGAGAACTATCTCAGTGTCGTATGAAGAAGAGTCGAGAAGGCATGATATGGGGGTGCTGCCTTTTAAGCTGGCTCTCTGTAGGCTTTCAATGTCCTTCTCAGGATTCCATCGTAACCTCAATCCTTGCCTAGGGTCATTCCACAGAGGCGACTGACCATTGATAATAATCTCGTAAAGAACAAGCTTTTCGTTTACCGGGTTCGAGTCTTCATCTCCGTTAAAACGTTTATTTTTACTCATATAGACGAGACCTCTTTTACAAGCCCATAAACTGCCTGAAATAAATAACTACCTTAGATAATGCATCTCTTTATAGATCACCATGTTCAAGGAAAAGGGGGTTAGATCGAAGACTTCAGAAACAGAGAAGACGTGCGTTATCCGGCTGCCTAGTCGAGCTTGCACCGGCTGCACGGCGTCGCCTATCAACGTGAGCCACCAAAACGTTCTGGAACCATCTGCAGGGTTCACATCAAGCTACAGGAGCGGCCCGGATGTTTCGTGAAACCAGAGAACACAAACCCTTTATATCCCTAAACCCTGTGCTCCGTCTTAATTTATTTTAAACACTTGATTAAATGGCTACATTTTACCCAAGGATAATAGATATAGCATGTTCAGGGTATATGTGAAAATAATAATATTTAGGAAATATAAAGAAGAATATGGTACTTCAAGATTGAATAATAAATAGATCGTAAACGCTAATCAAGAAAGTTATTTATGTCCAGACCGACTGAAATGGCTCCATGGTCAAGTCAAGTTTTATTTATTACTTGTTATGTAGTGTGGAGGAGATACGTTGTTCACGTTAAGTGGGTCCCAGGCTTTCTGGATTTTTGCCGGGATTGAACTTGGGTTTTTAAGCTTGGCGATTCTCGCTGCTAGACTGATCAGCCCAAAGAAGCCGAACGAGACGAAGACCACGATCTACGAGTGTGGACAGGAGCCTTATGGAGAGGCTCGTTCATTCAGGATTCTGGGCATCACACGGTACTTTGGGTACGCGGTAGCGTTTTTCGCCTTGGACGCGTTTGCCTGGATAATACTGACTTCCGCCACCTCGGTCAGCTTCAACTTGGAGACGCTGAGCATCCTCTTCACGTACAGCGTCGTCATCGCGCTCGGATTAGCTTACTTCCTCGTCGAGAGAAAGAACCTGGTGAGATGATGACAGAAGAGAAGACCATCGATAGGGCCTTCGACCAGGTCCCGGGCAGTGGCGTCGCGTACAACGTCGTCGACTTCGTGGCCGGCTGGGCGCGTAAGTACAGCATCTGGCCCATACACTTCGTCACCGGTTGTTGCAGCCCCGAGTTCATGCAGGTCTCGGGCAGCCGCTTCGACATGGAGCGCCTGGGGGTTCTGCCTTTCGCTAGCGTCCGGCAGTGCGACTGCATAATGGTCGTGGGGGTCGTCTCGCGGAAGATGGCCCTGAGGGTCAAGTACCTCTACGACCAGATGGGGGACCCCAAGTACGTCGTCGCCGTCGGCGCGTGCCCCACGGGGAAGGGGCCTTTCCATGACTCGTACGCCGTCGTCGCTGTTGACGAGTACGTCCCCGTAGACATCTATATACCGGGGTGTCCGCCGCGCCCCGAGGCCATCATACACGGCATGATGCTGCTTCAGGAGAAGATAAAGAAGGAGAGGAGAATAGGTGTCAAAGACTAGCGCCGCCGACTTCGTGAAGGCGTTCCAGAAGGCTCATCCTGAAGCGGTTAAATCCATAGAGTCGACGGGCCCGAAGAGAGCAAGCCTCGTGGTAAACTATGAGAGCTTCATCGACGCCGCCGAGTCGCTGAGAGACGACTTCGGGTTCCATATGCCCGTCTCGGGGGGAGCCGTGGACTACCCAGACGACGAAAGGATACAGATGATATACTACCTGATGCACCCCAACAGCAGGTTCATGCTCACATACAGGGTGGACCTGGACAGGGGCGACCCGAGGCTCCCCAGCCTCACCCAGGTGTGGGAGGCTATTAGCTTCCACGAGAGGGAGGCCCACGAGATGTTCGGCATAGAGTTCGAGGGACACCCGAACATGATCCCCCTGCTGCTTCCTCCCGACTGGAAGGGTGGTCACCCCCTCCTAAAGGACTTCGAGGGGGAGGGCCAGCGATGAGGGAGCCCATGATAGAGCCCGACGTGATGCGGGTAAGCTGGGGCCCCCAGCACCCCATGAGCGGCCAGACACGGATACTCCTGGACGTGGACGGGGAGAAGGTGCACAGGATAATCGCGGACCTGGGGTTCACCCACAGGGGCATCGAGAAGATACTCGAGAACCGCAGCTTCTTCAGCGGGATAATCCCGGTGGACCGCATGTCCATGGTGGACACCGCGAACATGAGCATAGGCTACGTCACGGCCATAGAGAAGGCCGCGGAGATGGAGGTGCCGGAGAGGGCGAAGTGGATAAGGACGCTGATGTGCGAGATGAGCAGGATCAACAGCCACCTCTACGCCTTCGGACTCCAGGCCGAGTCCACGGGGTACTTCCCGGCGGTCTTCCTCTGGACCACCGTCGACCGAGAGATACTGCTGGACCTCTTCGAGGAGCTCACCGGGGCCAGGTGGAGCTTCAACCACTTCTTCCCCGGCGGTGTACACCACGACTTCCCCGAAGGGTTCGCGGACAAGGTCCTGAAGGGGGTGAAGTACCTGCGGGGCAGGTTCAAGGACTACTGGGACGCCATGGTGGAGAACCCTCTCTTCGAGAACAGGTGCGACGGCGTCGCCATCCTGAAGCCGAGGGACGCCCTCAGGCTGGGCGCCACGGGCCCCGTGCTGAGGGGCTCGGGCATAGACATAGACATGCGGCGCGAGGAGCCCTACGACGCCTACGGCGACGTGGAGTGGGATGTAATCACCGAGGACGCGTGCGACGTGATGGCGCGGACGAAGGTGAGGTTCCACGAGATAGGGCAGGCCCTCGACATCATGGAGCAGGTCGCCCAGAAGATCCCGGACGGACCCGTGAAGGGAAGGGTCAACGCGTTCATGAGGGTGCCGGAGGGCGAGTGCATCAGCAGGGTCGAGGCTGGGAGAGGGGAGCTGGGGTTCCACCTGTACACGGACGGCACAGGCAACCCGTACCGCGTCAAGATCAACTCGCCTTCCCTGAGGAACATGTACGTGTTCGAGAGGCTGGCCGAGCTCAACGAGGTCTACGTCGCGGATATCCCGGTGATCATCAACTCGATAGACCCGTGGTACCTGGACTCGGATAGGTGATTGGAGGAAGATAGAATGATAGAAAATAACGTAGTCGCCGGGGCCGTGGCGAGCATGGTTCAGGCGGACCAGTTTAGCTTACTGAACGTACCGTCCATGATAGTCGAGTTCCTGACCCTCAACTCCAAGCCGCTGTTGCAGGTGCTATTGCTGCCAGGCCTCGGGTTCATACTGGGCTTCGCCATATTCGCGGTCTGGTTTGAGCGAAAGTTCCTCGCCAGGGCCATGCTGAGGGTCGGGCCGTACTACTGTGGCGGTAGATCGGGTGTCCTACAGGTTTTCGCCGACTTCCTGAAGCTTTTCATGAAGGAGATAATCATCCCCGTCTCCATCGACTGGCCTTTCTTCGTGGCGATGCCGGTTTTACTCTCGACCATCCCCTCGCTCGCGCTGCTATTGATCCCCTTCGACTCGAACTGGGTCCTCTGGGACGCGGGCAGCCTAAGCCTCCCCATATTCCTTGCGATCATGGGCATATCGCCCCTGATACCGATATTCTCGGGGTGGGCCAGCAACAACAAGTATAGCTTCATAGGGGCGTGGAGGGTCGCGTACATGTACATCTCCGGCGAGATACCTCTGGTGATCTGCGCCTCCGCGGTGGCGATAATGGCGGGCAGCATGGACCTGGTGAAGATCGTGGAGGCTCAGCGTAGCATGTGGTTCGCCGTCCCCCAGTTCCTGGGGTTCGCACTGTTCTTCCTCGGCATCTTCATAGAGTCCGAGAGGACGCCCTTCGACATACCCGTGGCCGAGGTGGAGCTGGTGTTCGGCTGGAGGACGGAGTACAGCGGCATCCTCTTCGGGTTCACGATGATGGCCGAGTACGTGCTCTTCCAGGCTTGGACGCTGATGTTCATCACCCTCTACCTGGGCGGCTTCAACGGGCCGGTGCTCATAGGCATGCCCACTGCCAGCCACATATTCTGGCTGTTGGCGAAGTTCATGGCGCTCGTGGTCTTCATAATACTGCTGAGGTGCGTGTTCCCCCGGCTCAGGATGGATCAGATGATAAAGCTGGGCTGGAGGTACATGACGCCCCTGGCGCTGCTGAACCTATTGATCGTGATAGTCATGAAGTTGACGGGGGTGGCGTGATGAGCTGGCTGAGGAGACTGTTCAAACCATTGAGGATCGTGGCCCCCTACGTGCTGAGGAACAGCCAGACCGTGGCCTACCCGACGGAGCGCCTCATGTTCGCCGAGAGGTTCAGGGGCCGCCACGTCTTCTATATAGACAACTGCATAAGCTGCGGGATATGCGCCAGGGTCTGCCCAGACGCGTCCATCGAGCTGGTGGAGGTGGAGGGTAGGGAGAAGAAGTTCCCCCAGATAGACTACAACACTTGCTGCCTTTGCGGGTACTGCGTGAACCAGTGCCCACGGCAGGCGCTGGAGTTCACGGACATAGTCGAGTTCTCGACGGCGGACCGCAGCGAGCTCGTGTACTCCCCCGAACAGCTCATGGAGGTCCCGGACATATCGGACATCCTCCCCATGATGAAGAGACGGACGGAGGCGTACCTAACAGACAAGGAGATGAAATACAGGAAGGTGAAGGACGTATGATAGCGTTGATAATAGTCTTAGCGGTTGTAGTGGCCACGGCTTTCCTTGCCGTGGCCAGCAGGAACATAGTCTACGGGGTCGTGTTCCTGCTCTGCTCCAACGTGGCTCTGGGCATCGCGTACTACATGATGAACGCGCCCACCGCCGCGCTGTTCCAGTTCGCCATATTCTCGGGTGCCATAGTGGTCTTCTTCCTCATCACGGTGATGCTGACGCAGGCGGGGCAGACCAGGTTCGACGAGGAGGAGGTGACGGCATGAACCTGGAGAACATAGGATACGCGAGAGTGGTGGGAGTGTTAGTCGTGTTAGGGCTGGCGCTGTCATTCTCGTGGCTATCGCTTCAGGTTGAGTTTCCATACCACTCGGCCGACCCGGGGACACAGCTCGTCCCCGCCGAGCCCTACAAGGAGATAGCACCCGCCGTGTCGAGGTTCATGTGGGAGACCCGTGGACAGGACATCGCCCTGCAGTCGTTCGTGATATTCGCCTCGGTGGTATGCTGCCTGGCCATGTTGAAGGAGGAGGTGCCCGACCAGTGACGCCTGAACTCTCGGTGGTGCTGGTGTTCATATTCCTCCAGTTCCTCATCGGCTTGGGCTGCTTGACGGTGAAGAGAGACATGGTCAGGCTGCTCATCGGCGTCGAGATCCTGTTCAACGCCTCGAACCTGTGCTTCGTCGCGTTGTCGTCCAACGTTGCAGGGTTCGTCGACCCCTTCCCGCAGAGCATAGTTATGATGGCCATCGTGCTGGACGGATCGGTGATCGCGGTGGGCCTTGCGATAGTGATTAACGCGTACAAGCATTACGGTACCCTCGACGTTAGGAGGCTGATGCGGCTCAAATGGTAGCGCAGATGATACCCATTCAGGGTCTAGTCGTCCCTACGCCTGTGCTCTTGCTCGTCCTTGGGGGAGTGGTGGCTCCGTTCATGGGGCTGGCTGCGAAGAGAACCAGGTTCATGCTTCGCGAGTTCTGGGCGATATTCGTCACGGCCCTCTCCCTCTACTCGGTCTACCAGCTCTACCTCCAGGTGGAGGCTGCGGCGGGCCACGTCCTCGTGGTTTCGTCCTGGGGCCAGAACCCGCCGTTCTCGGGCTGCTTCGAGGTGGACATGCTGGGCGTGTTCATGGCCGGGAGCATAACCTTCCTCGGATTGCTCGTGGCCGTCTACAGCACGAGCTACATGGAGCGGGAGACGCGGTTGACGGAGTTCTACACCCTGTTCCTGTTCCTGCTGGCTGGTATGGTGGGGATCACGATGGCGGGTGACTTCTTCACGCTCTTCATCTTCTGGGAGCTCATGAGCATATCCAGCTACGTGCTGGTAGCGTTCCTGAAACAGAACTGGGGGCCCCTGGAGGCAGGGTTCAAGTATTTCATCATGAGCGCCACGGGCAGCGCGTTCCTGCTCTTCAGCATGGCGTTCCTATACGGGATGGTCGGCAGCCTGAACTTCGCGTCCCTAGCGGTGGCGTTCAGCGACATGGCGATCACTCCTTGGACTGTGACTCTCTTCACCTTCCTTATCGTTGGGTTTGGGGTGAAGGCCGCGATATTCCCGTTGCACACCTGGCTGCCCGACGCCCACCCCGAGGCGCCGAGCCCGGTGAGCGCGTTGCTGTCAGGGGTGGTCATCGAGACGGGCCTATACGGGTTGATTAGGATAATGTTCCTAGTCTTCGACCCGGGTTTCTTCAAGATGCCCATCTCTTTGCTGGCGTTCCTCACCATGACGGTGGGGAACCTCACGGCGCTAAGGCAGAAGGACCTGAAACGCCTGCTGGCGTACAGCAGCATCGCCCAGATAGGGTACATGCTGGTGGGGCTCGCCGCCGGAACCGCCTACGGGGTGATGGGGCTGCTGCTCCACGTGTTCAACCACAGCCTCATGAAGGGCGTGGCTTTCCTCTCGGCGGGCAGCCTGATACACCACGCGGAGACGAGGGACATAGACGAGCTCAGAGGCATCGGCAGGGCCATGCCGTTGACCTCGCTCACTCTGCTGGTGGCGGTGCTTGGCCTCGGAGGCATCCCGCCTCTCAACGGGTTCATGAGCAAGTTCATACTCTTCAACTCCGCCATAGGCACCGGCCTCATCTGGCTCACCGTGGCCGGCGTCCTTAACAGCACCCTCAGCATGGGCTACTACCTCATCGTCATAAGGAACCTGCTGGCCAAGCCGGAGGAGGACCACGGGGTGCATGAGGCGCCGCTGCCCATGCTGGTGGTCACCCTGTTCATGGCCGTGCTCATAATAGTCTTCGGGGTGTGGCCTCAGCCGGCGATCCGGGTGGCGGACATGGCGGCGGTGGGCCTGGTTGAGAACGTGGCCGAGTACGTCTCAGCCATCTTCACGCCCTAAACTTCAGCCATCCAATTATTTGGGGAGAGCCTATAGAGCCGTTTCTACCCCATTTTCGTCAACGCTTTTTCAATTAGCCTCATGGAGGCGTCGAACTCGCAGTAGATGAACTTGAGTATGGACTCCCTCGTCAACCAGCCGAGCTTCGTCACGGCATCGATCATCTTCCTGTTCCTGAAAATGACGTCGCTCATCCTCCGCAGCCGCAGCGAGTTGGATAGCGTGTCGCCGATGGCTTCTCTCCAGGCATCGTCAAACCTGTTCAACGGTTTCCCCTCGAGTATGTTGTCAGCTACGGCGTTCCCGGCTATCCTGCCGACGATCATCCCCGGGGGAACCCCTCCCCCCACCGTCGGGATGGTGTGCCCCCCAGCGTCCCCGACGACCAACACGTTCCCGGCTGAAGTCCTCTCCAGAGGCCCGCCGACGGGAATGTAGCCCGCCTTGACGGCCGTCGGAACGGCCTTATGCAGCTTCTTCGAGGACACCTCGTGCTCGTTGACGAATCGTCTATGATAGTCCCTGATGCCTACCCCCTTCTCCATGAACGGGGTTCGGGCGCCCGTGCCGACGTTTGCCACGTCACCGCCTTTCGGTATGATCCATGCGTAGGTGCCGGGCGCCACGTCTTCACCCAGGTACATGTCCACGTATTTTTGGTCGTGTTCCACCCCAACCATCTCGTACTGGTATCCTACGGCATAGTCCAGCGGGTCCCTGGAGACCGGCAGACCTGATTGCCGGGCTATAAGCGAGAAAGCCCCGTCCGCCCCTACGACAACCTTGGATCTGAGGTCATACGTGCCTTCGCTGTCTCTCACCCTTACTCCCCCGCCGTCCAAGATGCTCAGCGCCGATGTGAAAGGCGTGATGTGGGCCCCCGCCCTCGCCGCCTCGTTGGCCAGATGCTTGTCCAAGAGCTTTCTTTCCACGACGACGCCTTTGAAAGGGACAGAGTACTCGACGTTGTTAGGGAAAACGAATCTAACATACTTCGTGCGGTTCACGATGCAGCTGCTAGGCGGGTCAAAGAACTCGTCCAATTGCTGTACCTTGGGGGTGAGGCGCTTCATCTCGTCGATGCTCGGCAGGTACTCGCCGCACTTGTCAGGCACACCGATCTCCAACTCCCTCTCCACGAGAAGGACTTCGAGGCCCCTCTCCGCGGCCGCCTTCGCCGCCGCGGAGCCCGCTGGGCCCGCGCCCACGACTATCACATCGTACATTTGGCTTTCTTCTAGATACTGCATTTCGTGTGCTCCGATGTCAGATTACTCGTATCATGTCTAAAGATGACGTATCTATGTTATCGGTGAAGTTTGAGTTGTACTGTTCCAGAAGCTCGTTTAGAGACTCTTTTGCGTCAGACTCTGGGTAGTAATCTAGGATCCTCCCTGCCTCCTTTGAGAAACCCTGCATCTTGTCTATGGCCTTCTGAAGCGAGCCGGTTTCCGCGTAGACCCTGCGTACAAGATCCACGTCGAGGTCTTCGCTCTCCCCCCTGTATACGGATAGAAACTTGGACTTGTCTTCACTGTATATCGCTTCGGAGTTGACCGCGTAGATCAGCAGCAGGGACGGGTCGCCGTTCAGCAGATCGTTGTTGGGCGAGTTTTCGCAGCCCTGTGGGGTGAAGGCGTCTATTATGTCGTCCCTTATCTGGTAGGCGTTGCCGAAGGACTTCCCAAAACGGGCCAGCCTTTCAACGTCTCCCGGGTCGTTTGACCCCATTACCCCCCCTAGGGCGGCCGCCGCCTCGAAGAGGCTGCCGCTCTTCAGGTAGTTCATGTGAAGGTAGTCGTCCACCGTCATCAGTTGGCGCTTGTACTGGTTCTGCATGGTGATGCCTTGAACCATCTTGAGCGACGTCTCCGCCAGCCATTCAACTATCTCCGGTTTCCCCGTCCTGGAGGCGTACATGAGACCTATACTCAGCAGGGCGTCCCCGGTGAGCACCGCCTTCTTCACGCCATGCCGAGAGAAGAGGGAGGGCTCGCCCCTGCGGTACATGTCGCCGTCGATTATGTCGTCGTGGACGAGTGTGGCGTTGTGGATAAGCTCTAAAGCCAGGAACATGTCGCGTGTGTCCCGGTAGTCACCGCCCAGCATCTCGGTGCATAGCACGGCTATTAGCGGCCTCAGCCGTTTGCCACCCGTGGATATCGCGTACTTGGTCGTCGTTGCTAGGAGCGGGTGGATGTGGCTGAGGTCCAGTTCCTTGAGGGCCTCGTTGATGAACTCTAGTTGATGGTGCCTGTCTTTTATTTCCCTGACGCTCCTAGCCTTGGAACTCTCACCAGAGTACATCGAGGTAGGTTATAAAAATTAACCCAATGGATAACCGTGGTCTATACTCTATATACTGGTTTTGTCCCCCATATGATGATCATCGCCCCCAGTATCTTATCCATCCTGTTCACATCCACCAGGTGGTTCTCGATGAGTGCCACGAGTTTCTTGTTCGGGGGGAGCCTCTCATAGGTGTTAAACAGCTTACTCCAAGGGTTCCTGTGGCCGTATCCTGCTGTCAGACCGGCCATCACCGGGACGAAGTACTTCATATAGAAATACATGAAGCCCCGGATCACCCGGTTATCCGGTTTACCTATGTCAATCAGAAGCAGACTCCCCCCGGCGGCCAAGGCGTCACACGCCTCCGTTATTACGAGGGGCTTGTACAGGGAGTCTCGCAGAGCGTAGGCCGAGGTCACGAAGCTCATGGAGTCCTCTCTGATGGGCAGAGCCTCGAAAGCGCCCCTCACGTAATGGTTCCCCAGGGCCCTGTTCCTGCGCCTCGAAGTCGCGAGCATCTTGTCTGAGAAGTCGAGACACACCAGCTCCCCGTCATGGTGCCCGGAGATCAATCTGCTGTAGTTTCCCGGGCCCGAGCCCAGCTCCAGCGCAGCCCCTTCGCTACGCCCTATCTTGCTGAGGCCGATTAACCGGTTTCTGTCGTCCTGGAACAGCGAGATGACGTGGTTTACCCTCTCATACTCCTCGATTATCTGCTCGAGGGCGTCGACAACCTCGCCCCAGACGGTCACACCCAACCAACAGGCTCCGTGCTTATGAACTCTTTTTATCGACCCTGTTCCGATATACTTTCGTCATGAAGCTCAACCCTCCCGTTAAAAGCGGCGCAGACACGGTAATCGTGATGTTCTGCGGCAAGGGGGGCGTGGGGAAAACCACGTGCGCCTCCTCTACCGCCATCCACTACGCCGAGGGGGGCCGGCGGACGCTTCTCATATCGACGGACCCGGCTCCATCCCTCACGGACATCCTTGAGGTCGACGTTAAAGGAGAAATCACCAGGATACCGGGTGTCGAGAACCTTGAAGCCGTTGAGCTCGATTACACGCGTGTATTTGACATGTGGATGGACAAGTTCGGCGAAGAGGTCTACGCGGTTATATCGTCATTCCTGCCCGTAGGGGACGAGATCCTAGACTACATCGCCGGCGCCCCGGGCATAGACGAGGAGTTCGCACTCAGCTACGTTCACGATCTATACAAGGGGGGAGAGTACGACGTAATAGTCTGGGACACGGCGCCAGCTGGTGGCACATTGTCGCTCCTCTACCTCCAGGAGACGTTCTACACCCACATGAGGGACGCGGCGAAGCTGTATATCAGGCTGAAGGAGACGCTTGAGAGCCTCACGGGGCGCGAGAAGAGGGACCCGTTGAAGATCATCAGGGAGTGGGAGCAGCTAGCCAAAGACGTTCTAGACATGATAAGGGCGGAGAACACCACCGCATACTTGGTTACGATACCAGAGGGGCTTGGTGTCTCCCAGACCGAGAGGATCAAACACGATCTAGAGAAATTCGACGTCCACATCGGTGGGATAATAGTGAACAACGTTATTCCTCTCGAAGCCGACGCGGGTTCCGAGCTTCTCACCAAGAGGATACAGGTCCAAGAGAAGTACATGAAGATGCTTGAGGAGATGTACTCAGGCTGGCTCCCGTTGGTGAAGCTTCCCCTTCAGGGATACGAGGTTATAGGCATCGAAGCCCTCAGGGACATAGGGAGACAGCTTTACCCCGATGGGCTCACAGCCCTAGGTAGTTTAGAAGATACTTGACAGCGCCTCTCACCCTGAGGCCCGCGAGCCCCGGCATCCGCAGCTCCTTTTTCGCGAGCCCGGTGGATTTCTTCGCCTCATCCATCTCCATCTTCAGCGCGTCGTATTCCCTCTGTCTCTCATCAGCGTCGCTTGATGAGTCTATGATCCGGTCTATCCTGCGCATTATCGTCCGAGCCATGTCTAGGCCGTAGCTCACCTTCTCGCCGTTGACGCGGCTGGTTACGCCCACATCCATCTTCAGCCGGTTCAGCCTGATCATGGCCTCGTACGTGGTCTCCGCTACCTGGTCCCGGGTCATCCAGCTCGTTTCGTAGCTGAGGTAGAGCTTCCAGCTCGGCTGGTAGAGAGCCTGTTTGTGCTCCCTTAGGCTTGAGTACAGCCGGGTGAACCCGTATCTCCCGGGGTCCTCGTATACCATGCTCCCCGGGTCCAGGAAAGGCGCCATGGGCGTGGTGAACGTGAATATCTTCCTGTTGTCATCCATAACGTCGTAGAGGTGTCTGGCGTACTCGACGCTCTCCAGCGCCGACTCGGGGGTCTGCCCCGACAGCCCCACCATGAAGTAGACGTCTATCTTCTCGGCCCCATGCCTCAACGCGCTTTCGATGGTGTCCTCCATCTGGGCTGTGGTGTAGGGCTTGCCCATCGTCCTCCGTACCTCGTCGTCGTGGCTCTCCGGGCTAATCTCGAGGGTCCAGTTGTCGGTGCTGCCGGACAGCTTCTTCATCCAGTCCGTGGGCACAGCGTCGAAGAGCTCGTAGGTGACCGTGTTGTCCAAGCTGGACTCCTTTATACCGTCCAGCACCTGCTCGGCCCACCTCCCGCCTCCCTGCCTCAGGTCGCCTATCAGGAATATCGGCGCCTTGAAGTACTCGCTGATGACGTTTATCTCCTCCACCAGCCTCTGCGGCGACTTGAACGCGGGGCCGTCCCTGTTGAAGAACCTCTTGAAGGCGCTGCAGCTGCCGCCGCAGGTGATGCAGTTGTAGGTGCATCCCTTGCACGTGAGCACCGCCGTGAACGGGTAGTCCATGAAGCTCTCGTAGGGGAGGGTGCTCTCCAGGTCCCTGTGCCTGAGCACCAGCTTGATGACTTGCCCGTAGTCGATCCAGAGATCGTCTATCTCCGTCGGCACGAAGGTCAGGGGGTTGACCCGTTTCCGGCCGTCGCCGGTTCTCCATGTGAGATTCTCGACGTCCTCAGGCGTCTTCCCCTCGTCTATGTGGTTCATCAGGTCCAGGAGGGGCTTCTCGGTGGTGTCGCCCCTGAGAACGTAGTCTATCTGGGGGTAGTGCTCTATGATCTCCTCGTGGAAGTAGCTGGCGCTTAGCCCGCCGAAGAGCACGGGGGCGTTTGGGCGGTGCTTCTTCACCAGCCCGGCTATGTCGAGGGAGCCGGCCGCGTTGGCCAGCCAGTGGAGATCGAAGCCGAAGACCCCGGCGTCAGCCTTCTCTATGAACCTCTCGACGTCGAAACCCGGGTCTTTCAGCATCTTGACCGCCAGGTTCACTATCCTCACCTTGTACCCGTTCTGCTCGAGGAAGCCGACCATGCTGACGAATCCCAGCGGGTACATCTCGAAGATGGGCGTAGACGGTATGACGTCGCTTATCGGCCCATACATGGCTGGCCGTGTCCTGAAGTCGTAGACGCTTGGCGCGTGTAGCAGTAGCAGATCGACGCCGGGCATTACCTACGTGTTCAACCTGACCCTATTTTAATGCTGTTTAAACTCATGGACGTTTTCGCCGGTATTGCTCGGTCCCTGTTTCAGCGGTTTGTCGAGGGGTTAAAGCAGCGACTGGAGTGTGAGGTTTAGGAACTCCCCGAGGGTGAGAAGCACGCCGTAATGAAGCGACAACTGAGCCGTTATCTGGTCCGATGTGAGCGGTACCTTGACATTGAACTGTTTAACGATGCCGTAGGCTTCTCTGAGAGTAAGGAACGCGATTACGCTGAAAGGCGAGAATATCCCGGCGAAAATAAGCACGGCTGTGGCTATGTACGCAGAGGAGAGCAGCGTCTTGTAGTACGCGACGCCCCTTTTTTCTTCCTTGTTCGTTGTAAGCGTGGAGATGCCGATGCTCGCGTCATACTCTCTGTCACGTATGTTGTTAGCCAGAAGCACGAGCGCCACAAGTAGTCCTATGGGGACGGAGGCGACCATGGCGTCGAGAGACACTACTCCCGTGAGGGCGTAGTAGGCTCCGCCCACCATGAGCGGCCCGTAGGCAAGGAACACGCTTATCTCTCCAACAGAGCGGTGTTTCAGTTTGACGGGGTCCGCCGTGTACAGCACCCCCAGAATCACGCCGAGGGCGCTGAACACCAGCACGGGTAAGCCGCGCAGCCAAGCCAGGTAGAAGCTGATGAGCAGCCCCACGCCATACAGAGAAAATATCACCTTCTTGTAGGCATTCTTGTCGAGTTCCCCGAATAGCAGCGGGTGTGGGCGGTACTCGGCGGTGGGCGCGTTGGCGTCGACCCCGTGCTTGACGTCGTACCAGTCGTTCGTCATGTTCGCGGCCATGTGGGCGATCAGCAACCCAACCATGGTGAGAATGAATATCGGCACGCTGAAGCTACCGCTCCCGTAGGCTAGGATGCCTGCGAGACACGTGGAGACAAACGTCATGACGAGGGACCAGGGCCGGGTGGCGATTATCCACGTCTTCAACGACATGGGTGTGGTCAATCACTTGTGAGGAATAAGTGTTTCCTTACCTCAAGACGCCGAGATCAGCTTGTCTCATCCTTGGCTGAATCGGTTTTCTTGATGCGTGACTCCCGTTCCTTGATGAACCTATCACTGTAGATGAATCCAGCGTAGAGGAACGCTGTACCCAGTAGTTCAAACTCGAAGAACAGGTTCGGGTTACCGAATATGCCAAGCAGGGACCCCCCGATCATTGGGAGGACGCCCCCGATGAAGATCAGTATGTTATAGGTTCTCCGCCGGTCTCTAAGGTAGCTATACAGGGCCCCCAGGATGAGGGTGAGGCCGCCTACTATGTAAATCACGATGGCATACCTACGCACGCTCATGGGGTAGGCGTGGACTGCCTGCCTGAAAGCCTCGCCCAATGGACCGTTAAAAGCCTCCTCGATGGTAACTTGATCCAGAGGCTCAAGCATCCCTGTGACGATCAGGGCGACAGACAACAGACCCATGATGGCTGTGAAGACGTCTGCTTTTCTTCTGTCAACAAGTAGGTACATCACGCCCGACCCCAGTAACCCGACGAGCGGCGCAGATAGGACATAATACACCTTGAACGCGAGCACACTCGGACCTAGAATATCCCCATTCATGAGAAACTCCATTAGAGCGGCTACCCCGTAGAATAGCAAAGCCACGGTCCATAACAGCTGATGTATCTTCCTGCGTCTGGTGTATTGCTGGTATAGAGAAACTGTGAACGCAAAAGCCACGACCGTCGTTAACAAGGGGAACAGGTTCATTCTAATCGACTCTATGAGGTCCCCCTTCATTCTATATATAATTTTTTGATTTGTTGGCAAAAAAGCGCCAAAAGATTTGTGTATAAAACAAATATAACTCTTTTTCTCTATAGAATGTGCAAAATTCTAATATTGTTCATTATATTATTTGTCGTTCTTTTAGCTATTAAATATAGGCTGTATTGACCGGATGTATATATTTTAAATATCACATTTATT
>CAYFYM010000052.1:0-18550 GCA_964347405.1 uncultured Candidatus Bathyarchaeia archaeon | reverse complement strand
GGGCTAGGGACCGGCTGCCGGAGAGGGAGTTGCTGGAAGTCAACACTCTCTGCGGCCACGGCATGGTGTCGTTCAGCTTCATACGTAAGCTGATGGATCAGGTGAGGATGAGGAGGCTTACGCCGAGGGAGGCAGCCGTTATTATGGGGCGGTGCTGCGAGTGCGGCGTCTTCAACACCACCCGGGCCGAGCGCCTGCTGGGGAAGGTTCTGGAAACCTGACGAACACATGCCTCATCCTTCCCAGCTCACCCGTCTACGCCTAGGTGAACCGGTGAGGAGGCTGTTGGAGACTAGTCGTAGTCTATCGGAAACATCGGCCTCGGTATCCTCGTCCATTTGAAGCTCTTCATGTCGACGCTGGCCTGGCCTGGGGCGTCAACCTCTATGATCTTCTTCGCGAAGAGCCCGTACTTCGGCTCCAGGTGCATCCTAAAGGTCTTGACAACCAGGATCTTTTTCCTCGACGGGTCTATGCCGTGACGCCAGAAGAGCTCAGAGACCATTGGGACGTTCCTGCGCTCAGTGATTATTATCTCGACGCCGTTAGCCTCAACTACGACTGTTCTGCCGATCCTCAAGTCCAGGTCTCCATACAAGGAGCTCTGGTGCCTCAGAGAGCCGTCGGTGATCGTCTTGACCCTGCCCGTCAGATGCACCGGCTCACCGAAGAGCCTCGCCTTGCAGCCCAGATCCAGGGTCGCCTCCCCACCGACGCCCGCAGCCATGCACGCCTCGAGGGCGTCGGCGTCGTTGATTACCGCAAACACCGCGTCATTGGCGCCGTGCCTGAGCAAGGATCCGAGTATCGCTGTGTTGTCTTGGGTTGTTCCATCACCGGGGTTGTCGGCTACGTCCGCCAGGACGACCGGCCCTTCTTCGGCCTGCATCGCCTTCTCCACGGCGTCATCAGGCTTCAACAAGGATGGGATGAACTCGTGCCTAGCCTCCCAGAGCCTCCGCGAAAGCTCGTCGGCCAACTCGTCGGCCAGCTTTTGGTCCCCGTCCACAACCGTTATCACGCTCATGCCCGCGTCTGGGACGTCGCTCCATGGGAACCCGGCGCAGACGTTGACGTTGATCACCCTGGGGTCCTTCTCTATCTCGAAAGCTCTGTTGAAGATCTCGACGAGAGGCCCCGAGTGGGGAGGGTTAACGTGGAGGGTGGGTGGGAGCATCCCGGGTTTCCTGAGAGCCATCAAAGGCCTGATGCGGCCCTCAACGACGTCGCGTAGCGCCCCAGTCGCCTCAACGCCCCTGTCGTATGAGTCCTTGTGCGGGTTCTCGTTGTTCACGAAGAAGGCGTCACAGTTATCGATCATGCGCTGGCTCACGTTGCAGTGCATGTCTAGCGTGCATGTGATGGGGGGGTTGCTGCCCACGATCTCCCGGACGCGGGCCAGGATCTCTCCCTCCGGGTCCATCGAGTTCTCGGCGACCATGCCTCCGTGGAGGCAGAGGACGACGCCTTCCACGTCTGCGGCCTGTTCCATCCTCGTGCATAACTGGTCTAGCAGATAGGTGAAGGCCTCCTCTTCGACGACCCCGTACGGGCTCGTGGACGCGTACAGCGTGGGAACGAGTTCGACCCCGAGTTCTTCGGCGGCGTCGATGACGCCTCCGATGAACCCTCTTGATCCTTTATGATGGGTGATGATCTCTTCTCCCACATGTATTCCGCTGTCTTCAAACTGGTTGAGCGTTGTCGTCACTGGGCAGAAGGTGTTCGACTCGTGCATGATGCCGCCGAAAGCGAATCTCATGGATTTAATGTTCAGTTGCTTGGCTTAAAACTAGTCGTCTTAATGATGGGCGCAGAGAGAGGCGTGCGTTGAAAGGACTAAAATATCCTCTGAAGCGATTAAAACGCGTCGAAGATGTCCGTAGAATGCCACATAAAGGAGACAACGGATAGAACCGTCATCGGGAAGACCGTTATCAACGGTGAACGCGACTCCAACGCCGGAGCCGTCGTGCTGGACACGTTCATCGTGGCGGTCGATCCCTCCTCAACCGCCGACTCGGCCCCTATCTTCCGGAGAGGAATAGAGGAGCATTTCAAGCTACCGACGAAGTACCTGCATGTCACGCACTACCACGGAGACCACACCAAAGGGATAGGCGCGTTCAGAGACACGGTCGTGGTGGGCACGAGCCAGCTCCACCAACAGATGACGAGAGGCGGCGTACCATATCCGCCGGAGCTTACGTTCACAGACAAGCTAATCATCGAGGAAGGCGGCCACCGGGTTGAGCTTCACTACGGCGGCGGCCACACCGCCTGCTCTTCCATAGCCTACTATCCCGAGGAGAGGGTCATCTTCCTAGGCGACCTGCTCTTCGCGGACGAGTTCCCGTGGGCCGGCGACCCGAGCTGCGACCCAGACCAGTGGATAGCCTTCCTTGAGGAGACGCTGAGGCTCGACATCATCCACGTCGTCCCTGGCCACGGCCCGTTGTGCGGCAAGGAGGAGGTCAGGCGGCAGCTACGCTTCTTGAAGGAGCTGCGCTTGAACACACTGAAAGCCCTAGAGATGGACGCGGGGGCGGCGGCGATAGAGATGCCCACCATCTACGAGGAGGTGCCTGAGTCACGGGACACGAGGACGGCGCGGCACTTCTACGATTTCTACTCGAATAAGAAAGACATGATAATGTTTTAACCCGGTGAACCCTTTGATGGTTTATGCCTGAGTACAACGTCAAGATCACCGTGGTGAAGAACTTCGGCCCCGAGGACGTCTTCGGCGAGAAGTTCTACCGCCCTTCCGGCAGAGAGATCGAGAAATGCGACCTGGAGGAGGGCGACGCCTATATGGTCACCGACGGCAACAAGCCTGAAGGCTTCTGTCACCACGCCTGGTTCGGGATGTATCCGAAGGTCACGTTCATCCGGTACGGCGGCGAGCACGACGACTGGGCGGGGAGGGGCGTGGACTACGTCTGCTGCCCCGACGGCATCCGCCCGGTAGTCTTCAAGCTAGAGCGGGTGGAGAAATAGCCGGAATAGATGACGCTTATCTCCTATGTTCCGGTAGGGGAGATGGATGTCCACCCTGCGCTCCCGCTGTCGCCGCCCTCAAGCATCTTCGTGGTGAGGACAACGTCGTCGAACTCCACGAAGCTTACCCCGCCGTAGCCTACCCTGCCATAGGCGGAGTCGTCCAGGACCCGACCCGCTGTGTACTCGGTGGTTCTCCCGACCTTGTGGATCTGGTCACCCACCGCAACGGCGGCGGTCTCCTTGTCCACGGAGCTCCAGCCGGCCGCCTCGATGTGTTCGGCCTTGCAGAAGAAGCTGGCTTGGTCGCTCCCAGCGAAACCGAGCCCCATGAAACCGTCGCACTCGTCGGCCATGTAAAGCCTGACCTCGCAGTCCACGGTCGGCTCCGCCACAGCGAAGTCGATACTGGCCTTCTCGACCAGGTAGAGCTCGAAACGGGTCTTCCTGCCGAGGAGGGAGCTGACCCCGTTCAGCAGACCGGCGACGGCGTTGGAGACGAAGCACTCGCTTCCCTCGAGGGGCTGGTGCCAGAGGTAGGCGCCGACGACGTCCTCCGGGACGGCGCCCCCGTCTACTCGGCCGGGCTGTACGATGCGCGTCTCCACGGAGGACGGGGTCAGTGGGTCGTCGGCGAAGACGTGGGCGTTACTGCCCAGCGCCACCCTGCCAGCCGAGTCCTCGAAGAACCACCCAAGGGTGCCCGCGGTTATCGCCCAGTTACCTATGCTTACCCCCGCGACGAGTGGGCGTGTCCTCGTCACGTGGGCCCGAGGGTGGGCGTCCAGGGCCTTCATTTCGCCTATCTCGACCACGTCGGTGGGTACACCGTCGATCTCCGCCGGTATCAGGTCGCCGAGGCTGAGGGACGAGGGGTCCAGCTTCCGGGAGACGTAGATCCTTATCACCTCCTCCTCCACCTCCTCCCCATCCCTGATTCGTTTCCTCAGCTTCTTCGAGTACCCTACCACGTTCCTCTTGCCCCGTATCCTGTCCCATACGCTATCCAGATGCATCTCATGATCCTGTCAGGAAGGGCAATCAAAATCCGTTGCGGTCCCTACGTTGGATGAGGGTGACACAGATAAGCGGCGAGGGCTTGGCTCGATCTGTACTCACGTCAACATGCAAAACGGTTATTACCCACGGCATATTCTTGTGCTTGGCGGTGCGGTGCCATAGAGAATAGAATCTATCCTGAACCCGCGCTTCCACCATACCGGGGGCGCGCATAGTCTCCCCATTTCTTTACGTCAACGCCTGCTTCGAGACATGGTAGCCACCAGTTTATCGGCGTCTCAGTTGAACGAGCCTAAAGACTTGTATATGGACTCAGGCGAATATCTTTCCAAGCCAGGGTGAATGGGTTGGTTGAATCACATGGCCTCGTCGGGGCGTGGAGTCTGGCGTCCGTCGAGACTAGGGACGAGGGCGGTGAGCTGGTTCGCCGCGGGGAACGCACAGGCTACCTCATCTACAGCGCCGGCGGGTACATGTCGGTCTCCTTCATGAAGGAGGGGCGCCCATTGTTCGAGTCCGGGGACATCTGGGGAGGCACCGTCGAGGAGAAGATCGCCGCGATAAACGGCTACGTCTCCTACGCAGGCCGGTACACGATCAAGGACGACTCCGTGGTTCACCACATCGAGGTGAGCCTCTTCCCCAACTGGGTTGGAGAGAGCCAGGAACGTGCGTATAGGCTTGAAGGCGACAGGCTCACCCTGAGCACGCCGCTGATGCTCGTCGGCGGGAGACAGCTGAGCACCCATCTGGTCTGGGAGAGAGCCTGAAGGCGCCGCGGCCTACTCTAGGTTGATCTCCATCACCAGAAAGTCCGCGGGCTCTAGCCTGAACCCGAAGCCCTTCAACGTATCCTCGACGCCCGGTATGTGCGAGGGAAACAGGCAGTGGAGCCTCTCGACGCCACCCTCCGCCGCCTTATGCGCCGCGAAACCGAGACAAGCCTCCGCGTCGCCGGCGAACAAGCCTATGTGCAGCCCGTGCCGTGGCATGAACCGTGCGCCCACGGCGACGACGCTCCCGGTGCTAGGGTCCGTGTAGACCATGCCTCTCTCAGCTAGGTGCGTGTAGATCGCGGGGGTCAGCGTGTCAATCGTGCGGTTCATAACGAGCCACCCGCCCCATGCCTCACCGTGCTTCATCAGTAGCCTCGTGGCCCGCTCAGGGTCCCTGACCTGCCTGAAGCCGTACTCGGCGTGGGTCTCCGGCTGCTTCTCCATGAGGGTACCCCTGAAGGTCTCCACCACCCTCAGCCCGTATCTCTCCGCCAGGCCCCTGCTGGCGGCGTTCCTGACACCCGTGTACATCCTCATGGTCTCGACGCCCTTCTCCTGGCTCAGCCTGAGCCAGTGCTCGTACAGCCGTTTACCAACGCCGAGGCCCTGCCTCTGGGGCACGACGCGGAGGGTCTCCAGCCATGCGGAGCCGTCGGGCAGCAGCGTGTACTTGCCGCACCCGACTACCTCGCCTTCCATCTCCGCCACCGTCCAGTCGCCCACGTCGTCGCCCAGGAACATCTCCCAGACGTGGGGGACGTAGCTCAGGTTCGGGGTGCTCAGGGACTCGACCCATACTACCTTCTCGCGGTCCTCCGGCCTCGCCCTTCGTAGAGCGATCTCACTTTTAACGGTCATGATACCCCAGATGGCGGGCGCCGGGATAAAAACGTGAAGGTTCTGCGGCTAGCTCTGCCTGAGCTTCTTCACGGCTCCCTGCAGCCAGCCCCCGAGCCTCTGGGCCGCGAGCGTCGCCGACTGCTTAGCCTCATCCTCGCCGAGGCCGGTGATATATAGCACGTTCCCGTCCTCGTCCTCCACCATGAGCCGCCTCGGTGGTTCGTGGGTCGGGTCGGGGACAACGTAGAGCGGCCTGCCTATGTACACCATGAGGTAGGGGCCTGTCTCGGAGTCCTGGGCTACTCTGGCGCCCTTCGCTAGACCCTTGAGCCATCCACCCCGCCTCATGGCCCACATGGTGGCCGTCTTCTCGGGCTCGGCGTCGCCCAGCGTCGTCATGTATAGGACTCTGCCCTCCATGTCCTTGACGACGTACCGCCTCGGAGGGCCGTCGGCGTCGTCCGGTGTGACGAAGAGGGGTTTGCTCATCCCACTTATCTTGAGCCCACGGAATATTATTCTATTGACACGCCTCTCTCGGCCTTGAAGAACCCATGAAAGCCAAAAAGGAGAGCGGCGGAAAGAAGATGGGGACTACTTCTTCCACTGGTCCAGCGGCGGGTCAAGGTCCGCCGGTATCGGCGACTTGTACTCCCTCCCCGCCTTCCTCCGCTCAAGCTCGTCCCACGCCGCCTTACGCAGCTCGGGCTTGGTCAGCAGGTCCACGCCGGTGGCGGCTATCACCTTGGAAGCGTAGAAGAGGCTCTTGTGTCCTATGCTCATGCCGCTCAAGGCTACGTTCTGCCAGCTGTGCCCCGGCATCCCCAGCACGTAGGTGGCTGTCCCGAACTCCATGGTGGGGGCATGCCAGCTCACGTCGCTGACGTCGGTGGAGCCGTGGCTGACCTCGCCGTCGTTCCACGCGTCGGGCACCGACCTGTCGATGAGGACGTCCATGAGCTCCTCCCAGCCCGGCCTCTTGCTCTTCCACAGGCTGGTCCTCTTGTCCTCCCTCGAGACGGATTTCGCGATCTCCTCGGCGAAGGCCATCTCCTCGTCGGTGTAATCCGGGGGCCCGATGAGCCTCATGTTCTCGGAGACGGCTTCGCTGAGGGTCTTGCTGGGCATCTTGTTGTAGATGCCCTTGATGAACTGGACCTCCAGCTCCGTCTCAGTCATGAGCGCGGCGCCCTCCGCTATCTTCAGTATCCTCTGGTAGATGGGCTCTAGCTGGTCCCTCTCCGGGGCGCGTATCAGGTACCAGCTCCGTGCGTAGTCGGGGACCACGTTGGGCTGGCCGCCGCCTTCCTCGATGACGTAGTGTATCCTGGCGTCCTGTATCACGTGCTCCCGCAGGTAGTTGACGCCCGTGTTCATGAGCTCCACGGCGTCGAGGCTGCTCCTGCCCTGCTCGGGGCTTCCGGCGGCGTGGGCGGTCTTGCCTCGGAAGTGGAACTTGACGGCGTTGTTGGCGTTGCTGCTGCTGAGGCCGCCGACGTTCGTGCTGCTGGGGTGGTGGCTCAGAACGGCGTCGACGCCGTCGAACACGCCTTCACGGACCATCCAGACCTTGCCGCTGAGCATCTCCTCGGCGGGGCACCCGAAGAACTTGACGGTGCCCTTTAGTCCCGCCTTCTCCACGGCGTACCTCAGTGCGATGGCTCCGCCGACGCCCGAGGTGCCGTGGATGTTGTGGCCGCATCCGTGCCCCGGCTCGCCCTCCTCTATCGGCTCCTTGTGCGGCACAGCCTTCTGGCTGAGCCCCGGTAAGGCGTCGTACTCCCCCATTACCCCGATGACGGGTTTGCCTTTGCCCCACGTCCCCACGAAGGCCGTGGGTATCCCGGCGACGCCGCGCTCCACCTCGAAGCCGTGCCTCTCAAGCTCGTCGGCGAGGAGCTTGGCGGACTTGAACTCGACGTACCCGAGCTCCGCGTAGCCCCATATCTCGTCGCTGATCTCAGCGAGGCGCTTCTGGTTGCTGTCTACCCATTCAAACGCTATGCGTTTTGCTTCATCCGACATACCGATATATAAGGCAGAAACATATTTATTATTAACAATAATCTTCAAAAAAACTTGACAAACATTGTCACCAGATAGCCGAGGAGAAGCCTGTCACGGAATAGCATGACTTTGCGGTGACGTTTCGGCGTGAAGACCTCTGGGTTGGACACGAAATAGACCCGTATTCCATAATTCTTTCACTTGCGACACCGGAATAGGATCCGTGATGCTTGGGCGTAGAAAGGCGGTGAGCCCCGCCGTCACCACCACCATCCTAGTGGCGGTTGCAATCATGCTGTCTATCAGTGCAAGCTACTGGTTAGTGGGGGTGTATACGCAGGGCACCAAGTTCGAGACGATCGAGATCACGACAGCCTACAACATGTTGGAGACCAACATTACGAACGCCCACTGGAGGATCGTGCTAGACGTGAAAAACACGGGTTCTGAGGCCTCCACCATAAGAGAGGTGTTTGTGAACGGTGAACCGGTGAACGTTTTCGGAATATCCGCCGGAGGAAGCCTGCCCAATGCTATGTGCACGGGCACGAGCATCTCGTCAAGCGGCTTGAAGTTGATGAGCGGGGAAGGAACGACTGTCTATGTCTGGATCGGCGACGATCTGTTGAGCTCAGGGACCTCGTGTGAGGTAAAGCTACACAGCGAAGCCGGGATGGACTATCTGAGACTCGTCAAACTAAAGTGATGTTCATGCTGCTGGGAACGAGGGCAAGCCCCCTATGTTTCATAGGAAGACACAGCAATTAGGTAGAGTCAGGTTGGTTCTTGATGTTATACACAAGTTGGGGCCCCGTGGACCCCGCTCCATAGATTGAAATATCCAACCCTTACTGGATTCTTGAGCGGATTTGGATTACAAGTACAGGAGCAGGGTGCTCGACAGGCTCGGCGTCAGGTCGTGCATCAACGCCAGGAACTGGAGCACCGTCATAGGCGGGACGTGGATAGACGACAGGGTCCTGGAGGCGATGAACGAGGTCGCCAAGACGTTCGTGGACATGCACACGCTGTTCGCCCGGGCCGACGCCAGGGTCGCCGAGCTGTGCCGGGTGGAGGACGCCCACATAACAACGGGGACCGGGGCTGCGCTGGAGCTCGCCGTCGCCGCCTGCATGGCCGGCGACGACTACGGGAAGTGGATGAGGCTCCCATACACCGAAGGCATGAGGAACGAGGTGCTGATGCCCCGTGGACACGTGATCGCGTACACGCCGCAGTGGACTGCTCCTGGCGCCAAGACCGTGGAGTACGGCCAGGCGGGCCACCTCAGGTCCTTCAGGAGGGAGCTGGAGTCAAAGATAACCGACAGGACGTGCTGCCTGGCGTACACGGTTTCCTACAACACGGTGCCCCGGGGCGTGGTGCCCCTTGAGGACCTGATCGAGCTGGGGGAGGCGTACGACATACCGGTGGTGGTGGACGCGGCGTCCGACCTGCCGCCGGTCTCCAACCTCCACAAGTTCACCGACATGGGCGCCGACGTCGTGTGCTTCAGCGGCGGGAAGGCCGTCAAGGCGCCCAACAACACGGGGTTCATGGTGGGCCGCGGCAGGGGCACCGAGATAATACGCAACGTAAGAGACCATACCTTCCCCCACGGCGGCTGGGGCCGGGGACACAAGATAAGCAAGGAGCAGATAGTGGGCCTCGTCGTCGCCCTGGAGATATTCGTCGAGGAGGGGGACGGCCTCTACGCTGAGCAGTACGCCACAGCCGAGTACCTCGTCGAGGAGCTCAGCGGCGTCCCTGGGCTGGCGGTGGAGATCATCCCCAACGACGAGACCTACCACGAGCACCCGACGGTCCCCCACGTGCCCAGGGTGCTGATGCAGTGGGACGCTGAGGAGATGGGAATAACAGCCGAGGAGCTGGACGCGGAGGTCGCTCGCGACGACCCGCCTTTACTCCTAAGGAACGTCCACTACTATAACTACTACACGGACAAGGATTGGAGGCTAATAGACACGTTCTACCTCCGCCCCGAGGACGAGAGGATAGTCGTAGATAGGATCATCGAGGCGTTCCGCAACGGATAAAGGCGGCTCCAAGTTTTCTCCCTTATCTGATGGGTGACGTTCCCCCAGGGGCGGTCCCCTTGGCCACCGTATATATTCGTTGATCACACATGACCATATTATGAGCCTTCAGGTGGCGGCGAGGACCATCACGCCTATATTCTCCCTGATGGCGCTGGGCTACCTCTCACGGATGAGGGGGGTACTCAGGCCGGGGGACGAGAGGGTCTTCTCGTCCTACCTCTACTACTTTGGGCTGCCAGCGTTGCTCACGGTTGACCTCTCGGAGACGGCTTTGACCCGTGAGGCCGTCGGCTTGATGGTTTTGAACTTGGCGCCCATGGCGCTGGTCCTCATCGCGTTGATGTTAGCGCATCTTGTCTTCCGTTTCGAGGGGGAGACGCTCTACCTCTGGGTAGTCGTGGCGTCCTTCGGGAGCCTGGGCTTCTACGGTCTGCCGTTCGTGACTTTCGCCTTGCAGACCATCGAGGCCGAGAGGCTGGCGACGCTGTCCATCGCGTCGATTAACTCGGTTGGGTTCATACTCGCCGTCGTCGTGCTGGAGGCATATACGGGTGGCGCCTCGGCCTACCGTAAGGTGGTCTCAAGCCTAGTCAGGAACCCTCTGATACTCTCCATCTTGGTGGGGCTGGGCCTCTCGGCTGCGGGCGTCAGCCTACCCGTCTACATTGCTTTTAGCCTTCACTTGATAGGGGCCAGCACGTCGCCCTTGGCGATATTCATGCTCGGCGTTTTCCTGTACGGCAGAGACTACGGTGGCCTCCGTGAAGCTGTCGCGCTCAGCCTCGTCAGGCTGGTGGTTCTCCCCGCGGCAGCCTTGGCGGTGTGCCAGTTCTATGAGGTTTCCGAACTCGGGGGAACCGTCATGGTTCTCATGTACGGGACGCCCCTCGCGGTCTCTATGATCGTGCTCAGTGAACGGTACAGGTTCCGCGAGAAGACCGTGTCCTCGGTGATCCTCGTCTCGTCACTCGCCGCAGGCGTCACCATGAACCTATGGCTCATGCTTCTGAGGATCATTTTCTGATTGGGGTGAAGTCTCTATTCTAGGAGATGAGGCGCCAGCTCCTTTATCAGGGGCTTCATCTCGGCCACCGTCTTCCCCGCTGCATTTTGGGCCTTCTCCAAGTCCTCCCGTGTCTGGACGGCGGAGATGTTGGGGTGCCCAAGTATGAAGACGCCGCGGTTCATCATGCCCAAGTTGAATACGTTGAACAGGGCCCTGTCGGCGGTCCTAGATGTCTCGTGGTCCATCACCTCCCGGTCCGTCCATGCAACCGAGAACAGGGAGCCGACGCCGCCCACGTGGGCGGTGACGCCTTCACCCGTCAGAGCCTCCCTGAGGCCGTCTCTCATAGTGTCGCCCATGCCCGCCATCCTCTCGTAAACGCCGGGCTTCATCATCTTCATCACGGCGAGGCCGGCCGCCATGGACAGCGGGTGGGCGTTGAAGGTCCCCGAGAAGCCCAGCAGCGGCCACGCTGCCTCGGGGAGCTCGGCGCCGGGGATGCTAAGGGGGCTCAGCACCTCCTCCGTGGAGGCGTAGGCGCCCACCGGGAAGCCTCCCCCGATGATCTTGCCCATGGTGGTTATGTCAGGCGTCACGCCGTATAGAGCCTGGGCGCCTCCGTGGCTGAGCCTGAACGAGATGACCTCGTCGAAGATGAGCAGCAAGTCGTTTTCCTCGGTGGCCTCCCTGACTGTCTGTAGGAACCCGGGCTTGGGCGTCATGTCTCTCATGGTGGGCTCCACTATCACGGCGGCCAGCTCGTGCCTGTGCTTCTTGATGACATCCTCGGCGGCCTCGACGTCGTTGTACGGGAAGTAGACTGTGCAGTCTTTCACCTCCTGTGGTATGCCCACGGTGTCCGGGGTGAGCGGGACCGCGTCCCAGGAGCCGTGGTACGCCCCCACGCACTTGGCGAGCAGCGGCCTCCTGCTATAAGCCCTGGCGACCCTCACTGCCTGCATGTTGGCCTCCGTCCCGGAGGGCGTGAAGCGTACCTTGTCCGCCCCCCTCAGCCTGCCCGTCAATTCCTCGGCGAGCCTGGGCTCGGTCTCGGTGGGGGCTCCGAGGACGGTGCCTTTCTCCCACTGCGCCTTGGCGGCCTCCACCACCTTGGGGTGGTTGTGGCCCATGATGAGGGTGGTGTTGTTGAAGTTGAAGTCTATGCGCTCGTTGCCGTCAACGTCCCAGTTGTGGCTGCCCTCGCCCCGCCTCAGGCACAGAGGGAACGGCCGCCAGTAGAGAGCCGAACGGGTGTTACCGGACGGTAGAACATGTGAAGCCTTTTCCAACGCCTTAAAAGAGCCCGGGTTCTGGGCTCGGTACTCCTCTAGAATCTTCATGCAAAAACAGATGCTCTATATATACATAAACTTTTGAGGAAGCCATCACCTATCAAAAGGAATTCATAGGCTCTATATGGCCTTCTTCTCCCTGAGGCGTTCAACCTCCTCGGGGGACAGCCCCGCGAGGCTCGTCAAAACCTCCTCCGTGTCCTGCCCCAGCACGGGCGGCGGCGACTGTATGCAGCTCTCGCTCTCCGAGAACTTGAGTACCGCGCCTATCTGCTTTACACTCCCAACGGTGGGGTGCTGAACCTCCTTCAGCATGCTCCTCGCATGCACCTGGAGGTCTCTAAAAAGCTCGTCCAAGCCGTAGACTGGGCCGCACGGGAACCCTATGCCCTGCAGCCTCTCCAGCCACTCGTCCCTGGGCTTCTTCATGAACTCCTCCTCCAGCAGCAGGATGAGGGCGTCCATGTTCTCGACCCGCAGGGCGTTGGTTGTGAACCGCGGGTCGCCGCCTAGCTCCTCCGCGCCCATGGCCTCCGTGAGCATCTCCCAGAGCCTGTCGTTACCGCAGGCGATGAGTATGTACTTGCCGTCGCCGGTGGGGAACGCCTGGTACGGCGCTATGCTCGGGTGGGCGGAGCCCATCCTCGGCGGGTTGACGCCCGTGGCGAAGTAGTTCCCCGCCGCGTAGGTCATCCAGCTCACCGAGCCGTCGAGCATGGACACGTCGATGTACTGGCCCCTCCCCGTCTCCTCCCTTGTCCTCAGCGCCGCCAGTATGCCTATGACGCCGTACATGCCGGCGCAGATGTCGGTGACCGCCATGCCCACACGGACCGGGGGCCTGCCCTGCTCGCCAGTTAGCCCCATGAGGCCGCCTATCCCCTGTATTATGAGGTCGTAGCCGGGCATCTGGGAGTAAGGCCCCGTCTGGCCGAAGCTGCTTATGCTGCAGTATATTAGCCGTGGGTTGAGCCGGCTCAGGGTCTCGTAGTCCACCCCCAGCCGCGCTGTGACGCCCGGCCTGAAGTTCTCCAGCACCACGTCGCACGTCTCGGCGATCCTGTGGAACGCCTCGGTGGCGTCGTCGTCCTTGAGGTTCATGGTGACGCTCTTCTTGCCCCGGTTGAGGGACATGAAGTAGCTGCTCTCGTCGCCGATGTACGGGGGGAACGCCCTGGTGTCGTCGCCCCGCCCCGGTATCTCCACCTTGATCACCTCGGCGCCCAGGTCGCTGAGGGTCATGGAGCAGAAGGGGCCGGCGAGGACGCGGGTCAAGTCCAGGACCCTGATGCCTTTGAGAGGCGGATAGCCTTTGTTCGGTGTCACGGAGAAAGATCGACTGGTTCCGCTTTTAGTGTTTGCCATTGAGGCTTCGTCCTGCCGGGCCCGACCTCCTTGGTTTATATCCGAGCCGTGGTCGCTATTGCGGGAAGGCGGGGCCCGTTGAGCGCAACGTACAGCTTCTTCTTGGGCGTCGGCATAATAGCCGTGTGCCTCGGCCTGGTGCTGCGCCTCAGGGAGCCAGGCTCAGCCTAGGTTTATATGAACCGCCTCCGGACCTTCTAACATGGCTGAAACTATTGGAGAGAAGATCCAGTCGGCGGACTGGAAGAGCGAGAAACACGTCCCGGTCATCGAGTGCCCAGGCAGCGTCAAGGCCGGGGAGTGGGTGGACGTCGCCGTCTCGATCGGGAAGGAGATTCCCCACCCCAACACGACGGAGCACCACATCCGCTGGATACGGGTGTTCTACGCGCCGGAGGGCGAAAAGTTCGTCTACGACCTGGCGCTGTTCGAGTTTAACGCCCACGGCGAGGGCGTGAAGGGGCCCAACGAGGGGCCTGTGCACACCCACAGCATGGCCAAGTTCAGGTTCAAGACCTCTAAGCCGGGCACGCTGAACGCGGCGAGTTACTGCAACATCCACGGCCTCTGGGAGTCCAGCAAGAAGATAGCCGTCGAGTAACCCCTTTTTATTCTAAACATGTGGCGCCGGTTCATTGAGAATGAATGCAACTACGTGACCTTCCCCGGCTCCGCGAAGACGCTCTATATGAGCGCCACACATGCTGAGCCTTGTCTTCGAGGAGACGCTTCTCACGCACCGAGGCTGTTCTCAGGCAGGGCGAAGCGTATGCTCCATGGGGACGCTAGAACGTCTTTACGTAGCCGGTGAAGTTCTCTTGGGGCTCCGCCGCCGCCGGTATCTCCATGTAAGCCGCCTTCCTGTTCCCGTAGTGGGGCAGCTTACACGAGAACAGGGTATGCACCATCCCTGTGACGCTGTGACCCCCCTCGCAGCTCTGGTGCCCCCTTATGAGAGCCTGGACCCCGGCGGCGTCCAGAAACCTCCCCGCGACGTCAGGCCCGAACATGTACCCTACGCCCCTCATGCTCCTTTCCACCCCCGGCTCGGGCCGTGGGTCGTTCCACAGCACCTGCAGCAGGGTGTCCGTCTCCGGGTGGGTCCTGTGGGCGTACGCCACGTCGTTCAGGCTCCGCGAACCGACAGGCACCCCGCCGTGAAGGATCAACGCCCTCCCCGGGATCAAGGCGGCGGTGAACAGCTTATCCGTGAAGGCCCTGAACCTCCCGTAGACCTCCTGGGAATCGTCGCCGTACAGCCTGTGGAGCACGAAAGGGAAGTCGTGGGGGCTCACCCCCACGTCGCTGGGCCCCTCGTGGTTCCCCCTCAGCAGCACCACGTTCCCCGGGTGCTCCGCGAGGAGCCTTGTGAGCGTGTACAGCGCTTCGACCTGCCCCGGCCCCCTGTCGATGTAGTCGCCCATGCAGACCAGCGCCACGGGCTCGCCGTCCGCAGCCCGCTCCCTGAACCAGGTCTTCGTGAGTATGTACCGGAGGGAGCTGTAGTCTCCGTGGATGTCCCCGACGACGACGGCTTCACGGCCGGTGAGGGTGACGAGCCTGCCCGTGACACCGAGCAGGGACGGCTGTTTCATTGTCAGCGTCTCCGCGGCTTTGTCGAGGGACCGGATGAGCTGCCCGGCGTCTGGGACCGACATCAGGTTGATGGTTTTACGCCACGTAAAAAAGGTTAATGGAGTTGCCGGTGCTCGCCCACGTACTCCTCGACGTCGGCGAGTAGCTCACCGCAGTCGAAGACGGCTCCCCCCTTGACGGTCCACCTGACGCCGCCGCCCTTCTTCACGGTGACGCCGTCGCCGCCGTACCTTTCTACGCCGGTGCCGTACATGACCTTGAAGTTGTCCAGGGGGTTGCCGTCCACCACGCAGAGGTCCGCGGGGGAGCCCTTCATCACGCCTCGGCTCCTCTCCGCGTCGCCGAGGCAGGTGTGGGCGTTAGTGGTGGCTATCCTCACCACGTCGATGGGGTGGATGCCGGCCTCCTGCAGCAGCTCAAGCTCCCTGATGAGCGCGAACCCGAATATCTGGTATATGAACGCGGTGTCGCTCCCCGCCGTCAACGTGCCGCCGTTCTCGAAGAAGTAGCGGACGTACTTCATCCAGATCCTGTACTTCTCCTTCCACGCGATCTCGTCGCTGGTCTTCCACTCATAGAAGTGGGTGGCGTGGCGGCCCGGCTGTGGGCTGAACGCCTCCCAGAGGTGGCGCACCGTGTACCGACCGTGCCAGGGCATGTTCCTGGCGCGCTCCAGGTCCCTGTGGGCCTCGTACACCACCATGGTGGGGTCCCAGGCGGTGCCGTTCTGGATCATGGTGTCCAGCACGTCCATCACCTGCTCCTCGTAGAGGTCGGCCTCGTGCCAGATGTAGCCGTCCCACCTGAACCTGTCCACCTCGTCGCTGTAGTTGTAGTCGGGCGGGAACTCCTGGCTGCCGGGTAGCGCGGCCTGGGGGATGCCGTAGGTGTGCTCTATGCTGATCCTGTCCAGCCCGGCGTAGGTGACGTCGAATGCGTCCAGCTCGCTGCTCTGGGCGACGTGTATGGCGGCGCCGGCGGGCATGCCCGCCTCCCGGGCCCCCTCCGTGAGAACCCGAAGCATCTCGGGGGTGACGTGGGGCCGCGGGATTATCTTTATTCCGTCCACCCCCAGCTCCTTCAGCCGCTTCACCGCCTCCCTAGCCTCCTCGACGCTGTGGGCCTCCGCCGGCCAGCTGCCCATGACGGCCAGGTTGGGCGCCGTGATCTTGTTCTCGGCGCTGAGGCGCTTGTGCTCCAGGAGCTGCTCGTCGGTGCCGAAGCCGCAGGTCCGTATTGTGGTCACGCCGTGGGCGAGTAGAAGCTTGTAGGCGTAGCCGGGCCCATCTGGGCCGCACTTGTCGTCGTCGATGTTTATGTGGACGTGCATGTCCACGAGGCCTGGGAGCACGTACATGCCCCCGGCGTCTATGACGCGGTCCCCCTCAGGGCGTTCGGGGCTGTACCTATTGAGGCTGATGGGGTCCACGTTCACTATCTCGGCCACCCTCCCGCCCTCGACGAGTATGTCCACGGGGCCGTATGGCGGCGTGCCCCTTCCGTTGACGAGCATGGCTTCCCTTATCACTAGGCGCTCGTACTCGACTCCCTTTGAACAAGACATGGTTTCATGTAGCGTTTTGGGGGCTAAAACGTTTCTCTCAGCCGTAGCTGTATCACGGCTGACAAGCACCGGCATAAGTTAATGTTTTAACATCGCGGTTCTGGTTGTATTGTGATACTATGAACAGGATTGAGGGGCTGGAGGAGGCGTTCAAGGAGGCCAAGGCGGTCTTCCTCACCACCTTCGACAGGGACGGTAAAGAGAACAGCCGCGCGATGACCAACTTCAACGACAACCCCTACAAGGTGATGTGGTTCCCCACCGAGAAGGGCACACAGAAGGTGAAGGACATAGAGGGCAACCCCCGGGTGCTCCTGACTTTCCCGTGCGACGAGTGCGGGGCCTTCTACGAGATCGAGGGGGAGGCCGAGTTCGAGGACCCCGAGGTCGTTAAGGAGAAGTGGAAGTGGTGGTACCTCTCCTGGAGGCCGACCCAGAGGAGACGGTTCTGGTTCCCCCAGGACATGGACGACCCCCGACGCGTCATAATAAACGTACACCCCAAGTCCGTCAGGATCGTGGAAGCCAGAAAGTAGACAGGGATCACCTCTCCGACGCATTTATTAATGCAAGCGCCCCGAGCCTTCCCGGCGCCCCATAAAAATCAAATCCCCGTGCACCTATTCATCACAAACACCAGGATTGCCGCTTCCATGAGTTACTACGAGGAGCTCATCACCAAGATGACTGACACCGGGGACTTGCCCGGCGTCATGCACATCGTCAAATGGATACAGCGGAACGAGGGAAAGAACGACTCCATAGCCGGGCTCCTAGTAGATCTCGGGGACAAGATGAACAGCAGCCATAAGAGGAGGGAGGCCATGCAGCTATACCTCGCCGCCCAGGACATCTCCCAGTCCGACGAGGCGCGTGAGACGGCGGCTGGAAGGGTCAGCGGTTTGCAGCAGCCCAGGCCCGAGCCGAAGGAGGAGCCTGAGGAGGAGCCCCCGCCGCCGAGGCCCCGGCGTCGGCTCAAGGTCTTCCCCGACACGGCCGAGTCCCACCTGATATACGCCAAGTTCTTCGCCAGGATCAACAAACCGGACCAGGCCGAGCACCACTTTTACAGAGCCTTGTCCCACGAGGAGGACAACATAGCCGCGCGCCTTCACTACGCCCAGCTCCTTGTAGACCAGAAGAGGTACGACGAGGCTGAGAGGCAGTACACCCGCGCCTTGGGGTTGAGTCCCGGCGACGCGACCGTGCATAACAACCTCGGCATACTTCTTTACTCGCTGGAGAGGTACGACGAGGCGGAGCACCACTTCAGGGAGTCGATAAAGGCGGAGGTGGACGCCACCACGCTCAACAACCTCGCAAACCTTCTCAGCGACACGGGGCGGGGCGAGGAGGCGGAGAAATGGTACAGGGAGGCCATAGGCATGAACCCTAGGGACGCCAACACCTACAACAACTACGCCCTGTTCCTGTGGAGCCAGGGAAGGGAGGCGGACGCCGACGCGACGTTCAAGCAGGCCATCCAGCTGTCGCCCAGAGAGCCCACGCTGCACAGGAACTACGCCAAGTTCCTGGGGGGCCACGGCAGGTACGTGGAGGCCGAGGCCGAGTACAAGAGGCTGAACACGCTGGAGCCCATGAGCGCTTCCAGCCACCTCCTCCACGGCGTCACCCTGTACAGGCTCGGCAGGCACACCGAGGCGGAGAACCACTTCAGGACAGCGATACAGCTGGACCCGGGCAACGACGAGGCACACCTCTACTACGCCGTGCTGCTCACCCACAAGGGCAGCTACATGACCGCCGAGACCCACTACGCAGAGGCTCTCAGGATGGAGCCCGAATCCTCGACAAACAACCTCGTCTACGGGATTTTTCTGACGAACAGGCGCCGGCTCGCCGACGCCGAGAGGCACTACGTCAAGGCGCGGGACATTGCGCCCCACGCCGTGGAGCCCCACCTGTACTACGCCAGGCTCCTATCGGACATGCAGCGCTACCCGGAAGCCATGAAGGAGTTCAAGGACGCCCTGAGATGCGGCCCAGAGGACGCAGAGGCGCAC
>CAYFYM010000051.1:0-3595 GCA_964347405.1 uncultured Candidatus Bathyarchaeia archaeon | reverse complement strand
ACCACGCCGTCTCAGAGGGATTCAACCCCAGGATAATGTTCACCAGGCCCAAGACCATCATGGCTGGCGACGACTGCTGCCACTTCATCTTCGAGCTAGACAAGGCACCGTGTTGAGAGCCGCTTCTTCAAGCGTGCTCCTGTACGAACAAATACTAATCCTTTCTCTTCTCCATTAAAACTCAAGAATACCTAAGTAACACAAGCAGCTAGATTAATCACCTAAATTCTCCTGAAATCCCTGAACACCCTCGCTATCCCCTCAGATTCAACCCCCAGTAAACTCGATACCCCCTCAACCTCATCCACTTTAACACCGCTAATTGTATCACGGATGATTGAAGGCTCCAATATAATGGCAACATCCCTCTTGACAGAGTCAAAGGGTTTCCCTGAATGCCAGATCAAAGAGTACGCATCAGCTATGTCTTTAATCCTCTTGTAATCCCTAGTCCTGCTTACCATGGATCTCAGCTTCATGCACAGGAGCAAAGCAGGTTCAACTATTCTCAGTGGCGTACCCTCCCACGTTACATCAATGAAGAGATCGTCGTCATATGCCCGTGTCAGCAGTGGTTCGTCAATGGGAGTAAAACCAAAGGTCTCTCTAAATGTTTCAGGAATCTGGTCCACCACCAAGTCCACATATAGCCGTAGGACCTCGTAGAGAGGCTTCTCATTTGATTCTTCAGGAGAGAGTTCACAGCCAGTGTTTCTGTCAAAGTCTTTAAACATACGGAAAGACTGGCCTCGAAACCCAGCATCCTTCAGCTTACGAAAGACTCTAGCGAACTCTGACCTCTGGAGAGCCTCGGCTCTTGAAAACGGTTTAAACTTGAATCCTATGTCGATATCCCTGGAACCAATGTAGCTGCGTCCCGTCGTCCTTCTAAAACTCTCGTTGACGTTAAGGAAGACAGCCCACCCACCCAAGAGACACCCCTCCTTAACTTCCTCGAAAACCATGTGTAGATATCTTTTCGAGATACCTGTCTCACTCTCACTGTACATGTTCCGGCGCCACCTTCCCTAGCAGCATCTCGGCAGCCTCAGCCGAGGGGCCCCCCTCAATGAGCAGATCCAGTATCAACTGAGGGTAGGAGACAACGTTGATGTCTCTGACAATATGAGAGCTATAAAACACATGCTCATCGTCTACAAGAGTCCTGACGTTCCCCTTCCCTACTAAACCGTTATCACTCAACAATTTGTGCCACCGCCGTTGATCCCCTTCCCTTACATAGAAATCGACTCTAGAAGGAAAGAGATACCCTTGAACCAGCGTCTCTCCTTGGTAGCTCGTGACGGCGTACTCCATATCCGTGTCAAATAGTAAGGACAGGGGGTCCTGAACCATGTAGTCTCTCTTGCGAGGCCTCCTCCGTATGGACCGCCAATACATTATCAGACCCCTATAATCGGTGACCTTCGTTCCATTAACGAGTCCTTCTCGTTCAAGGTTCGCAAGGAACTCGTGGGTCCAAGCATACGACGCTTTCGCCTCTTTGGCAACCCTGTACTTGGTCAGTTTTCCCGATGGATTACTGAGGAGAGTCCTCATTATCCTCTCCTTGACAATACCTCTCGTCACCAGAGACACCCAATATATCGGTAAACAAGCCACTTTAAATACTTAACCGATATATCGGTAAAATCACCCATTTAAATACTAAACCGATACACAGACGTGTTACTAGAATATCGATTTGTATCTTCCTGTCTTTAACATATAGAGCAGATCAGCCATCCTGTTACTCTCCACAATATCATCGTAGGCCTCCGGGAAACGATCCCTCACCCGCATGTACTCATTTGGTTGAACGATCAGGATAAGGTAGTAGAGGCTTCCGAAGAGCTCCCTGAACAGCCTGTACTTGTCGGTCACCTCCTCCTCGTGACCCGGCCTCCACACCCCGTGGGGCTCAAGCACCACCTGCCTACCCCCGACACGGTACCCCGGCAGGATGAAGTCGGGCCGGTACGTCAGCCCGCCGCCCAGGCTGAAGCGCTGGCCCTCGAAGTAGAACATCATCTTCTGCCTCTCCAGCAGCTTCCTGAGGTTCCTCTCGAACCCGCTCTTCTCCCTCGCCACGATGTCGTAGGTCACGGGCACCGTCCCCGTGAGCCGCTGGACCTCGTCCAGGAAACGCAGGTAGTCCAGGAGGTCGCCCAGCGTCGGCTCCTCCTCGGCCATCCACCGGCCCAGCATGTAGAAAGGGTAATCGATCCTCAAAGGGTCCCCGGGGAACAGCCTCCGGGCGTACCGCGTGACCCGCTCCCGCGCCTCCTCACGGTACCCCATGTCGCCCCACTCGGCCGAGCCCACGGACTCGCAGAGGCCGAGACACGAAGCCACCTTGACTATGTACGACGTCAACGCCGCCTTCAGCTCCCCGACGTCGAAGCCGTAGATCCCCAGGTCGGGGCGGGGCCTCGTCAGCCACCTCAGGTACATCCACGTCTTCTCGCGATACACGCCGCCCATCCTCGGTATTCTCTGAAGCCTTGACGCGAACCCGTCCGGGTGCGCGAACCCCTCGGAGTACCCGAGGAGGTCGCCTCCCGCCTCGTCGCGGACCCACTCGTTGACGCCCGATAGAACGGCCCCGATCCCAGTCCGCCCGGGCCCATAGTCCCTGTAGAACCTGCTCCGCCTCACGGCCTCTTGTAGACGCCGGGGATCCGTCTCTGTGTACAGGGAGGCCTTGAAGCGTCTGTGGAGATCGATCATGAGCGCCCGGGCGTTCTCGGACCTGCCGACGAGCTCGGTCTCCGTGACCGCCGCGTTTAAGAGGAAGTAGTGGGCGGCCCTCCCCTGGGCCTCGGCGCCGTCATCATACGGGTCGAAACGCAGCCTCTCAGAGATAGCCGGGTCCCACTGGGCGCAGCAGATCCCGTCGTTGTTCTCCACGTAGCCCCTGAGCAGCTCGTCGACCTCGGACAAGGCGGCACCAAACACAATTCACTTTATGGAGATAAAAAAGTAAAACATTTACCATCCTCAGCAGGCGCCTAGACTCCTAAACAGATACTTTGACTGGGTAGACCGTGGCTTGTCGAAGCCTGTACAAGCCTGGAGGCGAGGCCCCGCGTTCTGGGCCTACGGCGTACTCATGTCAATCAGGGATTTGGTTAAACCCATGAAACCATCGATTATTGTGTTACCATTTTTCATTGTGTATTCTTGACTCATCGTATTGGGTTCTTGGTTCTTTTTCCTCTGCAGGATATCCAATGGCAATGAGGTTAGCTGGATGAATGTCTTCTGGTATTTCTAGAGTATTGCGTACCATATCATAGTGTTCATCGAGGGCTAACCCAATCCACACTGCACCCAAACCTAATCCTACGGCAGCATGAAGTATATTCATTGTAGCAGCGGAACAATCCTCTCTTATAAAGTTCCTTGGCGATGGAGTCAGATCAGGGTCTCCACAAACGGCAATGCATAACGGAGCCTCGTAGAGCATCTTCCCATATGGATGTTCAGCTAACTTGTCGAGGGTTTTTCTGTCTTTTATTACTATGAAGTGCCATGGTTTTCTGTTTCCTCCAGACGGTGCAGCCATGGCTGCTTGTAGTAACTTTGTTATGTC
>CAYFYM010000050.1:0-4465 GCA_964347405.1 uncultured Candidatus Bathyarchaeia archaeon | reverse complement strand
CATCACTTCGTTTAAATCGGGACCCCGCGTATGTGTACTGCTATGCCCCTCATCAAGTGCCCACGCTGCGGCAGAGAGCACACGGTTGAGGAGTACGAGGAGGACAGGTTCTGCAGGGCCTGCGGCAGCCTTCTAAGGGTGACGGGGGGCAAGGGCGGGGGAGGCGACGGGTGGAGGCGGCTGTTCCCCTACGAGCCCTACCCGCCCCAGATCGAGTTCATCCGGGACATCCAGGAGACCGCCGGCGGGGGCGGCGTCCTCGTGGCCGAGGCTTGCAACGGGTTCGGGAAGACGGTGAGCGTCCTCAGCTGCCTCCTCGCCATGGGCAAGAGGGTTATCTACGGCACCCGGACCCACGAGCAGGTGCGGCAGGTCCTCCTGGAGCTCGGGAAGATCAACGAGAAGTCGGGGGAGAGCCAAACGGCGGTGAACCTGGCCAGCAGGAGCCACCTCTGCGTCAACCCGGATTGCAGGGACCTGCCGAGGAACGAGGCCCAGGAGCAGTGCAACGCGATGCGGAAGGACGACGAGTGCCCCTACGCCAGCGACCTCGACAGGCCGCCGAGGGGCCTGCCCTGTATCCTGTCGCGGGAGGCGCTGGTTAGGGAGGGGCGCCGCCGGGGCATCTGCCCATACTACCTCGCAAGGCGGATGATGGCTGAGTCCAGGGTGGTGGTGGCGCCCTACCCGTACATATTCAACCCCATGATCAGACGCACCATCGGCCTCGACCTGGAGGGCAGGGTGCTGATCCTCGACGAGGGTCACAACGTGGACCAGGTGGGCCAGGAGATACTCAGCGACACACTGACGGAGCGGGGTCTGAGCGCCGCCGCCGAGGAGCTGAAGCTCATCGGGGAGTCGCCTCGGTTCCTGGAGCGCCTCGGCCAGCACCTCTTGAAGAGCGACGAGGGCAGGCCCCGCCTCGTCTCGGCGGAGACGCTTCAACGGGAGCTGGAGCAGGCGCTCGGCATGGAGATAGACGCGTTCATAGACGGACACGCCGGATTCGTAGAGGCCATAAGGGCTAAGAAGACGCAGAGTGGGAGCCCGCCGGTCAGCTACCTCAACGGGCTCCTCGGGTTCTTCGAGCTCCTCCAGACGAGCGTCAAGGAGAAGTACATAGGCGTCTACACGCGGAGCTACTACGGTGCGCCTGTGATAGAGTACAGGTGCCTGGACCCGAGCCTGGCCGTGGCGCCCCTGGTGGAGGAGGCGAGCGGAGCCATAGTGATGAGCGGCACCCTGAGCCCGCTGGACACGTTCAGCGAGATAATCGGCCTCGGCGACGCCGCCCAGAGGTCGTACCCCAGCATACAGAAGAGCAAGAAGATCAAGATGGTCGTGGAGACAGGGGTGACCACGGCGTACCGTGAACGCACCGGGGAGATGATCGCCCGCATAGGCGACGCCGTGTCCCGGGCCGTGGAGACGGTGGACCAGGGCGTCCTCCTGTTCTTCACCCAGCGGGGCTTCATGAACAAGTGCCTGGACGTGTGGGCTTCCAGAGGCCAGGTGACGGGCCGAGGAGGCAGGCTCTACCTGGGCGGCAAACTGCTCTACAGGGAGGGCTCAGACGCCAGGCGTAACAGGGACGTGGTGGCCCGGTACAAGAGGATGGCCGTGGGCGTCGGCGGCGCCGCCCTGTGCTGCGTGTTCAGGGGCAGGAACAGCGAGGGAAGCAACTTCCCCGGCGACCAGGCCAGGGGCGTCGTGCTTGTGGGAGTCCCCTACGCCAACTACAGCGACCCCCTCGTCAAGGCCCAGATAAGGTACTACAACGGGCTGAGGAGGGGCCTCGGGAACAAGTGGTACACCATGGACGCGTTCAGGGCCGCTAACCAGGGCCTCGGCCGCGGCATCAGGGGAAGCGACGACTGGTGCCGCTACTGGCTGCTGGACAGGCGGTACGAGGGGAAGCTCGGCCTCATATCCCGGTGGGCCCAGGGAGACGGCGCCGAGGTGCGCCGCGGCGGGGGCCCCGCACAACAGACGTTTTAAGCCGTCGAGACGCCAAAGAACCAGTGAAAACCGTGCCAGGGGGACACGTTCTAGGCGTAGACGGCGGCGGCTCGGCGACGCGGTGCGTGATAATGACGACGGGGGGCGAGGCGCTCGCCACCGGCAAGGCGGGGCCCTCCAACCCCATCACCGTGGGGGCGGATAGGGCGCTCGCCAACATCCTCGAGGCGGTGGACGAGGCGTCGGCACGGAGCGGCGTCCACGAGTTCCTGGCCAGCAGGCTTGGCGTCGCCGGCACGGACAGGTCCCGGCTGAGGCAGGGGCTGCTGGACGGCATGCGAGCCTCCTTCGGGGACACCGCGATAGTCTCGGACGCGGCGTCCGCCCTCGCCGGCGGCACGGGGTGCAGGCCCGGCGTCGTGGTCATAGCCGGCACCGGCTCCATAGCCTACGGTGAGAACCATCGCGGGGAGACGGCTCGGGCGGGGGGCTGGGGCTGGAGGCTGGGGGACGAGGGCAGCGGCTACACCATCGGCCTGAACGCCATAATGGCCGCGCTCAGGGCCCACGACGGCAGAGCCCCCGAGACCCTGCTTAAACAGGGGATAGTCAGCCACCTCGGGCTCGGGGGAATCGAGGGCATCGTGGACTGGGTCTACGAGCCCGGCCGGGAGCCCAGGGACATCGCGTACCTCGTGCCCCTCGTGAGGGAGGCCGAGGCCAAGGGCGACGACGCCGCGGCTCTGGTGATGGCGGAGGCTGGCGCGGAGCTGGGGCTCGTGGCGAACGCCGTGATAAGGAGGCTGGGCCTGGAGGGCGGGTTCCCATTGTCTCTGAACGGCGGCGTCTTCAAGCAGCCCAGCGGGTACATCATGGCCTTCGAGGAGACGGTGCGGCGGGAGGCACCCGAGTGCGCGCTCATCGAGCCGCGGATGCCGCCGCTGCTGGGCTCCGGCCTCCTCGCCCTGAAAGCCGTCGGGGTGGCCATAGACGAGGAGCTGCTCAGGAGGGTGGAGGAAAGCTACAGGGGGCTTGGTGAGGCAGATGAGTAGGGTGACTGAGAGGGTGAACCCGCGCTCGCGGGGGATCGACGCCAAGACGACGGCCGAGGTGCTCACGATCATCAACGGCGAGGACGGCCGCGTGGCCGCCGCCGTGGCTTCGGAGCTGGCCGAGGCGGAACGAGCAGTCGAGCTGGTGGTATCGACGCTCATGGGAGGCGGTCGCGTGTTCCTGGTGGGGGCCGGCACCAGCGGCCGCCTCTGCGTCCTGGAGGCCGCGGAGATACCGCCAACCTACGGGCTGCCCGCGGAGAGGTTCCAGGCCGTCATCGCCGGGGGCCACGAGGCGGTGTTCGAGTCCGTTGAGGCCGCCGAGGACGACGCGGAGGCCGGGGAGGAGGAGCTGGCTCGCCTGGGGCTGGGCGAGGGCGACATGGTTGTAGGCGTCTCGGCTTCCGGCTCCACGCCCTATGTGCTGGGGGCCGTGAGGCACGCTGGGAGAGTTGGGGCGTCCACCGTCGGGGTGACTAACAACGTGGACACGCCCCTCTCGGCTCTGGTGGACGTGGCCATCGAGGCGGTGGTGGGCCACGAGGTCGTGGCCGGCTCGACGCGGATGAAGGCGGGGACGGCCCAGAAGATGGTGCTCAACATGTTGTCCACCGCCGCCATGGTGAGGCTGGGGCTGGTGCACGACGGCTACATGGTGGGGGTCCAGGCCACCAGCAGGAAGCTCGTGGAGCGAGCCGTGGCTATTCTGACCGGGATAAAGGGCGTCGAGGAGGCGGAGGCCAGGGGCCTGCTGGAGGCCGCCGGCGGCGACGTCCGCGTCGCCGTGCTCCTCGCGTTGACCGACATGACGCCGGACGAGGCGAGGGAGTCCCTGGAGGGATGGGCGTCGCTCCGGGATGTGCTGGAGAGCAGAGGCGTAAAGACGTGAAGGACATTCAATATGCTTCAGCCGGGGGTCGGGCTTGACCGTCGCGACGGGACTAGACCGGCTGCTCAAGGGCCCGGCGAGGATCGTAGGGGCACGGTCGGTGGCCCTGGTAACCAACCAGACCGGCGTGACGCGCAGCCTGGAACCGGCGCTGGATGCGTTCCACGAATCACCGGGGATCAGGCTGGCGGCGGCTTTCGGCTCCGAGCACGGTGTTAGGGGCGACGTGCAGGACGCCCTGGGCGTCGAGTCCAGCGTGGACGGGTACACAGGGGTGCCCGTGCACAGCCTCTACGGCGACCACTTGAAGCCCACGCCTGAGGCGCTGGACGGGGTGGACGCCATGGTGTTCGACATACAGGACTGTGGGGCCAGGTTCTACACGTACGTGTCCACCCTCACGTACTGCATGGAGGCGGCCCAAGAGAACGGCGTCTCCATGGTGGTACTGGACAGGCCAAACCCGGTGAACGGGCTGGCGGTGGAGGGGAACATACTGGAGCCGGGCTACGCGTCCTTCATCGGGCTGCACCCGGTGCCCATACGCCACGGCCTTACCATA
>CAYFYM010000049.1:0-2000 GCA_964347405.1 uncultured Candidatus Bathyarchaeia archaeon | reverse complement strand
CTCGGACGCCTTGTCGGTGCCGCCCAAGTAGTCCTCCACCGCCTGGGGGTTCTCCGACACCACCTCCGCGACCACCCCCCTAAGCCTATCCATAGGCATCAACGCGAGGCCCTTCTCCTCGACCAGCCGGCGGGGCGACTCCCCTCCCGCCGCGTAGTCCTTGATGAGCTCCTTGGCGGTGCGCTCCGAGATTACCCCCTCGTCGATCAGCTCTAGGAGCTCCACGAAGGTCCCGGGTCTGACGCTGCTCTCACCCAGTGACAGCCCCAGGTAGTTGAGGCTCTTCAGCAGGTACGTCACCAGCCAGTTGGCAACGGTCCCGGCGTCGCCGTAGAGGCGGCAGCACTCCTCGTAGAACAAGCTCATGTCCAGCCCCGCGTTCACTATGACGCCTGCCTGGAACCCGGTTATGCCGTACTGCTCCACGAGGCGCCTGGTCCTCTGGTCGGGGAGCTCCGGCAGCGTGGACTCTATCTCCTCCACCCAGCCGGGGGTGAGGCTGATCCTCACGAGGTCGGGCTCCACTATGTACCCGTAGTCCTCCTCCTGCTCCTTGCCGCGGAGGCTCACGGTGCTGCCGGTCTCCGAGTCGAAGTGACGAGTCTCCCTGGCCACGTCGACGCCCATCCGAGCTAACGACCGCTGCCGGACCACCTCAAAGCTCAACGCCTTCTCCACGTTCTTGTACCCGGTGATGTTCTTGACCTCGACGCGGCCGCCGCCTTCCACGCTGACGTTGGCGTCCACCCTGAGGGAGCCCTCGGCGTGGGGGTCGTAGACGCCCAGGTGGTCAAGGGTGACGCCGAGCTTATCCAGTAACAGCCGGGCCTCCCTGGTGTCCTCGATGTCCGGCTCGGTGACGATCTCGGCCAACGGCACGCCGCTCCTGTTGTAGTCGATGAGGTTGTACCGGGAGGAAGTGATGTCGCCGCCTACGTGCACGAGCCTGGCGGGGTCCTCCTCCAGGTGTACCCGCCTTACCCCGATCCTCCTGTCGTTCAACATCAGGTAGCCGTCTTCAGCGAGGGGCTGCTCGTACTGGGTTATCTGGTAGTTCTTGGGCATGTCCGGGTAGAAGTAGCTCTTCCTGCTGAACCGGACGGACAGGGCGAGGCTGCAGTTCAGGGCCTTGGCTATCCTTATGCCGTGCTCCACGGCCCGTTTGTTGACCCTGGGCTTGCTGCCCGGGAACCCGAGGCATATGGGGCACGTGTTCTCGTTGGGCTCGGCGCCGGCCGAGTCTGTGCTGCAGCCGCAGAACAGCTTGCTCTCGGTCCTGAGGCGGACGTGTATCTCCAGGCCGATGGTCGCCTCCATCTCAGCCCTCCTCCACCGCCGCAGCGGCTCGTATCACGTTGCCCTCCCCCAGGTGGTCGGCCATCACGTGGAGGCCCACGGGCATCCCGTCTGACCAGCCGCAGGGCACCGACGCCATCGGTATCCCGGCGAGGTTGGGCGCCACGGTGAGTACGTCCATCATGTAGTGCTGTATGGGCTCCAACTCGGCTATCTTGTCGAATCTGGGCGCCACCACGGGCATCGTCGGCGCCGCCAGCACGTCTACGTCCCCGAAGATGCGCCGAAAATCCTCTATAACCCTGGTTCTCACCTTCAACGCCTTCAGGTAGTAGGCGTCCCTGTACCCAGCCATCCTGGCGTAGGTGCCGAGGATTATGCGGCGCTTGGCCTCGTCACTGAACCCTGCGCTGCGGACCTTGCTGAAGTACTCGTCGAAGCTGCCCTCCAGCGGAAGCTGTAGGCCGTACCTGAGGCCGCAGAACTTGGCGAGGTTGGTGGACGCCTCCGCCATGGCGATGATGTAGTAGCTGCTGAGGCTGTACTTGGTGTATGGCAGCGAGGCTTCGCTTATCTCCGCTCCCTGGTCCTCAAGGCGTTTGATGCCTCGCCAGACCGCCTCCGAGACGTCCTGGTCGACGCCCTCGCCGAAGTACTCCCGGGGGACGCCTACGCGCAGCCCCTCCACGGGCTCCCCGGCGTAC
>CAYFYM010000048.1:0-21772 GCA_964347405.1 uncultured Candidatus Bathyarchaeia archaeon | reverse complement strand
GCCTGGAGGTACGCCTCCTTGGCGGCGGCCTCGGGCTCCTTGAACATGCCGAGCCTATTGATCACTTCCTCGAAGTTGACCTTGTGGGCGTCGAAGAGGGGGCCGTCTATGCAGGTGAGCTTCATCTGGCCGTCGATGAACACCCTGCAGGCGCCGCACATCCCGGTGGCGTCCACCATTATCTGGCGGAGCACAGAGTAAGCCTTGACGCCGTGCAACCAGGTCAGGTCGGCCATCTCCTTGAGCTTGTCTATCTGCCCGCAGCCCAGCACCACGTCGATATCCCGCGCCTCAATGAGGCTCTTGAGGACGTCGATGTAGTGGCCTCTCTCGCCGTATGATCCGTCCACGGTGGTGATGTGGTACTCGTGGCTCACAGACCTTTGCTCGTCCTCGCCGTAGACGTCTTCCCTGGTGGGGAAGGTCTGTATGGATATGACGTGGTTGCCCTCGACCCTGCTCAGGGCCTCACAGTACGCGTAGTTCTCGGCGTGGCCGCAGACAAGGTCCGAGCACCAGACTATGGTGCCGTATCGTTTGATGGGGAACGCGTTGCCCATGGGGCCCACCACCTGGTAGAAAGAGTCCCCGACACGGTAGTCGTCCAGCTCCAGGCTGGTCTTGCCGAGGCGCTTGATGAACATGGTGATCCTGCCGTCCATGGCCTTCTGGACGGACATGGGTATCCTCTCGCCCTTCTCGTGGGTCATGAGGACGACGAACTGGCCTGGCCTGAGCCTCTCGGCGACGTGGGGCGCATCCACCTCTATGAGGTAGTCCTGCTTGTTCAGGTCGCATTTATCGGTTATCAGGAAGTTGGACATCTCTGAATGGTGGCTGGGTCTGTATATAAAATTTAGGCTAGGCTAATGGATATTTATAGGTTTGTCTAGATATTTTCCGGTGTTTCATACTTTTCAAGGGGTTTTCTATACATTTCTAGGAGCTGATTCGTGTCTTCTTTGTTTTGCATGTGGTTGACTCCAGTTCATGGGTGTAGTACGAGTCGGGTTTCACGTGTTTTTTTATCTCGGTTCCTAGTCTCTTACCTCGGTGTGGGTGTTGCTGGGGCGTGTGAGGGAGGAGCTGGGGTTCCTCCGGGGTAACCTGCTTGTGCTCATGGCGAGCTACATGGTGTTCGGGTTCACCAGCGGCCTCTTCGGGCCCTTCAGGAGCCCCTACATACGGGGTCTGGGGGCGTCGCCTTTCGTGCTGGGGCTCATGACGTCGGCGGGCTACGTGATACTTGCCCTTGTCAGGGTGCCGGGGGCGTTCATAGCCGACGTGTATGGGCGGCGGAAGGTGATCGTGGTGTTCACGTTCGGGGCGGCGCTGAGCTACGCGTTCTACGTGTTCGCGTGGGACTGGAGGGTGATATTGGTGGCGGTGGTGGTGTCGAGCCTTTGCCACATCTACCAGCCGGCGCTGGAGGCCATCGAGGCGGACAGCCTCCCGCCGGGGAGGCGTGGGTTGGGGTACAGCCTCATCTGGGTGATGCCGGGGGTGCCTGCGTTCTTGGGGCCGGTGGTCTCCGGGTACCTTGTGGAGAGGTACGGGCTGGTGCCGGGGATGAGGGTCGTGTACGCGGTGGTTCTAGTCTGTGTGCTGGCCGTCGCCGTCATCCGGTGGAGGTACCTGGAGGAGACGGCTGGGGAGGAAGACGACCTGGGGCGCCGGGAGCTGGCGGCGTCGTTCAGAGAGTCGGTTGGGTCGATTCGGGAGGCTTGGATGGGGATGGGCGGGGAGATCAGGTACGTGACCCTGGTCTACCTCTTGATGAGCCTGGAGTTCCCGCTGTTTCAGACGTTTTACTCGCTCTATGCCTACGACGTGGTGGGGGTCACCGGGCTGGAGTGGGGGCTCATCTCCACGATAGGCTCCGTCGCCCTGATACTGGTGGGCTACCCGGCGGGCAAGATCGTAGACAGGATAGGCCGCCGGCGGTCCATGCTGCTGGCGTACCTTCTCTCGACGCCCACGTTGCTGGGGTTCATGGCGGCGAGAGGGTTCATCCAGATGGCTGTAGTGAACGTCGTCTTCCAGGTGAGCACGGCCTTCTTCTTCCCGGCGCTGAACGCGTTGAGGGCGGACATGGTGCCCCGGGAGAAGAGGGGCAGGATCATGGGGTTGATGGGGACCATGAGGAGCCTTGCCTTGGTGCCGGCTGCGGCTGTGTACGGGTACCTGTACGAGGTGAACAAAGCCTATCCGTACATGATCGGCGTCGCAATAGAGGTGGCGACTGTAGCCGTCATCCTGTGGCTGGTCTCCGAGCCGGAGACGTCTGAGGAGTAGCCTACATCCAGGTGCGCCTGATGGTGAACCTGTGGAATTCGCCCTTAGGGGTTTCGTGCCGGACCTGTATGTCTGTGACGTGGGCGCCCGTGGGGCCGCGGTGGCACCACTGTATGAGGCGGTCCACCATCTCCTCGCTGCCCTCGACGACGGCCTCGACGTCGCCGTTGGGCATGTTGCGGACCCAGCCTTTGAGGTCGAGCCGGTTGGCCACGCGTCTTGTGTTGGCTCTGTAGCCGACGCCCTGCACGCGGCCCTTTATGATTAGGTGGACGCGTATCAGGGTTACTCGACTCCGTATCGGGCCGATATGTAGCAGCTTCCCTCATGGCTCACCATGCAGGGGCCGACTGGGGTGTCTGGGGTGCACCTCGTGTTAAAGAGGGGGCACTCCCAGGGGTAGATGATGGCCCGGAGGACGTCGCCGCACTTGCAGCCGCTGGGCATCTCGTAGCTGGCCTCGGTCTCCACGCTGAACCTCTTGGAGGCGTCGTGGTCAGCGTACTCTTCTCTGACCTTGAGGCCGGACCGGGGGATGACGCCGATGCCCCTCCACGGCGCGTCCTCGGGCTTGAACACAGTGTCCAAGAGCTTCAGGGCTCGTGGTGCTCCTTCAGGCTTGACGGCTCTTCTGTAGCTGTTCTCGATCTCGGCCCTGCCCTCCTTGATCTGCTTCAGGATCATGGCCACGCTCATGAGGACGTCGAGGGGCTCGAAGCCCGCGATGACCTGGGGGACGCTGTACCTCTCCGCTACCTCCCTGTAGCCCTGCTCGCCGATGATGGTGGAGACGTGGCCGGGGTCTATGAAGCCGTCCACCTGGGTGACCCCCAACTCCATTAGGGCCATCATGGCTGGGGGTATGAGGAGGTGGGCGCTATAGACGCTGAAGTTGGGCGGAGGCCCGGCGGCGAGTTCGCTGGCGGTGGTGGGGGCGGTGGTCTCGAAGCCCACCGCGAAGTGGACGACCTGCCGGTCCGTCTTCTCGGCCATCTTTACGGCGTCGTGGATGCTGTAGACTATACGTACGTCGTGGCCCCGCGCCTTGGCGTCTTGGAGGCTGCCCAGGCCGGCTGGAACAATCATCATGTCGCCGTAGGTGGTTACCGTGTGGCCCTGCTCTGAGAGCCCTATCGCATAGTCGATCCTGTTTGGTGGGACGGTGCAGACTGGGCAGCCGGGGCCCATGAGCACCTCGACGTTGCTTGGAAGCATGCTGCGGACGCCGTACTTGGTGATGGTGTCCTCGTGGGTGCCGCAGACGTGGACGATACGGTACTTCCTGCCGTCATTGGCTAGCTCCTTGATGAACCTCATGATCTTCTTGGCTGTCTCATTGTCTCTGAACGCGTCCACGAAGCTGAACATCAAGAACCACATACCAGCATGGAATAAAAAGAAAACCATGAGACAAATGAACGATAATGATTCATTCTCTAAAGAACTCAACGCATTTGCACTCATTTCCATAAGAAAATCAATTCTTATTCCATGTAACTAGGAACAAGCTGATAGAGCGAGGGTAAACCCTTTTAATTTATTATAAAAAATTCTCATCAACATGCCTCAAGAACAAGCCTTATCCGAGACCCAGATAACGGCAATGGCTAGAAACGCCCTCAGGTCCGAGCTGATGGCCGCGGCCATATACACGAGGCTCGCCGCGAAACACAGAGGAAAGGAGATATCCGGTAAGCTAGAGGAGTTCACGGCTGCCGAGCAGAACCACGCCGAGTTCTGGGCAGACTTCCTAGAGAGGAGAGGCCAGAATCCCGACGAGGTCAAGATCAGCACCCTGTACGTGGACGCGCTGGCGTTCATCTACGGGCTGCTGGGGCTGGGCCTCACTCTCAAGCTGCTGGAGTCCGGGGAGAGGCGGATGATGCACGAGTACGCCAACATGCTCGACTCGGCCCACCTCTCACAGGAGGAGCGAAACGGTGTCACAAGGTTCCTCCTGGCCGAGCTCGCACACGAGGAGGAGTTCACCGAGTATGAGGCCGACTTCAGGTTCTTCATAGGCAAGACCGCCACCATATTCACCCAGACCAGCGGCGGCCTCGTCCTCGTACTCTCCACCGCCATCGGCCTCTCAGGCGTCTACAAGGACCCACGCACCATAGGCGTAACCGGCCTCATCGTAGGCATAACCAGCGCCCTCAACACCGTCGTCGGGTTCTACTACTTCGGCAGAACCAGCCGCAGACTCAACCAGGACATACTCGACAGGATCAAGGCCACCTGCACCTGCGCCCCCGACGCCTACGCGGACCGCGTCAAGAAACACATGCTCAGACGAAACTACAACGAGGAGCTGGCCACCCTCATCGCAGAGGAGGCCCGGGAGAAGAACCTCATCGAGTCCATCATCGCCGAAGAAGAATACGGCATCAAGGGCGCCCTCCCCGACCCCATGCAGAGCGCAGCCTGGGCAGGCGTCTTCAAGACCATAGGCACCTTCCTCCCCCTCACCCCATACCTCCTCGGCCTCCCCATAAACGTCAGCATAGTCGCGTCCATACTCATCACCTTCACCCTCCTGGCCGTAGCCGGCAGCCTCGCAGCCGTCGCCGCCGAGGTCAACGTAAGAGACAAGGTCACCGAGCTCGTCACAGGCGGGGCCGTCCTCGCCGCCCTCACCTACATCCTCGGAAAATCCGCGAACATACTGCTAAACATACTAAAAATAGGCTAACGCGGGAAGGAAGAAAAGAACACACCCCGGAAAAGTCGCTCACGTTAGAACCTTTATCAATTGGTCACACTTCACATCCATGAGTGGAGCGCCGTGAAACTCAACAGAGAACAGGCAGCCATCCTGTTATCCCTGGCAGTCGCCGTGTCAAGCATCTTCATAACGCTTAGACTGAAGAACCAGGTAACAGCCTACCAGAGTCAGGTAGAGCTACTTCAAACAATAAACGTGAACAACAGCCTCAAGTTGCTTGAACTTCAACAGGAAACCTCCGAGTACAAGAGCCGCATAATCGAGCTCCAGAACGAGGTGGACCGTAACAAGCGCATAGTGAACACGTGGAGAACTTACAGAGACCGGCTCCAGGAAGCGCTGGTCGAGAACGCCAGGCTCAAAGGAAGGCTGCTTGAACGTGAGCTAGACACCAACCTCACGACACCCACCGTGGAGCCCCGAAGGGACAAGTTCTACATCGGCGATACGGTCACCTTCGACATAGCGTCGGAGACGCCTCTCTACGGCTCATACTTCGAGGTGCGGGGCCCGGAGGGCAACGTGATCTGGGAGGGAGATCCCATTGGAAACTGGGCGGAGATAGGGGTATACGGAGTGGACCCAATTTGGGTGGTCCCGTACGTCGGCCAGACCGCGTACCTCGACCCCATGCTCCTCGAGGAAGACATGCCCCTGGGGGAGTGGACGTGGTCCTACAGGTTCAGCGACTTGGTCCATGTCGAAGGAACGTTCACGGTTGAGGAGCCACCGCAGGAAACCACGCCTGAGACAGGCTAAACAGGGCGCCCACCTTAAACCCGCGATAAACTGGCGTCCACCCTACAAGGAAAAGCAATACCCCTGAAAAATTTCCTGTTAATCCCGGCCGACCTTACACAAACCACGGGCAAACCATGAATACCACCGCCCGCACCCCTACACCATGAAGACAGGATTCAGCCTCCGTAAAGCACGGCAACGCATGGAGCATGATAACCTGGACGTCATGCTCGCCACCAGCCACGACAACGTCTACTACACGAGCCACAGCGAGATAATGACCATCTCCATGCTGAAACGCCTCGCCGTCGTGTTTATACCGCTGGACGGGGACCCCGTGTTCGGCGTCCACGCCAACGAGGAAGTCACCGCCCGCGAGACCACGTGGATAAAGGACCTCAGGGTATACGAGGGAGGCGAGTGGGAGCCCCTCAAGCCCATAGGCTTCGTCGCGGAGACCCTGAGTGAGATGGGCTACAGCGAGGGAAGGGTGGGCGTCGAGACCATCGACCTCCCCGGCGCCTGCCTCGACCACCTGAGATGCCTGCTCCCAGACGCCGAGCTCATGGACTGCCAGCCGGTGCTCGACTCCCTGAGGGCCGTGAAGACCGCCGACGAGCTCAGGCACCTGAGCCGCGCCAACATGGCCACCGCCAAGGCGATAACGGTGGCGTTCGAGACGGCCAGGCCGGGGGACACCGAGAAGATGATCGCGCGGAACATGATCAACCTCACCCTCATGTACGGCGCCGACACCGTCGCGTTCATGACCATGGGCGCCGGCCCCAACATCCACGAGACCCACCACATCCCCGGCGAGTACCGCGTCAAGGAAGGCGACCTCATCCACGTCGACTTCGGCTGCCTCTTCGACGGCTACCTGAGCGACATCAGCAGAACCGCCGCGGTTGTGAAGCCCGACCCCACCCAGCTCAAGGCACACAGCTTCGCCGTAGAGGCGGAGAGGGCGGCAGGGGACGCCCTGGCCCCGGGCGTCAAGGTGCGGGAGGTCCACGACGCCGTCAAGGAGTTCTACGAGAACCGCGGCCACCCCTACAGCAGGGCGTTCATCGGCCACGGCCTCGGGTGCCACGAGTACCCCTTCCTCGGCCCCAGCCACGGAGACTGGACCCTGGAGCAGGGCATGTTCTTCCAGATCGAGCCCAGCATCGTCATAGACCACGCGAGGGTGCACACCGAGGACAGCTACAAGGTGACGGCGACTGGCTCAGAGAACGTCAGCGAGTACAGAGACATAGGCGAGCTGCAGATAATCCGGTGACGCCATTCAACCAATCTTAAATACAGGCCACCGTCCATTACGGCGTCAAGCATGGAGGACAAAGACACCAAGCTGCTGAGCTACGGCCTCGTAGCCATGGCCGCCACCCACACACTCACCCACGTATTCGGCGGCATCCACACAGCCATATTCAGCCTCCTCAGAACAGAGTTCAGCCTCACCCTCCAACAACTCGGCCTCATAGCCGCTATACCGCCCCTCTGCCAAGCCCTCCTAGCCATACCCACAGGCCTCCTCAGCGACAGAATAGGCAGCAAGAAAATGCTCCTCCTCAGCTTCACGCTCGCCGCCGCGGGCGCCGTACTCGCCGGCCTAGCACGCAGCCCCGTCGCCCTCGTCGCAGCCATAAGCCTCGTCTACGTCAACACCACCATATACCACCCCGCCAGCTACAGCTACACCACCAAGCAGTTCAGACCCCAGAACCGAAGCAAAGCCTTGGGCCTCCACGGCGCCGGCGGCACCCTCGGCCACGCCATGGGGCCCCTCGCCGTAAGCATCCTCGTCGGCGTACTAGCCTGGCAGTGGAGACAAGTCTACCTTGTCCTCGCCGTACCCATGATACTGGGCATCATCATGGTGCTCTTCATAGAGGAGGAAACCCCCGAGGAGAAGAGGCTCAACGACACGGAGCCCGAGGAGGAAGGCGACTCAGAGAAGCTTCTCACAGCCAGCCTCGTCATGTTCCTCACGTTCTCCGCGCTCCGCAGCATGGGACGCAGTATGATAGCCAGCTTCCTCGTCCTCTACCTCCAAGACGTCAGGGGCATGGACATCGCCATCGCCTCCCTCATAAGCAGCGCCACCACCCTCACCGGGCTCCTAGCGGCGCCCATCGGCGGCTACATGGCCGCCAGACACGGCGACAAACGGTGGCTGCAGGGCGTCCTCCTCGCCGCGTTCACCCTCCTCGCCATCAGCTTCAACATACCCGGCAACACCGCGTTCACCGCGCTCTACGTCGTCTACGGTTTCACCAACTCCCTGGGCATGGCGCCCCGGAGCGCCATAATGGCCAAGCTCACACCCCGGAGACAAAGGGGCCTGGGCTACGCCCTGTTCTTCCTCCCCGGCAGCATGGTCGGCGCCGTAGCCCCCGTGGTGGCGGGCTACCTTGCCGAGCTTATGGGCTTCGGCAACGTCTTCAACATAGCCATAGCCATCAACTTCACGGCGCTGGCGGTGCTCAGGTTCGCCGTGAAGGTCGAGTGACCGGCTACCCTTCCCTGTACTTGCCGCCGGTTGGGTACGCGTCCCACCGCATGTGCTTGTAGTCCAGTATGCTGAGGTCGGCCGGCCCCAGCCCAGGCGGGTCTACCGGGTAGTCCACGGCGCTCCATGTATCCCACCACGCCTTGTGGTGGACCCTGCTCTTGATCTCCACGATGTCGAAGCCGTCCACGTCTAGGCCCAGCGCCTTCAGCGGGTCCGCGCTCATGGGGGCCGAAAGCCTCTCGGTGATAACGACGTGCCTGTTCTCCCCGAGGTCCAACGAGGCTCTCAGATCTACCTTCTCGTGTGCGCCCCTGCCCATGGGACCGGTTTCCACCCACTCTGCACTCCCGAGGAACTCTATCCTCCCCGAGACCTCGACAGGGTCTCCGCTGATGGGGTCCAGCCAGCCGCCGATCTCCACTGTCACCGTGTCCCCCACCGCGTGGTTCTCACTGAGCGTCTTCAACACATTCGGGTCGGCGACGCCCGTGCTGCACCAGTTCACGGCCCCCTGGTCCAATAGCTCACGGAGAACGTGGGTGCCGTCCCCCAGCCTGTCGTCGTGGTACGCAATGACCACAGGTTTCTCCCCGGCCTCAACCATCTTGATGACCTCGGCGACGCCCTCCTTGGCCCCGGGCAGGCTCCGTGTCAGCTCCCCGCGGAGGCTCCACACGAGCTCGTGGAGGTCCTGGGCCGCCTCCTCGGCCAGCTCCCGGTCCCCGTCCGTCACCACGAAGACGCAGGCGCCCAGGTCCGGCACGTCGGCGTACGCGAACCCCGGGGCAACCGAGGCGCAGTAGACGCCCCTCTCCTCCCACAATCGGCACCTGTCGTAGACCTTCTTCATGGGGTGTAGCTCTGACGCCTGGAAGACGCTGGCGCTCACGACACCGGGCTTCCTGAACGCCATAACGGGCCTGAACTCGCCTCTAACGGTCTCTATCATACACCTCGCAGCCGTGCGCCCTATGTCGTGCCCGTCTAGGTGGGGGTAGGTCTTGAGTATGAACACCGCGTCGGCGGCGTGGGCCATCTCCACGTCCTCGTTGGCGTGGAGGTCGAACGTCACCATGACTGGTACGTCGCCCACCGTCTTCCTGACCCTGCGCACTATCTCTGCCTCCGGGCGGGGCACGTTGGTCACGGCCATGGCGCCGTGCAGCGCCAGCAGCACTCCGTCGAGCCCCTCCCCGCTCACCTGCTCCTCCAGCCTGCTTACTATGCGGCCCGTGATGACGTCGAACGCCTCCGTCGTGATCCAGCTGCCGTACCCGGTGAGCTTAGGCCAGCCCGTGCGGAGTATACTGACGAGCTCGACATCCTCCTGGCCTTCGGCCGCCTCCTTGATGCCTGTGATGTAGCCTTTTCCCTCCCCCTCTGTGTCCAGGGCGTCTGGGCCGTACCTTATGCCGCCCGCCTCCCAGGCCTCGAGGGTGCTGATCTCGGGGCAGAAGGTGAGGGTCTCATGGCTGAAGCTCGCTACCGCTATCCTCATTCCTTTTCACGGCATGATCATAGTCCCCTAGGATAAAAGCTGAGCCCAGAGACTTGATTGTGTAAAATCAAGTCGTTCCACCCGATCCGGTGCAATGAACGTCTATGAAGCCATCGAGACCCGCAGAAGCGTGAGGAAACACAAACCGCAGCCGGTCCCCCCGACGGGCACCTCAAACAGATACTGGAGGCCGCCCGGCTGGCGCCAAGCGCTGGGAACAGGCAGCCTTGGAGGGTCGTCGTCAGGGACCCGGAGCTGAGGAAGAAGCCCGGGCCCCCCGGAAGAAAAGCGTTCGACTAGCTGTTCCACGGCGACAGGTACGGTGAAAAACTGGAGCTCTAGCCCATCTAGTTGTAGGAAAAAATTGGGGGGCCTTTACCGTCCCCGGGCAATCTGGAGGGGGTTGAAGTCCGGCTCGTCGATCTCGATGAGCCCCTTGGCGCGATCAAAGTACCTGATAACGCTATCACCCTTCGGCGTGATCTCGTAGTACCTGCTAGTCCGCTTGTCCTTCGACTGCGACGCGTCGACTTCAAGAATAAGGTCCTGGGTCACCATAGAAGATAGGATTCCCTGCAGCAGCTTCCATGATAGGTTGGCGCCGTACATGATGCGTGTCGGCTTCTTCGTGCCCTCCTTGATCACCTTGAGCACATCTAGGTATATTTCGAGCTTAGATCGCCTGCTTTTCAAATTCGACCCCTACTGAAACAATCGTTCGGCAGATATGCCCTATAACCTAGAGTGTATAGGGCACCCCTACAAACATGGGTTACAGTTCTAGAGGAGTATCCGCGATTCATGTTCTTCGTTCTCTCAACCCGGAGTATTACTAAAAAGGAATATGGATTACCAGTAAATTTACGGGAGTCGATGTAAAAATAGACCCGAAAACGGGGTTGATTGGCCTAGAAAAGCTATTTCTGGAGGGGGATCATGCAAAGGAACACGAGGGGCTTGTCGCCCGTGTTCTTGAAGTTATGCACCTCGTCGGGCTCAACGAGCAGTACGCTGCCCGGGCCGATGGCCGTCTCCCCGTCCTTAGAGGCGGCGACGGCGTCGCCCTCCAGCACGTAGACCTCGTGCTCCCACTCATGGTTGTGGTACGGAGTGCTGCCGCCGGGCGCCACCTCGAAACGCCTCATGGCGAAGCTGGGGGCCCCTGTCTTCTCGTTTATAAGCCACCTGATCTTGACTTTTTCAGCGGGCTCAGGCACGTCCAGGTTCTCAACTTCCGTGTAGTGGAAATGCTTCATGCTACAAAGAACAGGGGATAGGGTTTTATAACCTTAATCACCGGTCCCGGACCCGCGTCAGAGAGCCCTCCACCTTGCCATCAGCTTTCTCAGCTCCTCCGCCGTGGGCCCGCCCCTAGTCTCCTTCCGGGTTGCCTTGAAGCCGCCGGCCGCGCTTGCCTGCATCAGCGCATCGATGTCGTCGAGCCCCTGCACCTTGGCGGAGGCGAAGCCGCCGATGAACGCGTCGCCGCAGCCGACCGTGTTCACCACTTTTAGCCCCAGCTCATCGAGGGGCACCGCGTCCGTGGAGAAGGTGGCCCCAGTGGAGTCAAGGCAGATGGTGGAGCCCTCCGCGCCTTGCTTGATGATCGCCTTTACGCCGCTGACGGGCTCGTTCAGCCTTTCCATCACCCGCCTTGGGTCACTGGTGCCCAGCAGGTTCTCGTACTCCAGGTGGTTCAGTATAAAGTAGTCCGTGTTCCTCAGGGTAGGCAGCAGAGTCTCCAACCCCTTCTCCGCGTAGACCCCCGGGTCCCACATCACTGTGACGCCGTACATCCTGCAGGCTGCTGCGAGCGCCTCCGCGGCCTCGAGAGGCGGGTCCATTATGACGCAGACACTTGAGCTCTTGATGAGGTCGAGGCGCTCCCTGTCCCTGAAGTGTTTAGCTGTGATTCTGAGGTTGGCGCCGAAATACGTGTGTATCTCGTTGGCGCCGTCGGCGCCTATGCTGATGTAGGCCTGCCCCGACTCCTCACCAGGGACTATGCGGACGCCGCTATAGTCGACGCCCTCCATGCCTAGGATGCGTATCTGCTGCTCCGCTATTGGGTCCTCCCCCAGAGCCCCTATGAAGGCGACGCGTCCGGGCCCCAGCAGCCGCGCCGATGCCACCGCGACGTTGGCAGCGGTGCCCCCCGAGACGCGCTGTATCTCGTTGACGGGGACCTCCTCGCCGGTCCGGGGGAGCCTATCCATGAACAGGTTTATGTCCCAGTTTATGGCGCCGCAGCAGATTAGGTCAACCGGCAAATCCCGCGGCCACCCTCTCCATTATCAGCCTGTGGAAACGTTCGGCGTCTGCCTCCACTATGACCCCGGCGTTTGCCTCCACTATCTTGCCGTGCCGTCTCTCGACGACGGTCATGCCTCTGGTCAACTCGCCGCAGGTCTCAACGTCCACCCTGCATCTCCGGGTCTTGAACACTGTGGGGGCGACGACGTACGCCACGGCCATGGGATCGTGTAGGTTGAACCTATCGAACCGCTCCACGACGCCCCTGCAGAGGTCGGCCACGAGCCTGGACCGACGGGTGTTCATCGCCTCTATCTCGTTGAATGTCTCGACGCTCATACGGTAGTCGGGGTGTGTCGTGGTGTCGAGCCCCGCGCAGACCATCGGGATGCCGCTGTTGAACACTATCTTGGCCGCGTCCGGGTCGTGCCAGACGTTGAACTCCGCCACCGGGCTGACGTTCCCATGCCCGTAGGGCGTGAAACCATACGCCCCTCCCATCATTACGAGGCCGTTCACCTTGGACGGTAGCTCAGGGTCGCCGACCAAGGCGGCGGCGACGTTGGTGAGTGGGCCTACGGCGACAAGGGTGAGCTCCCCATCCAGCTCCTCAGCCTTCTGGTGGATCACCTGTGCGGCGCTCCGGTGGTCGGTCTTCATCCGTGGCTCGGGAAGTGAGGCGCCGCCGAGACCGGTCTCGCCGTGGACGCCCTCTGCGTGCCTGAGCCCCCTCACGAGGGGCCTCGCGGCGCCCCCGCAGACGGGGACGTCGGTCCTCCCCAGGAACTCCAGGAGCTGCTTGGCGTTCCTGTGACCCTTCTCGTGGCTGACGTTCCCCGCGACCGTGGTGACGGCCTCCACCTTCAGCTCCGGGCTGCTGAAAGCGAGGAGGAAGGCAAGGGCGTCGTCCACCCCCGGGTCCGTGTCGAGAATGATATGCTTCAACGTCTCCCATCCGGTCTCTAGATTTTTACCTGTAAAAGCTTTCCCAGAGCCGCCTGTTGAAAACTCTTTATCTGACCGCGCGATCCTTTGAGCCATGATCGTCTGCGAGCACTCTAACGTCGAGTTCATCGAAGACGGCTGGAGCATAAAGATACCTCCCAAGGTCGTCGGCGTCATAGGCGTTTTCCCCGGGCAGACCCTCTTCGGCTACATGGAGCCGGAGACCGGTAGGCTGCTTCTCTCGCCCCTACGGCTGACCTCCACGGTGAGCTACTTCAGGATGTTCCTCGACGACGTACGGGGGAGCCTGACAGGAGTCACCGAGCTGTTCAGCAAGAGGGGGCTCAACATCTTGACTGGGGGCGCCTTCGGATTCAGCAACATCTGGGTCTCGGAGTTCCTAGTCGACTTCGCGGACTCGGGGATATCCCCAGACGAGGTGATGGCGGAGGTGAGCGACATGGGTGGCTTCGTGACCAGCAGGGAGATAACTGAACTGTTCCCGGTCTCGTTCAACCTCTCAGCCACCTACGTAGTCAAGGGGGATGAAGGAGACTGGGTGAGGGTGGTATCCGACGAGGCCTCGGAGGAGCAGGTAAGGAGGGCCAAGTACGCCGTGGTGAAGGCGTGGCCCAGGATAAGGACGATGTTCATAGACTTCTTCCCCCCGGACAGCGGCCTCGTCCACATAATGGCGAGGATCAAGGACGTACCCGGGTCTCTGAAGAAGCTCACAGAGGTGATAGGCGCCCAGGTAAACCTGAACGCGTTGGACGAGCTCCACCACGACGAGGTCTCTGGGGTCTGGAACGCCTACGGTGAACTCGTGATCGGGGAAATAGAGGACCTGGTAGCCCGAGCCAGGCAACTGGACACGGTCGCAGTTTTCGAGGCCACCCAGCTGAACTGATTACTAGTAGAATAGGTAATTCCTCCCACCCAATAATCTTATATTCTGAGACGTGGTTGAAGGCGTCATTCGGTGGTGTCATCAATGCGCCAATTTCGCTGAACCAGAGCCAGCTTGAAGATCTACGCCGAATAGTTCTTCGAACCATATCCAAGGACCAGGTCCTCATACTGACAAACGTCCCTAGGGTGCCCACCTCCCTAACATCGGTTCTCCGTGAGGTGAGCCGCAGGTACAACGTGCCCATGGAGGAGCTGCGGTTCCACGCCCAGGCGCTGAGGAGCCTGAAGCTCATCGACTACGGTGAGGCCCCAAGCTTCAGGGGGGTGGAGCTCACGGAGCTCGGATTGTTCGTGACGAACCTCACTACTGAGGACGAGGCTATACTGGCGGGGGACCTCGTCCAGACCAGGAGCGGGGTTAAGCCCTTGGGCCAGCTGCTGAAGGACATCAGGAGGAAGGTCCTCCAGATGGTGGCTGAGGCTGGCAGCGGCCACCTGGGCGCCAGCATGAGCATAGTGGACGTCCTAGCCATTCTCTACTTCATGAAGATGAGGCACGACCCATCGAACCCGGGCTGGGCGGAGCGGGATAGGCTCATACTCAGTAAGGGCCACGCCGCGCCCGCCCTCTACGCGGTGCTCAGCGAGGCAGGCTACCTCCCGGAGGAGGAGCTCTACTCTCTCAGGGAGCTGGGCAGCCGGCTTCACGGTCACCCCGACCCCGTAACTCCGGGCGTCGATGTAGCAACGGGTTCCCTGGGTCAGGGCCTCAGCGTGGCGGTGGGAATGGCTCTCGCGGCCAAGATGGATGACGCGTCGCACAGGATCTACGTGGTTCTAGGCGACGGGGAGCTCCACGAGGGACAGGTCTGGGAGGCAGCCATGACGGCGGCCCACTACGGCCTAGACAACTTGGTCGCCGTAGTCGACAGGAACCAGTACCAGCTCACCGGGACGACGGAGCAGGTGAAGTCCGTTGAGCCGGTATCTGAGAAGTGGCGGGCCTTCGGCTGGAACGTCATGAACGTCAGCGGCCACGACGTCTACGCGGTGCTGGACGCCCTGGAGGTCTGCGAGCACACGAAGGGGCGACCCCACGTCATAGTCGCTAAGACAACAAAAGGCAAGGGCGTTAGCTTCATGGAGGGCAACAGGTTCAGCCGCAGCGTGCCTAACGCCTCCCAGCTGAGGCGGGCGCTGGAGGAGCTGGAGGTGGAATAGCAGCCATGGCATCACTCGACCAATTGACAAATAGACGACGAGTGGGGACGACCATGAAGGTGGCGTTCCAGGGGGAGCGCGGCGCCTACAGCGAGGAGGCGATAACGGCCCACTGGGGCGAAGCCGCTGAGCCGCTGCCCTGCCCCTACCTGCCCAACGTCTTCGACGCCGTAGAGGAGGGACACGCGGACCTTGGGCTAGTCGCCGTGGAGAACAGCATCCACGGGAGCATCGTCAGGACATTCGACCTCCTTAACGAGAGCACGATCAAGGCTCAGGGAGAGACCGTCCTCAGGATAGTTCACTGCCTGATAGTCAACCCCGGTGTAGAGGCAGGGGACGTGAAGAGGGTCTACAGCCACCCCCAGGCTCTGGGCCAGTGCAGGGAGTACCTTGAGAAGCGGGGCCTCGAGCCCGTCGGGGCCTACGACACGGCTGGCAGCGTCAAGATGATCAAGGAGCAGGGCGTCATGGACGCCGCCGCCATAGCGAGCCAGAGAGCCGCCGAGGTGTACGGCATGAAAGTCCTTGACAGGGAGATCGAGACCCATAACGAGAACTACACCAGGTTCCTCGTCATCGGCGATGAGGAGCCGGAGCCGACGGGCAGAGACAAGACCAGCCTCGCGTTCGTGGTGGCGCATAGGCCTGGGACCCTCGTGAAGGCATTGAACACCTTGGCTAGGAGGGGGATAAACCTGTCCAAGATAGAGTCGAGGCCCCTGGTGGGGAAGCCGTGGGAGTACATATTCTTCGTAGACTTCCACGACCACGTGAAAGCCCCCAAGGTCGTCGAGGCTCTCGAGGAGCTCAGGAGCCAGACGAGTTACATCAAACACCTGGGGTCCTACCCTCGCTTCACCGGGTAGCCTGGGGCAGCCGGGCCTGCCCTAAACCGTAAAATACCGCGCCGCCGCAACAGCCTCGTCTAAGTTGAGGGCAGCTGTCATCGGCGCCGAGGGGAAGATGGGGAGGTGGCTCGTCCACCACCTGGAACGTCAGGGGCACACTGTGCACCATGTAGACCTTAGAAACGGAGAGGGAGAGAAGCTGGGGACGGCGGACCTGGTGATTGTCTCCGTGCCGATAAAGGCCACCCCGGGTGTCCTGTACCAGGCGTCCAGCCATATGAAGCCGGGAGCAGTGCTCGCGGAGATCGCGTCCCTCAAAGAGGGGGTCGTGGAGCCGTTAATGGCAGCAGCCGAGAAGGGGCTCGCCCCTCTGTGCATTCACCCCATGTTCGGTCCGTCGACCGAGAGGCTGGACAACAGGACGGTAGCCTTGGTGCCGATGGTGGATCCGCAGCGTGAGACGGGGCTCGCCGAGAGCCTCTTCCCAGGGGCCGACCTCATCACCGTGGACGCGGAAACCCATGACGCCTACATGGCGGTCGTCCTCTCGCTGCCGTACCTCATCAACCTGGCTTTCGCCAAGTCGCTGGAAGGCAAGGACATTGAGAAGCTGCGGGGGCTCGGGGGCACCACATTCACCCTCCAGTACACCTTAGCTCAGAGCGTCGTGGCGGAGAACACCGAGCTCGTGGCTCACCTCCTTCCACAGAACATTAATCTCGACGACATGTGGACAGCGTTCCTGGAAGCGATCAATCAGACGGTGGAATCTGTAAAGGAGGGGAGGTTCACCGAGACCCACGAGGATATACGACGCGCACTAGAGGCCGACCCATCTTTTGTCTACGCCGAAGAGCGCCGTCGACGGGCCTACGACGCCATCAAGGATCACGGCTTTAAAAAATGTGTGCGACCATGATTAACCCATGATAAAGCTCAGCGACGTGTACGCCGCGAGAATGAGGGTGTCCAGGTGGGCGAGGAGGACGCCGATGATGCACTCCCCCGGCCTCAGCGGCGTCTGCGACGGCGACGTATGGCTCAAGCTGGAGAACCAGCAGGTCACGGGCAGCTTCAAGATAAGGGGAGCCACCAACAAGATACTTCTGCTCTCGGAGGAGGACCGCGGCAGGGGCGTTGTGACGGCCTCCTCCGGCAACCACGCCCAGGGAGTGGGCTACGCGGCGCGTGAGTTCGGCGTCAAAGCCACGGTGGTCGTGCCGGATCATACGCCATCCGTGAAGATCGACGCTATCAGGAGATACGGCGTGGAGCTCCTAATCGAGGGGGACGAGTATATGGACTCAGAGCGTCTGGCGAGACGCATAGAGAAGGAGGAGGGGAAGACCTTCGTCTCGGCGTACAACGACGTTGAGCTCATCACGGGCCAAGCCACCGTCGGCCTGGAGATGGTTGAGGAAGCCCCGGACATCGACACCGTCCTAGTCCCTGTCGGTGGCGGAGGCCTGGCGTCCGGAGTCGCATCGGTCTTCAAGCAGACGGGAGACGCTGAGGTGATAGGCGTCCAGTCGGTGGCGAGCCCAGTGATGTACGAATGCGTCAAACGGGGCGAGATATTCGACATGCCCCTGGAGGACTCCGTGGCCGAGGGCCTGCACGGTGGCCTTGAGCAGGGCAGCGTCTCCTTCGACATCTGCAGAGAACTCATAGACGACTGGGTGATCCTCGAAGAGGAGGACATACTGGCAGCCATACGCTACATGCTTCACGAGCACCACATGCTCGTCGAGGGTGCCGCCGCCGTGGGGCCAGCGGCCATAATGGCCCACCCAGGGCGATTCAATGACAGGAAGGTGGGCGTCGTGATAAGCGGCGGCAACCTCTCGATGGATATACTCAGAAAAGTCGTCTAGCCCTCTTTCTCCTCAAGCTGCTCCCTGATCATCCTCAGGGTGGCAAGTATCTCCCTGTTGACTTCGTCGGGGCTGAGCGGCTCGTGGTTCGAGTTCAGCTCAGTGGTCGTCACATACGTCCCCCGGAGCTTCCGCAGCTCCTGAAGGATATAGTCCCGTACCTCGTCGTAGAAGACGATGCCCTCCATGGTCTCCTCGGGCCCCCTCTGGTCCTGCCCAGAGTACCCCGCGGTCTCGATGTGCACCGAGCCTATGCCGAAGAACCTGTCGTAGACGCCGGCGACGCTGCTGATGTTGGTGATGGTCCTGAACGGTACGTGGTTCTGGGTCACCGTGAACAGCCCCTTCTTGACGTATATCTCCGGCATGGCCTCCCCCGACTTGGCGATGACCGAGTACTCGATGGTGTCCACGTAGAAGGGGATCAAGACGAGGACGGGGAGAAGCCAAGCCATGTTCAACACGAGGCCCCACCACATGACCGGCCCCAGCCACTTGTCGAACAACCCAGCCAGGTCCGGGATCTCGTCTGGGTCGACGCTGTGGATCGCGGTTGCGCCGAAATAGAAGGTGAAAACCGCCAAACACCACAGGAGAACCGCGATATTGATGTTTTTCACCCACAGCTTGTGGACGAAGGCCCGCGAGGGCCTGAAAACCTTCCCACTTCGAATGGTCTCAATGGGGGGTCTGATAACCTTAACCTCTACATCTCCCATCATACTCACTCCCTGTTCCTCTGGTAGCGAGGCGACTCCTTCGCCGCCAGCTTGTTGAATACGGCTATAGACTTCTCGGTCATGGGTAGCCCCAGCTCGTCTGGCCGTAGCTCTATATCGTATTCATCTATTATCACGTCCAGCGCCTCCTGGCACTCGGACTCCTTGGGGCATCTGGGGCAAGGCTCACCGCCATAAGACTCATGCTTGTACCACACTATTATCCCCATCTCCTCCGTGTACACGATGTACACCTGCGCGTTGGCTTGGTAGTCGAACCCTATCAGCAGCCCCTTGTAGTCCAGGAGGCTCTCGACGTCGAGGCGGTGGCTCACGGCGTGGTTCTCGAGGGCGTCGCTGATCTTCCTGCGGGCCCTGTTCAGGACCCTCGAGACGTAGGCAGGGGACCAGCCCTCCTCGCTCTCGTCGGCGATGACGCTCGTCGGCTTGCCTCTCTGGAACTCCAGCCAGACCTTGGCCTCGTGCGCTGACAGCAAACCCATGTCACGATCCCTCCCAGCCGCCTCTGTGGTGGCCCTTGTTTTGACACTGAAACATGGTAAAGATATATCCGTAAAAATACTTCCCCGGAGTCAAACATAGTCCATATACGCGAAAAAGGAAAGGTTTCCTTACTTCGTTTATCATCATAGCCTACGCCCCTTTTCAAGATCATCTAGAGCCCCTAGCAGTGAATCAACTATCACCTGTTTTTTTGACCCGGAGGGGCTAAAGCCCTCTCTGGGTCGGCGTCCAGCGCCTATGGGGGAGGAGAAAGCCGTGGCAGGCACGTCTATCATTCGGATCTCAAAGCCTCCACGGGATGAAGCCTGGACGCCCTCCACGCCGGGTATAGCCCTGACAGCGAGGTCGTGACCATCGCGAAGACGACTACACCCAGACCAAGATATATGGAGCTTGAAACAGGCATGTCTATTGCCTGGCCTATGATGTTCCCGAGGGCGAAGCCTATTGCTGCCCCCAGAGAGCCTCCTATGAGGCCCGTGACAATGGCCTCCGAGAGGAAGATGAGCAAGACGTCGCTGCTCTTGCTTCCGATGGCCTTGAGTATCCCTATCTCGCGTGTGCGCTCCATGACGCTTATCGTCATGGTGTTTACGATGCCGACGCCCGCCACGACGAGGCTTATCGCGGCCACCCCGCCCAGCACGGCCTCTACTGCGCCTAGGATGGTGCCGATCATCTCCTGCATGGACTCCGCGGTCATGATGGTGACGTCTCCCCCCAGCCGCTCCTCGAGGTCCATGACCACTTGGGGCAGGTCGTCCGGGTCGCTGACCCTGCAGGTGATGTACTGGAACTCGCCGCCTACCTCGAAGAGCTGTTGACAGATCCTGAGGGGCATGAAGAGGCTCTGATCCTCGTCGCTGCTCACGCCTCCTATGCCGCCCATCTTCTCCAGTATCCCCACGACGCGGAAAGACATCTCCTTCTCCTCTCCATCCGCCAACACCTCGATGGTCAACCTGTCCCCGACCTCGTACCCGGGCATGTCCCGTTTCTCCGGTCTGGCGATATCGTACCCGAGGAGAACCACCGCGTTATCGCTTCTCGTGAGGTACCTGCCCTCCTCGATGTCCCACCCAGTCATTATCTCGAAGTAGTCTGCCTCGATGCCGTAGACGAAGGCGTAACGCGTCTCCCCCTGCTGGGTCAGGCTGCACATCTTGCCGCCCATCATGGGGGTCACGGTCTCTATGTTCGCCACCCTCTCGATGGTCTGGATGTCCCTCCAGGTGAAGCTCTGGCTCGCGATGAGCCCGGCCCCCATCTCCAGGCTCCCGGGCATGATCATTATGTTGTTGGGCCCAAACATGTCCAGCTGCTCGCCTATCAGGTCGTTGAGGCCCTGGGTTAGGCTTATGAGCCCTGTCACGGCCATGCAGCCTATGAGAATTCCTATCAGGTTCAGGGCGAACCGGAACTTACGCTCACGGAGCCCCTGGCTTGAGATTAAAAAAATGTCAGAGAACTTCACGGGGGTTTCATCCTCCTATCCGAAGAGCCTTCTAAGCCAACCGAATATCCCGCCTCTCTCCTGTCCAGTGCTTGATTCGGGTCTGGTCCCCTGCCCGACCGTGACCGTGTACTCTAGGGTCTTCTCGTGGACTCTGTTCAGGTGATCCCTGTACTTAACCGTAAGTGTCATGTCGTGGATGCCTGACTCGGCGTCGTCCGCCACACCATAGTCTATGTCGAAGGGTATCGGGCTGTCCGGGTCTACGGCGCCTATGTACTCTGTGCTGCCAGCCACCCGCCTGAAGACACCGTCTTCCACCAGCTGGACGCTGACGAACTGCACGCTGCCAGTCCCCACCAGCAGGAGGTCGGCCTCCATCTCCAGCTGCTCCCCAGCGTAGACAACCATGTTCGTCTCGTCGAGGAGCTCGAAGTCTATGAGGGCGTCAACCATGATGGTGGCGACCTCCGATAGAGACCTCGATGCCCCCTTCGAGTCGGTATAGGTAAGCGTGACTGTTACGGGGTACTGGCCGGCCGGAATGGAGCCGCCCGTAAGAAGCCTGTAAGAAACGGTCGCCGACTCGTCTGGCTCAAAGTCGCCCAGCACGGTGGTCGTGGGGCTGAGCGGAGAGACTCCCGAAGACGAGCCGAAGCTAAGGGTTGACATCAGCTCATAAGCACTCGCCCCGCTGCAGTCAACCTGAATCTGCACGTCGAAGACGTCGCCGGGGCGTACGGATTGCTGCGGAACCTCGATACTCGCTACGGTCACCACCGTGTTCCTAGCTATGGTTGCCTCGTCCAGGTTTAGGGGTAGAGAAAAGACCTGGTGGTACCGGTTTCCTTCCATGTCTTGGTAGGTGGCTGTGGCTATCACGGTGTACACTCCCAGAGGCGTTCCTTCTAGGACGGAAATGGTGGGCGTCAACGTGACCGACTCGCTTGAGTTCAACACATCCACACTGTAACTCACTCCTTCCAATATCGACATATAGCCGCTTGCTGAAGCTAACGAGAACTCCAGTCCATGGAGCGACTCCCCCCAGTTGTTGACAAAGCTGTACTGTATCTGGGACTCCGTCCCCGACTTGAGCCTGATGTCGCTCTGTTCGCTGGTGTATTTTATCTTGGGTGTGTAGCCCTGGTCCACGATGACGCCGATGGGCACCGTGACGGTGGCGGGGGTCGGCGTCAACGCCACGTACTTTATGTACGACACGGTGAGGGTTAGACT
>CAYFYM010000047.1:0-7031 GCA_964347405.1 uncultured Candidatus Bathyarchaeia archaeon | reverse complement strand
GCTCCACGTTGAACAGCTCCGCGAGTTCGGCGGAGCCTTCGCTGGGCTCCATGCCCGTGGAGAGGACGACCATGTCGGCGTCCAGGCTCTTGGGCTCCCCCATGCCGTCCACGTACTCGATCCCCAGGGCTTCTCCGTGGGGTGACATGCTCGTTATGTCGCCGTGGACGAAGCCTACTCCAAGCTCCTCGGCCTCGTTGTACATGGCCTCGAAGCCGTAGCCGCTGGCGCGGATGTCCCTGAAGAGTATGGTTACCTCGGCGCCCGGGTTCTTGAACTTCTTAATCACCGTGGCGTGCTTTATCGCGGCCATGCAGCAGTACTTGCTGCAGTCTCTGTTGTACTCTGGGTCCCTGCTCCCGACGCACTGGACCATCACTATCCTTCCAGGCGCCCCCGCGTCGCTGGGCCTCAGCACCCGCCCGCCGGTAGGGCCTAGAGGGTCCATCAGCCTGGCCAGCTGGAACTGGGTCACGACGTTTGGTAGCCCGTAGCCCCACTTGGGGACGCCTGCGGGGTCGAAGTCCTTGAAACCCGTGGCGAGCACAACGGAGCCCACCTCAAGAGTATTCTCGCCAGCATCTTCGTTGTAGCCCATCAGGGCGGCGGGGAACAGGCTCGTGCAGCTTCCGCACCTGGATTCCTTCACGGCCTCCAGAGCCTCCTTGTCGGGCTCGGAGGCGTAGACCAGCTTGTACCCCTGGCGCCCAGCCGACGGAGCCGCTATAGCCTCCACCGGGTTACCCTTGCCCTTCTTGGGCTCCACGTCCAGCTCCGGGGTGGTCTTGACGTAGGTCACCTTGAAGCCCTTGGAGGTGCGCAGCACGTCCTTCACCATGCTGTTCACGTGATAGGTGATGCCCGGCTTCGTGAGCATGCTAATCATGTTCGGCCCCCTGAGGCACATCGTGCAGTCCTCCTCGGGGAACGTCTTGCTTATGAGCGGCATGGTGCCGCCTATGGCGGGGCCCCGCTCCAACACGTGGACCCCGACGCCCATGTCGGCTAGCTGCGAGGCCGCCGTTAAGCCGGCTATCCCAGCGCCCACGACGAGGGCCTCCCGCGTCCTCTCATAGGAGACCGTCTCCGCAGGGAGTACGCTGACGGCTTTCTCGAGGGCCGCCTTTAGCAGCATCTTGGTTTTACGCGTGGCTTCTTCTCTGCCGGGGTGCACCCATGCAAGCTGCTCCTTGGCGTTCACCACCACGATGTTCCCCGGTTCCAGCCCAGACTCCTCCATCACCGCCTCGAGGGGCTTCTGGCAGACGGAGCGCGTGCAGGCGAAGGCTACCAGCTTCTCTGATCCCTTTGACACGGCCTCCACTAGGCTCTCCCTCATGGCCTTGGTGCACGCGGCGTCGGTGGTTATTATCTCGCTTACGCCCTGGATCTCCCTGGCGAAGCGCTTGAGCTCCTTGATGTCGAGGTGCTGCGAGAGGACGCCGCCGCACGTGCAGAACAACACCTGTGCACTCATCTAGGCTACCTCCTTGACCTCCACCGCGTCACCATCCACCGTGATGTCGAAGTCGACCATGTGGACGCTGCAGCTGGTGCACGGGTCGTAGGCCCGCACAATCTTCTCCAGCCTCCAGCAGGCGTCGGCCCGCGTCGCAGGGTCCGCTATCTCTCCCGCGTAGATCTTGGCGTTCTCGTAGAGGTCTTGCTGGATGAGCGGGTGGTTGTAGGTGGTTGGCGCCATGATGTTGGCGTACCTAACGAGGCCGTTGTCGTCTATGACGTAGTGGTGGGTGAGTATTCCTCTCGGCGCCTCGATGAACGAAGCCCCCTCGCCGCCCCTGCTCTTGACGGGGTTACGGATGTCTTCGCCGAGTATCGCAGGGTCCTCAAGCAGGGCTAAGACCTCCTCCTGCCCCGCGACCAGCTCGGGTATCCTCGCTAGGTTGAACCCCTGAACCTGTATGCAGGTCCGCGGGAATAGCTCAAGGTACCTGTCCTCGATCTCCCGTGCCACGGGGAAGGGTATCTGGTTCGCGACGTTTAGACGGGCCAGCGGGCCGACCCTCAGTATCCCGCTGACGCCCTCGGGCTTGTAGTAGGGGACCTTGGTGCTGCTGTGCTCCCACACCGCCTCCCTTATGTACTCGTGGTAGTCGGAGGGGTCGAAGCGAGCCAGCTCCTTGCCTGTCGGCCCGATGATCCTGCCGTCGCCGTCGTAAACGTCCCAGTCGCACTGCGGTCCCTGTACTAGGGCCATGAAATTTGTCTCCACCTCCGGGAACTGGTTGCACGTTAGGGCGTCCTTCTCGTATATGTCGAACACGAAGTCGGCGTATACCTTCATGAGCTCAAGGACCTCCCTGCCTTCCTCCAGCAACTCGTCGCGCCTCTGCTCCTTGAGCCGGAGCGTCTGGCCGCCGGGGACGCTTGTGACCACCTGTACTATCCTGCCTCCCGTGGCTTCTACGACCTTGTTGCCGTAGGCGTGTATCTTGATGGCCGCCTTCCCCAGCTCGGGGTACTTACCCATGAAGGCGAGGAAGTTCCTGCCCTCGGCCGGCAGCCCCGCCAGGTCAGGGACGGCCAGGAACGCGCTGTGCAGGCTGTGGCTTGTGACGTAGCCGCCCGCGTTCATGAGCCTCCTCAGCTTTACGGCGGTCTCCGGCGGTGTCACGCCCCACGCGTCCTCGATGGCCTTGACCGAGACAAGGTGGTGGCTCACGTAGCAGATTCCGCAGATGCGCTGCGTGAGGCGAGGCGCCTCCTCCACCCTCTTGCCGGTGAGGAGGTACTCGAAGAACCTGGGCGCCACGGTTACCTGGAACTTGAGGTCGTGGAGCTGGTTGTCCTTGATCTCGACCTTGATCTTACCCATCCCCTCTATCCGAGTGAGGGGGTCTACCTCGACGATGTCGGTCATCTACTTCCTCCTCCTCGCGAGCTCTGACACGATGGACTCCGCGTACGTGAACCGGTACAGCATGGCGCTGTACAGGTTGGGGTCGAACCCGTCTTTGAGCTGGGTTAGCAGCCCCGTCATGGCGTCGATCATCGCCATCCCCTGGTCGTCCACTTCTAGGCATGAGCCGCGGCAACCCTCGCAGGTGTTTCCTGACTGGGGGCACGGCGCCCCGCATCCGCCCATGGTGGCCGGCGTCATGCACAAGTACCCCTGCTCCAGCAGGCACCTGTCTGGGTCAGGTATCTCCTCGTGTATGCGTTTGAGCGTGGTCTCGTACTCGCCGAGCCTCTCCCGCGGGCAGTCGTCGCAGACCTGGGTGCTGTTGTACTCGGGCTCCTTCCCGCCGAGCAGGGACGTGAGCGTGTTAGCTATGTCCGTGACCTCTGGCGGGCAGCCCGGTATGAAGTAGTCCACCTCGACGAAGTGCTTGATGGGGTGCTGCTCCGGCAGCGACTCGAGGTCCGTCGGCAAGGTGCCCCTGTCTGTGCCCCGGTGGTTGCTGTAGATCTCGTTCATCAGCTCCCTCCCGTCTCTGAGGTTGGCCAGTCCGGGGATGCCGCCGAAGGCGGCGCACGCGCCCAGGGCGATGACGATCTTGGACTTCTCTCGGATCTCCTTTATGATCTCCTCTTCATGGGTGTTTCTTATCCCGCCTTCTACGATCGCCACGTCGACGTCGTCCGGTATCTCCTTGGCATCTATGAGGGTGGGGGCGAATATGAGCTCGTTTGCCGCCAGTATGTCAACCAGCGCCTCGTGGAGGCCCAGCGCGGCCACCTGGCACCCGCTGTCCCCAGCCAACCCTATCAACAATATTTTTACCATTTCTTCTCCTGCCTATGCTTGAGTGTACTTATACCCAGAAGCCGGTGCGTTTGAGAGAACACCGTCATTTTTTCCATAATTATTGGGCATTCTGGGAATCTATAAGTGGTTCAAATGCGATGATATATTGTTTTCTACCTTATTGGTTGACGGAAAATACAATCGTGTAAAACGGTGAAAAGCGGCGAAAACGTCTAATCGGCGAGCATTCAGCTTAGATACCTTATTACTTTCTGCGCTTCTCCTTCGACCACAACTTGTATGGGCCCCATGGCGTCCTCCCTCTTCAGGTTGAGCGAGAAGTGCCCGGCGTAGGCAGCCTGCCGGTTGACGCCGAAGCTTAGACGGCCCCCCTCCGCCCACCGGGTGAACACCCTCTTCACCGTGTCTCTGACCCTGTCTCGTGCTATCACGCTCCTCAGCCCGCTGAGCGCCTCCAACCCCTCAAGCCTAGCCGAGACCACGCCGTTCTTGGTCTCCAGCTCTATCTCGCCGAATATGTTTCTGATGGCCTGAGCCACCTTGTCGGGGTCCTCAGTGGGCTGGAGCCTGGCCCTAATCCATGTCACCGTCATTGGACCTCAGCTTCCTCAGCAGCGTGTTTAGTCTGCGTTCAAGGGTGTCTACGCCGTTCTCGTTTGTGATTATGTAGTTGGACATGGCTATGGCGTCGCCCATGCCGAAGCTCAGCTCCCGGTGGTCCCTTTCCCTGAATACCTGCCTGTTGGTGGGGTCGTCGCTCCTCCCCCTGTTCTTGAGGCGCCTGTACCTGGTCTCGGGTGAGGCGTGGACCGCCACAATGTATACCTCGAAGGCTTCCTCGAAGGCGTACACCTCGTCGAGGCTCCTGACGCCGTCCAGGGCCACCTTGTTGTTGGGCTCGCCGATTATAAGGGGCACGCACTTCTTGGCGACGGCGGCGTCTCCCCCCGACCTCCGTATGTCCTCGGCCATCCCCCCCAGGTTCTCCGGGGTGGGGGGCAGGTTCCTCATACGCACCTCGTGCCTGATCACGTCGCCCATCGTGAACACGGAGTAGCCCCTGTCCCTGAGGAGGTTTGCGATCGTCGTCTTCCCCGAGCCGGCCATACCCGTTATCAGAAGCAGCCTGCGTTTAGCCATTTACTTGATCCTCTCTAGCCCGCCGAAACGGGTCTTTATGTAAACTCGCTCAAGGCCGGCTTCTATCGCCTGCTTCGCCAACTCTATTAAGTGTTCCCTCGTCGGGGGCTCCATTTCCCGCAGCTCGGGGGAGAGAACCTCGCCCTGGTTGTCGAACTGTTGAAGATAGTAGACGGCGGCGTAGCCCTTGACGTCCTCCGCTATCCTCCTGATGAAGCCGGGCTCATCGGAGACCGTGGGGGCGACCGTCGTCCTTGCCTCCACCTCGACGCCCAGTTCTTTACAGAGTTCAAGGGTCCTCCTCACAGACGCGCTGAAGACGCCCCCCAGCTTGGGTACGCCTGATACGGCGCCGTAGTCCTCAGGTGTCAGGGGCGCCTTCACGTCCAGGGCGACCCTGTCGACTAGCCCGGTTCCGAGAATCTTCTCAACCGCCTTTGAGACGGTACCGTTGGTGTCGAGCATTAGCTTCAGCCCGTAAGTCTTAACCAGCCTGGCTATCTCGAGCACCGCGTCAGGCTGTAGAAGCGGCTCGCCGCCTGTGAACACCACGGCGTCAAGCTGAGGCACGGGCTTCAACCCGATCTTCAGCCTCTCCTCGATGTAGCCCAGGTCCACCTCCTCGCCGGAGTCGAGGGGGATGAGCCCCGAGTTCTGGCAGTACGGGCACCTGATGTTGCACCCGGCGAAGAAGACGACCATGGAGACGTTCCCATACCAGTCCACGGTGGACATGTCCGTTATCCCGCCCAGCCTCGTAATCGACGCCCCCCTCGGTTTCACTCATGAAATGCGTCTCTGGCTATTCAAGGTTTAGGCGACCGCTCCGAGCAGGTAGACCCCCAAGAAGATTATTATGGAGCCCACGATCCGCACCCCACCGTACTTCTCCTTGAGCAGCGCCACGCCCAGCGCGGCTCCCAGAACCACGCTCACCTGCCTCAACGCCAGTATGTAGCTGACCTGCGCCAGGCTCATGGCCACGAGCACCAGCACGTAGCCGCCTTTCATGAGGACGCCTGCGAACGAAACCCTGAGCAGGGAGCCCCTCAGCTCCTCCCTTACGGCGCTCACGCCTCTCCGCCCGACTATCACGATGGACAGCATCCCGGTTATCACGAACCCCAGCCAGAACGAGTATAGCAGGGGGTCGACGGCGGTCACGCCCATCTTGTCTGAAATGCTGTACACAGTGGTGCCGAGCGCCGCCACGAACGCGTACCTGGACGCGGGGGCACCCAGGGCCTTCAACGGCCTCGTCAACTCTTCCCCGCTCCAGCCCTTTAGGTGGAGAACGTAGACGCCGACGAGTATCAGGGCGATTCCCAGCGCCCCCCAGATGGTGATCCTCTCCCCTATGAGGAGGGAAGCCGCTATAGCCACGAACATGGGGGAGGACCTCGCGACCGGGTAGACGACGCTGAGGTCGCCCTCCTCGTACGCCTTCCCCAACGCGAGGAAGTACACGGTCTCGGCGACGCCGCTGGCGAATAGAAAGGGGAGTATCTCCGCCGGGAAATAGATCTCGGGCAGGATGACGACGAATACGGGTAGGAAAATGGCTAGGCTCAAGATGTTGAGCAGAAGCATGAAGCCGTCCTTGTCTCCCGCCTCCTTGGCGACGTAGTTCCATAGGGCGTGGGAGACGGCTGAAGCCATGACCAGCGTGAAGGGCAGAGGGTCCAAAGGTATTCTGCTCAGTATTCACGGTGGCGGTATAATGGTTCTTCCCCAACGTTTTATTCACGCGACGCGAATTCAATGTGAACGCCATGAGTGTAAGGTGCTTCGTAGCCGTCGAGTGCGGCGGCGACGAGTTTGCAGCGAAGTTCAGGGAGGTCAGGAGGGTGCTTGAGGCCACGAGGGCCGACATCAAGTTCGTCGAGCCGGAGAACGTCCACCTCACCCTAAAGTTCCTAGGAGAGATAGAGCAGAGCCTCGTGGATCAGGTGACCAAGGTCGTGGAGGAGACCGGCTTCATGCCCTTCGACGCAAAGATAGAGCGGGTGGGGGTCTTCCCAAACCTGAGGAGGCCCAGGGTCGTGTGGGCGGGCATAACCGACGGCGCGTCACAGCTGGCGGAGATATGGAGCGAGATCGACGGGAAACTCAGCCGGCTGGGCTTCGAGAGGGAGAGGAGGCGGTTCAGCCCCCACGTGAC
>CAYFYM010000046.1:0-5453 GCA_964347405.1 uncultured Candidatus Bathyarchaeia archaeon | reverse complement strand
GTCCAAGCACCCCCTCATCGGGTAGGCTGGCGTAGCCGTGATGAAGAAGAGCGGGAACGCCGTGGACGCGGCTGTCGCCGCCGCCTTCATGGACTGCGTCGTCGAGCCGGGAATGAACGGCATCGGCGGGGAGGGCGTCATGGCGATACACTTGGAGTCCGGTGAGAACGTCATAGTGGACTACGTGGGAAGGCCGTCCATGAACTGCACCCCTGACATGTACGAGGTGGAGGAGGTCACCGAGACGGGGTGGATGGGCTGGTACAAGGTGAAGGACGACGCCAACGTCGTAGGACACAAGGCCTGTACCACGCCGGGCACCGTCGCGGGCCTCACAGAGGCCCTCGAGCGGTACGGCACCATGAGCCTTGGGGAGGTCATGGCCCCAGCCATCAAGGCGGCGAGGGAGGGCTTCACCGTGGGATGGTGGACCGCCGACCACATCTTCAGGCGAATGGAGGGGTTCTGGGGGTTCGACGAGTGGAGGCGAGTCTACCTCAGGGAGGGACGGTTCCCGTACCTCCCGTACGTCCGTGGGATGGCGGAGCCCCACGTCCTCGTGAACGAGGAGCTAGCAAAGTGCCTTGAGGATATCTCGGAGGAGGGGCGCGACGCCTTCTACAGTGGGTGGATAGCGGAGGCCATCGAGGGCGAGATGGAGAGGGGCGGCGGCCTAATAACGTTGGAGGACTTGGCCATGTACGAGCCCATCATACACATGCCAGAGCCGGGATGCTACAGGGGACTCGACGTGGTTTACGATCCCACCCACTCGGGGACCACGATGATGCAGATACTCAACATAATGGAGGGATACGACTTCTCCTCCATGGGCTTCATGAGCCCAGAGCGTCTACACGTCGTCGCCGAGAGCGTCGGACTGGCCTTCGCGGACAGGTTCAAGTACATGGGCGACCCCGGCTTCGTCGAGGTGCCTCAGAGGGGGCTCGTCTCAAAGGAGTACGCAGCCGAGCTCCGGGGGAGAATCGACGCCGGGAAGGCCGGGGCCGTGGAGTTCGGTGACCCATGGCCCTACGAGCCGGAGTGCACCACGGCGCTGGCCGTTGCTGACAGGGCTGGGAACATGGTCTGCGTCAACCAGACCCTCGTCAACTCCTTCGGCTGCGGCGTCGTGATACCCGGCACCGGCATCGTGATGAACAACGCGATGTACGGCCTCGACCCGGAGCCGGGCCACGCCAACAGCATCGACGGCCGTAAGCGGCGTATACAGAACGTCTGCCCCACCGTGCTACTCGACGAGGGGGAGCCCTACATGGTGCTCGGCGCCCCCGGGGGGAGGAATATACAGGTCTCCGTCGCCCAAGTCATCCACCACGTCGTCGACTACGGCATGGGGGCGCAGGACGCGGTGGACGCCCCGAGGCTGACCCGGGAGACAGGCACCGTGTACCTCGACTCCCGCTACCCGGCGTCGGCGAGGAACAGGCTGACGTCCATGGGCCACGACATCGACTGGGTCGACCCCGAGCTCAAGAGCTGGGGCAGGCCAGTAGCCGTTGTCAAGGACAGAGACACCGGGCTGCTCCATGGAAGCGTCTACTCGATGCTGACGGGCTTCGAGTCCATCGCCGTAGGGTTTTAACCAGCCCAAACTCCACTGCACACCTCGATGGACTCAAGCATCAATCCTTACGAGCAATCGAAGACTAATGGCCCCGTGTGCTGAGGAGGGCCCGCACCTCCCTCAGGAGCCCGTCCCTATCTTCCTCGCCCCGCCGCCAGCGTCCATCGAGCTCACGCCGCCGCTCCGCAGAGATCAGTCCTTCGGCTCTAGCCTCGTTCAACGCCTCGACGAACTCCCTGTAGACGTTCCGTGTCTTCCTCGGTTTGGCCAGCCTCTCCCTTATCATCTCGCGTCGGGTCTTGATGCTAGACAGCAACTCGATCAGCGGCCTCACCTCACTCAACGCCTGTCTGAAAGCTTCCTCGCTCAGCGGCGTGGTAATCGAGGCAAGATGAACCTCCGGGGACCTTGGTATGACGTATACAGACTGGTTATTCAAGATCCTTCTGCCCCCTTTCCTCAGCTCGTCGACCTCATCCAGAAGCCTTCTAAGAAGCAGGCCGTCCAGCTTTGAGCTCAGGTATCTTCTCGTTAGCTCCATGCCGGAGCCTCCCCTGCTCTCTGTGTAGAGCCTAGTCTCGCATCCGACGCGAAGTCCGCCAAGCAAGTTCAACAGTCTAACGTGTTCCTCCCGGTGGGTTTCGCTGAAGATGTTCTCCAGGTGTTCGATGCTCTTCTTGGTCTCGTAGACTATAGCCAGCTCCAGCTCTTGGTCTCTGAGCCGGAGATGGAGGCTCGGTAGCGGCTTATCTTCGGCAGCCTCCGTCGTTCCTAGGGGCACTATCAACACGTCTTCGGCCGACACGTTCTCCATGACCTCCCGCTCGCTGAGGCTGGGAGCCAGTCCTCCCAGTTCCTCTTCAATCAGCCTGTACCATCCGACGTATTTCACCCTCCAAGCCATCCGCTTCACCCGGTGAACCAGATGAAGGCGTGGTCGCCATAAAAACATTGAGAAAAAAGGAAAGGGGGGTTTAGGAGGTTGAGGCTATCTTCCTTGCTTTGGCGTTTGTGCTTTTACCGCTCAAGCTCGGGGTCAGCGCATCGGTGCTTTGGGTCTGTGGGTTTCTCCAGCCCCAGCCGATGGGGTGGGCTCTCCCCTTCATGTGGAAGCCGTACATGTCTCCGTCGTGGCTCATGTATCCTTTCATGGCCAGCCTCACGCCGTACCTCGCTTTACCTATCCTTCCGATGGCCCATAGGTCCAGGTCTTCTCCGTGGAGCTTCATCACGAACACTCCGTCGCTGCCCAGGACCGCTACTCCCTTGACGCCTACGCGTTCACCGTTGTGGCCCACTATGCCCCAGACGATGTCGTAGACCACGCCGTACTCGGTCGTCTTGACCTTTGTGGCCGCGAACAACGTACCGATCGGGGTCGCCAGGCTGCTCTCATCTACGTCCGCGTCGCCCAGAGGCCACGAGAAGCCATACGCGCGGGCGATCCACAGCGGGCTAGCCGTGTCGCCGTCCTCTACCGCGGGGGCGTTCTCTGCGGCGCTGACCCTGTCATCGATCTCGTCCTCGTTGAGGTCGTCGAGCTCGATGGCCTCAGGCTGCGCCAGCTGAAGCCTGTTCTGTATTTTAGCCTTAAGCGACTGCTGGATGCGCTGCAAGCGCTGAGCCCGATTAATAAAAGCCTCGGGCTGGGGGGCGGTGTCGTCCACCGCGGAGGCCACGACCGGCGTCGCCGCGAGGACCGAGGCCACTATGAGGGCCATCACCAGGAGGGTTTTGGTTCTTGTCTTCATTTTTGACCGTGGGACCCTTAGGCGTAGGTATACCATAAGGAACCCCGTGGACGCGGTGTTTCAGAACCGGAACCCCTGTTTCACCCGGCGTAGACGCCGTGAATCGCGGTGTTTATGCATAGGAAAACCCGGTTTTCGCTGCTTTAAACACGCTATTTCACTCGTTATCCGTAGTTCCTGCTGGTCAATACCACCACGAACGTCGACTCCCTCGGCCTGGCCTTCTCCTTGACGTACTCAGCCATCGCTGCAAGCGCCGCGGAGGACGCCGGTAGAACGGACAGCCCCTCCTCCCTCAAGAGCAACTCACTGAAAGCGGCGAGCACCCCGTCCCCTAGACCCACGGCGTATCCGCCGCTGTCCCAGAGAGCGTCCAGCGCGTGCTGTCCATCGAGGCTCCTCCAGTTTACGATGGGCTCATTCACCGGGGTCTCCACGATGCTCCCAGGGTCCAGGTCCCTGATCCTTCTTTTTCCCTTGTTGTAGCTGTCTACTATGGGGTTTCCCCCGTCCGTGCTTGCGCAGACCATGACCGGGACCTTGTCGGTGAGTCCCCGCCGCCTCAGCCTCTTGAAGCCTCGGTGGATGCCGCTGAAGCAGGTGCCGTTGCTCGTGGAGACCGAGACAGCGTCCGGGGCATAACCGAGCCGGTCGAATACCTCCCGGGAGATCGACTCGTAGGCCTTCAGGCTCACCTCCGTGTTCTCTTCCGTGCCCGGGTTGCCGTTGTACCATCCGTTGTCCGCTGCCTCCCTTGCACTCAGCTCCACCAGCTCCTCGTAGGTCCCGGGAGCCCTGTGGATCACGCCTCCCTGCCTCTCCATCTCTGCGATCCGCGGCGTCTGGTACTTCTCTGGTATGTACACGTGGGGCATGATCTCGAAGTACCTGCTGAGGTGAACCACGCTTGCGCCGAAGTTACCGCAGCTGGCGACCGCTATCTCGCCGAACCCCTTCTCCTTGGCTAGCTGGAGGGTGGCGTAGCTCGCCCTATCCTTCATGGTGCCTGTGGGGTTCCCGCCCTCGAACTTGAGCCAGAGTTTACTGAAATCTAGCAATTTCTCGATGTTTCTTGAACGGGTAAAAACGGTGTCCCCTATGCCCACTTCTTTATACTTATCTGTGAACAAGCCCAGTTTTCGTGGCCCCTGCTTTTTAGAAAGAAATATTACCCTCAATTAAACTCACCGATCCAGAATAGTAGGTCCGAAACAGTGAATGGCCTAAGCATCAACGCGAGGCAGACAGCCCACGGCTTCGAGATTCTGTTCCGTGGCTCCAAGTACGTCATGAACTATCCTGACGAGATATGGCAGGCGTACCCGCAGGAGGCCAAGGACGTCCTCTTCGACAACCTAGTCTACGCCGAGACTGTCCACCTCCCCCTGACCTTCAGGAAGCACGAGATCAGGTACAACACGTCTCCCCCGTTCTTCCAGACCCAGTTCTTCCAGAACATGGTCATGGACTTTCCCAGCTGCGCGGACGTGGACGGCACCTACACCTCGGAGCTCCTGAAGGGGTTCATGAACCTGAGGATGAGGTTCAAGGACAACGAGGTAAAGATCCCCAGCTTCAAGGACGAGACCCGTGAGGACTCCAGCGTGGTGAGCCTCAGCTTCGGGAAGGACAGCCTGCTGACGTGGGCGGTTTGCCGCGAGCTGGGTCTGAACCCCCAGGCGGCGTACATCGTGGAGCCTGTGCTCATATACGAGGAGAAGCACAAGGACAAGCTGGCCAGGGAGTTCCAGGAGGAGTTCGGCGTGGAGCTCCAGAAGATTGAGCACACCATGGGCAACCTAAGGGACGGGCTCAGGCTGGGCGTCGGCAAGACCGAGCTGGGCTGGGGCCTTCAGAGCACGCAGTACGCCATGATGATACTGCCCATCGCCCACATGTTCCGGAGCAGGTACATCCTCTTCGGCAACGAGCAGAGCTGCGGCGAGTACTACCACGACCGGGAGGGCTACGTCTGCTACCCCGCCTACGACCAGTGCCACATCTGGACCACCCAGATCGACCTCATCACCAGGCAGCTCAGCGGCGGCGGCGTGCGCACCATGAGCGTCATAGAGCCCCTGAACGACATCGCCGTCGTCTACACGCTCTACAAG
>CAYFYM010000045.1:0-18921 GCA_964347405.1 uncultured Candidatus Bathyarchaeia archaeon | reverse complement strand
GCCTCGACGGCCTCAGCCGCCTCAACGATTTTGCCTTGCATCCCCCCAGTCACGTCGGTGTCCAAGGCGTCCCCGATCCTTGCTTCCTCGCCGTGGTTGCTTAAGGAGAGCTCCTCTATGAGCCGGGCGCCTTTATCGAGCTTAGGGTCGTCCGTGAAAACGCCGTCTACGTCTGAGCCCAGCACCATCCTATCGGCGCCTAGGCCTGTTGCCAGCTCCACGGCGAGCTGGTCGCCAGAGAGTATGGCGAAGCCCTGTAGGGTGTCCAGCACCGCGTCGCCGTAGAGGACGGGGACGAGGCCCGACTCGATGAGCCCCTCGACGACATGAAGGTCGATGCACGTTATCCGTCCACCCTCCGTCGCTATGAATGAGGAGGGGGATACCGCGAACGCGGGCACCCCTGCGTCCAAGAGCCAATGGACGATTATGCCGTTTAGCTCCACCATGGCCTGGTGTGTCCTGGAGAACCCGGCAAGCTGCCGCGGCTCCCTGTATCCTTCAGCGATACGGTACTCCGTGGCGACGGGGTGGCCGAAGGAGCCTCCGCCGTGGACGACCACCAGCGGCTGGGCGTCGGCGTCCGCGATCTCGGCCGCTAACCGGTCGATGTTGCCTGTGTGGGGCGTGAACGGCTTGTCCTTGTGTGTGACGACGCTTCCGCCCAGCTTAAGAACCAGCATGCTTCTCCTCGATCCAACTGCTCTCTACGCCGCGGTCAGTCAGCTTGACCCTGTAGCTGTTGCTCTTCCTGCGCCTGATGGCCTTCTCCACCGCGCTCATCCTGTCCTCCTCCGCGACGGCGATTATGCAGCCTCCCCCGCCGGCGCCGGTGAGCTTCGCCCCGAGCGCGCCGTTCTTCCGCGCCGTGTGCACAAGGGCCTCCAGCTTCATCGTCGACACCCCTATCGCGGACAGCAGGCCGTGGTTCATGTTCATGAGGTCGCCTATGCGGCGTATGTCGTTGGAGAGTAGGGCGTCCAGGCCCTCCTCGGCGATTCCCCCCATGGCGTCTATGATGGTGTCCATCAGCCTCGGGTTCCTCCCCTTGAGGGCAGCGACGCCCTCCACCATCTTGCGCGTGGAACGCTTCCTCCGCGTGTTGCCTATGATGAAAGGCATCGAGGACTCCAAGTTGTGGCGCTTGATGCCTACGCCTCTCTCGTAGCTCAGCATGCCGCCGAAGGTGCTCACGGTGTTGTCGACGCCGCTGGGCTTCCCGTGTATGATGGTCTCTCCCTGGAAGGCCAGCTTGGATATCTCTTCCTTGCTCAGGTCGGCGTCGAACAGCCTCTCCACGGCGCCCACCGTGGCCACGCATACCGCCGCGGAGCTGCCCAGCCCAACGGCTATGGGTATCATGGACCTCACCTTCAGGTTCACGCCCGACTCGACGCCGACGTGCTCCATGGTCATCCTGGCGGCGACGTTGAGGGCGGCCAAGTTCCTGCCCCTCCACGCCTTCCCCCTCACCGGATGGTAGACGTCGCCATCGAAGTAGCCCGAGAACCCTAGGTTGTCGGCGTCCACGTAGACGTATGGGTCGTCGCGTTTGCTGGCGTAGACCCTGGCCCTCCTGTCTATGGCGAGGACGACGGCTGGCCCCCTGTAGACCACGCTGTGCTCGCCGAACAGTATCATCTTCCCCGGCGCCGTAGCCTCCACCTGCATCGTCTGACTCACCGTGTTATCTTCATGGCGGCGTACCCCACGACCGCGCTGTAGTCCCCTATAATGTCTCCGCTGGTATAGTATGAAAGTAACTCCGCCTCCCCGGCTCCAGCGAGCTTGGAGGCCACCAACGCGGCCGAGACCGGGCCGTAACCGCACGTGGTTATCCTGTTCTCCCTGACGACTCTCTGGAGCCTCTCCTCGTCCATCGCGAGCACGGCGTCTATGACCAGCCTGTCCTTCCTGTTGGCCGCCTCCTGGCGCTCTTGGTGGGTAAGGTCCGTCGACGCGACCAGTAGCGCGTTCTTGCCCTCCGTGGCCCTGTGGATGGCCTCGCCTACCTCCCTGCTCGTCTCCAGGTCCTGGTACCCCATGCATATGGGCACCAGCTTGAACTCGCCGTAGATGTACTGCAGGAACGGCACCTGCACCTCGACGCTGTGCTCCCTCAGGAAGGCCGTGTGGTCGTAGTCGATTATCTCCGAGTGCCCGATTATCTCCTTGGCGGTGGCCGTGTCCAGGGGCACGCGCCCCAGCGGGGTCTCCCAGCTGCCCTCGCCCATCATGGAGACGGGGGTCCCCCAGCCCGAGTGGTTGGGCCCCATGACTATCACGGTGTCGGGTTTCCGCTCCTCTGCTAGGGCGAGGTAGCTGTGCGCCGCCGCCGGGCCCGAGTATACGTAGCCCGCGTGGGGGCACACCACCGAGTGAATGGTCCGCTCCGCTCGGGCGCGGCCGGGGACCCTGCCGGGCCCTCGTCGATGGTTAAAACATTGTTCGATCTGCTCTCTGAGGCGCTCAGGCTGTGCAGGGTAGAAGGCCCCAGCGACTACCGGCCGCCTGACGCTCAAACCCTTCACCTACAGCGTGGTCTCGAAGTCCTCGATGGATGCGCCGAATTCTCCGCTGGTGGGAAGGCTTCCTCTCTCCCTCATCGTCTCTCTGACGAGGAGCCAGTAGACTATGGCTAGGCTCCTGCGGCCCTTGTTGTTCACGGGTATCACGAGGTCCACGTTCCTGAGGCTGTTGTCGGTGCTGCACAGCGCGACCACGGGTACACCGATCTGGCTGGCCTCTTCCACTATCTGCTGGTCCGCGAGGCTGTCGGTGACGATGACCGCCACGGGCTCGAAGAAGTCCGCGTAGTTTGGGTTCGTGAACGACCCGCTGGTAAACCGCCCGATGTATGGCACGCAGCCGAGCAGCTCGCAGAACTTCTCGACGGGGTTCCTGCCGTACCGCTTGCTGCTGGCCACCACCACCTTGCTGAGGTCCATCCTGGAAAGGAACCGGGCGACCATCTTGATGCGCTCGTTCATTTGCTCCATGTCCAGCACGAACAGGCCGTCGGGCCTCACCTTGTAGATGAAGGGCTCCATGTCCTTCGTCTTGATGCGGGTGCCTATGTGGACGCCCGCGCTCAGCAGTATCTCCTGGGGCAGGAGCAGGTTCTCGTTGACTTCGACTTCCATCAGCTGTTTCCTCCCCTGAGGTCGGGTTTCTCCCGCTTCTCGTAGAACTTTAGCACGTCGTCGATTATCTCGACGTGGCCCAGGAGCATCCTGCGGCAGCAGTACCTCGTGACGCCGAGGCTGTCGAGGACCTCCCCCGGGTTCTCACCGGCCTCCACGCGCTTGTTGAAGTCCTCCCACTTGTCTCCTATGACCTTCCCGCATGAGAAGCACCGTACAGGGACTATCATTCATTTTCCGCCTAATCTCGCGCAGCGTATGCTTTGCCTGGCCTGCGCGTTCTAACCACTCAACAACCAGAAGCCTATTTAAAAATACTTCTCATATGGTCTCCGCCGTCTTCCCACGGGTTTCAACGGGGGAAACAGGACAGAGTCGAGTTGTAGTCGGGGTCACGGCCGACGGTGTCCACGGTGTAGGCCGCCGCGGCCTCGGCGCTCATCTCCCCCTCGACCATCGCCGCCAGCAGGCAGCCGAACGCTTGGTCGGTGTGCTCAAGAGAGACAGGGCCGTCCCAGCCTATGTACAGCTCCGCGCCGTTGTCTATGAAGGCCTGGGCTAGGTCTGTGGACGCGACGCTGTCGCAGCCCATCACGAGCACGGTGGAGCCCCTGAACTGGTCCTTCATGAAGTGGTTCACGTAGTCGGCGCCCACCGCGAACAGGTGTCTGGAGCCGACGCTGGGCCTGGCGGGGTGCACCTCGTCTGCCAGCTGCTCCAGCAAGTACTTGTCGTGGCTGTACTGTTCGCCGGTGAAGAACCACACCATGCCGCCGTTCACGGTGCTGTGAACCCTCAGTATTACGAGGTCGTACCCCGCCGGGAGCCTCCTCAGGCGCTCGACGGTCACGTCCTCCCCGAGGACGGCGTCGAAGATGTAGCCCTCTTGGCCGAATATCTGCGAGGCTTCACCGTGAAACCCGGGGTCATCGGCGTGGAGCGGGTCGATGTAGACGACGCGGGTCACGGCGTCCCAGGCACCGGATTTGTATGATACATCAATATAGGATACGGCTAAGAGGAAGGCTATGAAGGCCAGCGTGAACCCTGTTCCGGGCCATTTTCTCGCGGCGGTTCTACCCAAAAACCATCGTCTGGATCTCCGCCGCCGGGTAGTTCACGGTTCTGTCCATGGCGCCGAGGCGTCCCAGTCACCCCGTCACGGGGGGCTAAGACTTGTTGAGCTGGACGTTCACGGGTCTGCCGCTCTCGAACACTATGCCGAGCCTCCTGAACTCGACCTGGAATATCCTGATCTTGCCGTACCGCTTCTCCTTGAGGAGCCCCAGCTCCTTGAGCTTCATGAGGTGCCTCTGCACGCTGGTGTAGTTCAGGCCGGTGCGGCGGCTCACCTCGCTTATGTTGAGCTCACCGCTCTCGGTGAGCACCTGTAGCACCCTGATGCGGCCCCTGCTGCCGAGGATCTCCTCGACCACCCGCTCGTCCCTACGACGCATCAATTATCCTCGCGACCTCCTTCTCGAGCTCCTCGGCGGGTATCTTCTCCAGGCTTATGAGCTGGGTCCTGCCCTGGCTGCTCGCCTGTAGCCTGACGTTGACGAAGTCCAGGCTCTTCAGGTTCTTGAGGTACTTCCAGTACTGGGTGTGGCCCCGGGGCTCCTCCATGTACTCCTCGCAGACGAGGCGGTAGGCTTCCTCGATCTCGCCGGTGGTGCCGTGGGTGACGTCGTTGGCCTTGAAGAATCTGGCCACCGCGAGGAGCACCAGCTTCTCGTGGGCGCTGAGCTGCCGGACCGCCTCCTTTTTCAGCGTCTGGAAGACGCCCATGGCCGCCGCCCGGACGTGCTCGGGCTGGATGTGCGCGGCTGCGGTCCGCTCCGCCGCCTTGCCGGCGCCGTGGAGGACGTCGATGGCGTACCTGGCGTCGCTTTTCTCCTTGAAGGCAAGCTCGCTGATGAAGTCCACTATCTCGGGGGGCACCGCGTCCCTCCTGAACGCCTTCTCGACGCGGTAAAGCAGTATGTCTGCGAGCTGGGCCTGGTCGTAGTCCCGCATCCTTATGACGTTGCGCTGTAGGCTGCTAAGGGTGCTCTGGTCCAGCTTCCTGAAGACCTCCTGGTCCTTGCTGATGAATATGATGTTGAGGCGGCGGGGCATGTCCGGCTCGGTCTCGTGGAACCTGGTGAGGTAGTAGAGGGCGTCGGTTCCCTCGTTCTCTATGAGCACGTCCACCTCGTCGAGGGTCAGCAGTATCTGGGCGTTGTCCTCGGCCATGATCTTCCTGAGTATGTCCATGAGCTCGTTGGCGGCGTAGCCCCTCTCGGGGAACTGGGGGCGCAGCCGTTTCACCACCTGGCTGAGGATCATGAAGAGGCTTCCCCGCTGCTCCCTGCAGTTGAGGTGGATGTACTCGTAGGTGACGCGGCGGCGCTCCGCCTTCCTGCGGAGGCTCCGCCCGTAGTAGTGGGCCAGCAGGGTCTTGCCGCTGCCGACGCCTCCGAGTATCACGGCCTTCTGGCTGATCTCGTAGGGCGTCGCGACCATGTGGTCGAAGAGGCCCTCCAGCGCCTTTAGCTCGGCTTCGCGGTGGAGGACGACGTCGGGCACGTAGCTGATGTCGAGTATGGCCTCGTCGATGAAGACGCCTCTTTGTGTCATCTAACCCCGTTGAGGGGTCGCAGACAGGGAATTTATGCATTTCGTAGGTTCTAACACACAGAAAGTGGAGGGGAGGGTGAAAGTGGCTTCTCCGGGAAAACCTATATCGAGACAAGGCAAACAATAGTCGTGCAGCCATGTCCCCGCTAAGCTTCAAGACCGGGAAGGTGCCGTCCGAGGCCCTGAGGAGGCTCGTGTTCAACAGGCTGGGCGTCCCCACCGACAGGGTACTCAGCGGCCCAGGCGTGGGCGAGGACGCCGCGGTCATAGAGATGGGTGACAGGGTGCTCGTCGTGAAGGGCGACCCCATCACCGGCGCCGAGGGCAACATCGGGTGGCTATCCGTCCACGTGAACGCCAACGACATAGCGTCCACCGGGGCGAGGCCCCTATGGTTCGTATGCATCGCGCTGCTCCCGGAGGAGGCGGACGAGTCCATCCTTGAGGCCATTATGGATGACATCCACGCCGCCTGCACCGAGGTTGGCGTCAGCCTCGTCGGGGGGCACACCGAGACCACCCCCGGCCTGGACAGGCCCATACTGGCCGGGTTCATGATGGGGGAGGCGGAGATTGACGGCTACGTCACCACCGGCGGCGCCAGACCCGGCGACCTGATAATCCTTACGAAGGGCGCGGGTGTAGAGGGCACCGCCATAATAGCGAACGACCTCAGGGACCACCTCAGCGGCAAGGTGGACGAGGCGGTGATCGAGAGGGGAGCCGCGATGATCAGGTGGATCAGCGTCGTGCCGGAGGCCATGAAAGCCGTCGAAGCCGGTTCACCCAGCTCCCTCCACGACCCGACGGAGGGCGGCCTCATAAACGGGCTGTGGGAGATGGCAGAAGCCGCGGACGTGGGGCTGAGAGTGGACGGGGCTAGGATACCCATTCCGGACGAGACGAAGCTCATCTGCGGGGCCCTGGGCGTGGACCCGCTGAGGCTGCTGGGCTCTGGGGCGCTCCTAATCACCGCTCAGCCAAGCGAAGCCGACAAAATTATGGAAGCCCTGAAAGGGGAGGATATCAGGGCTTCGGTGATCGGCGAGGTGAAGCCACCATCCGAGGGGAGGGTCCTCGTGGACGAGGCGGGCACCCACGCGCCCATAACGGCGGTCGAGCAGGACGAGATATACAGGATACTCGACGAGCTAGGCTGAGCCTCACGGCTTGACGGCGGTGAACCCCGTGACGTCGTCGTGCCAGGAGACCTTCACGAAACCGGTTTCCCTTAAACGAGACGCCACCCCCCTACCCAAGTCTACGCCCCTGTGCCTCGACCCGGGTTCACCCGTGTAGTGGAACAGCCTGCCGCCGTTCTTCATCAACCCCCATAGCATCCGGTAGAACTCGCCTCCGTAGAGGTGGCCCGCGTGGCTGTGGCGCGGCGGGTCGTGTACCACGTAGTCGAAGAAGCGTTCTGGGAGGCCGTTCACCACGTGGAAGCTGTCTCCGAGCAGCATGTGGACGCCTCGCATGGTCCAGAGCCCCTGGGACCAGGGGTTCACCCTTGCTATCTGCAGCACCGAAGGCTCAAGCTCCACGGTGACAACCTGCGCTGCGCCTCTCCTCAGGGACCCTATCGCGGTGTAGCCGAGGCCCGTACAAGTGTCTAGCACAGCCCCGTCCCTCACCCTCAGCCTGTCAAGTTTTCTCCCCGTGTCGATGTCTGGGGTGGTCTCCTTTGTGCGGTGCATCCTCACCCCGTCTATCTCCAGCGTTGGGGCGCCGGCCGTAGGCACTAGTTTATAAAAGTGTTTCCCTGCGACCGCGGCCTGGTAAACGGTCTCGCCTGATACGAAGTACGCTGCGTCTTCTTTCTCTGCGATCTTTTCGAGGGACTCGAGGTCGACGTTTTCTCCTGGTGTAAGCGTTATACCCTTTTTTGTACGTTTTATTCGGGTTATCGTTAAACCAAGGTCTAGCGATACCTCTGTTTTTCCGTTCAGCAGCTTCTTTGCGGTGTCCGCCGTCAATATGGGGGGAAGGCTTTGATGCACCTCTTACTCGTTTTCAGTGTTTTTAGCTGAATCATAAGGTTTTTCACCGGTCTCGCCGGCTGCCACCCATCTTTCAGAAAATGTTTTTCGTTAATTCGTTGACTGTTTTCCTGCGTCGTTCTGGTTTAGCAGAACAGAACAAAGATCCATATTAAAAATATAAATTCCATTAATATCAGATGGCATTATTTACATATCTAAATCAATTATGGAGTTTGTCCTCGGAACCCTTATATGAACCAACTTGTCGTTTGTGACCCGATAGCCAATGACGTCAGAAGAGAGACAGAACGGCTTCAAGGGCATGGTCAAGGAGGTAATAGACCAGATACTCCCGCCCAGCGACGTCGAGCTGGAGGCTATTAGGGACGAGATCTGGGCCGAACTCTCGGCCCTGTACTACAAGTACGAGGACGAAGTCCAGAAGAAGGCGTTCAGGCAGGTCATGCAAGAGATCTGCGGCAAGATGAGTCAGGGCAAGTGGGACACCGTCTACAAGAAGCTCTACCGTGCCGATCAGAAGGACAAAGTGTTCTAGGAGGCTGGGTAACACCAGCCCAAACCCACAGCTGTCACCGACATATTCTTTAATCGGTTACACATGTCAAGGTTTAAAAAGAATTCAACGTAATCAGTACCGGTAAGACTCGTTTATCCATTGCGTTTCCCAACGTCAAGAGACGAGTCTTACCACCATCGAAGACCCGCGGTACCCTGAAGGTAGGAGGCTTTGATTAACTGATTGTAACCGCGCAGCCAAAGTAATTAAACAAAGACATTTTTCGTCTCAACAATCTGGGAGCAAAACCGTCTAGGCGTGCCCCACGTACATGGCATCCCAGGGAGGCAGGTAATACTCGAAGTAGAGCATCTTCCCGTGATCGGTGTCCTCGTACCCGGCGGCGGCTACGTTAAGAAGGCTTGCCTTCGTCAAAGCCCGTAGGACCTCCTCCTGCGAAGGAGCCCTAGGCTCGCCGACCAGTATCTTCAGGGTGTCCCCCTCCAGCTTGACGGCCACCACGTCGATGACCCTGTCCAGCCTCTCGATGAAGTCAGCGACGTACTCCCCCTCGAACGTGCGGTTCGTCCCGACGCCCCGGAGCCGGTCCAGTGTCTTTTTAGTCTTCTCGTTCAACTCAGACAGAGACATCTACGGCGTGAAATAACCTTTACTTTCTGTGGTGCGTCCTGACGAGCGACGCCGTGGACAGGACCGCGAGCACCCACGAAACCACGTTGACCATGTACCAGAAGTCCCTGGCCCACCACTTGTTAACCTGCCACAGGTAGAAGGGGAAATCGAACACGTCTCCGGGGAAGGCGGAGGCTACCTCTATCTGCCAGAGGCTCGCCATCAGGAGCCCCGTGGATATAATTATCCCCAGAACGCCCATCATGAAGCCGCGTATAGGCGTCTGTTCTCTTTCGGAGGTCAAATCTAGCAAAGCCTCCGGTCGGCTGGTTATAAACTGTTTGAAATGGGGCTAAGAAACATGTAAGAGGGAAAAAGGGCTAGCTGAGCCTGACGAGGTGCACCGAGCAGGAGATGCACGGGTCGTATGCCCTGATCATTTTCTGGATGCCGTCCATGAGTTCGGCGTCCCCGCCCGCGTGGTTCCCCGCTATGACGCGTATGTCTTTCTCGATGTTGGCGGCGTTCTGAGCCGTCGGCGTTATTATGTTAGCCTTGGCTATGCAGCCTTCTTCGTCGAAGCTGTAGTCGTGGTACAGCAGGCCGCGGGGAGCCTCCACGGCGTTTATCCCCCTGCTCTCGTGGGCCTCGAACTCGGCTAGCCCCTCGTCCTCGAGCCCGTCGCTCAGCAGCGCTTCTATGGTCTCTATTCCTCTCTCCACACAGTGGACGAGCTCCAGCGCCTGGCAGAGATTGTTGCTCAGCGTGTTCCGCGGATCTACCATGCCGCTGTGCTCTCTGTAAAGCTCACGCGCCGTCCCCGTCAACTTTCTGTGGCTGAGGTGGACCCGGGGGAGCGCACCCACCATGAACGGGGCTCCACTGTACGTGGAGTGTTTGGCGTAGCTGTGTCTGTACACCTTCTCGTTGGTGAGGCTCTCGTAGTCTTCCTGCGGGTGTCTCCCTCCGCCCGATACCAGCACGTGTGTGCCTAGATATCCGAACCCGTCGCCCGGGTCTATGGCCATGTGGACGTTGTCCGACTCGTTATAGGCGGGGAGGTCGAAGCCTTTGAAGAGCTCGACCGCCAGCTCGGCGGCTGGCTGAACCTTCTCCAGCATTTTCTTCGCCTCTGTGAGTTCTTTCTCGGTGGGCGCCTTGGAGAAGCCCCCGACCCGCTCGTTCATCCCGTGAACCTCACGCCCGCCAATAGCCTTGTGGATCATATTTCCAGCCTTCTTGAGGGCCAGCGCGTTCTTAACCGCGTCCAGGTGGTCGGCGGACATGGCGATGGCGTCCGGGTAGCCCAGGAAGTCTGGTAGCGCCAGCATGTAGACGTGGAGGGCGTGGCTCTCGATCATGTCGCCGTGTATCAGCAGGTCCCGAAGCAGCTCGGTCTGGCGCGTGTTCTCGACTCCGAACGCGTTCTCTATGGCGCCGATGGACGCCAGGCTGTGGCTCGCCGTGCATATGGCGCATATCCTACGGGTCATGTCGGGTATCTTCTCGTAGTGGACCGTCTTGATTATGGACTCGAAGAACCGCGGCCCCTCGAATATGTTGAACTTGACGTCCTTCACCTGGCTGCCGTCGAGAACTACCTCGACGCCGCCGTGCCCCTCCACCCTAGTGAGCGTGTCCACCGATAGTCTACGCTTCATCGCTCTTCCTCCTCCAGGAAGTCGTCGTTCACCTCTCCGCTGAAGACGCAGAGCCTGTTGAGGATGTACTCCTTGCTGTACCCCTTCTCCAGCAGCATGTCGAACTCCGCCGCGAAGCCGCTGCCCATGTCCACGGGGCCCCTGCAGCCGATGCAGTCCAGGCCGAGGCCGGGGCACCTAGCGTCGCAGCCCGCCCTGACGACCGGGCCCAGGCACGGCTTACCGTCCTCGACTATGATGCAGGGGTACTCTTTGAGCTTGCACTCCACGCACACGGGATACGTGTAGCTCGGCGGGTTGTCGCCGTGCAGCAGAGACGTTATGGCTCTGAGGGTCTCGTCTTTCTCTACGGGGCAGCCTGGTATGTTTAGGTCCACGTCCACGTACTCGCTGATGGGCTTGCTGAGCCTGACGTCGAAATACCCGGGCTCGACTCCGTAGACCTCTCTCAGCCTAGCGTCGATGAGGCCCTCCTTGTTCCTCATGGCCTGTATGCCGCCCTCTAGGGCGCAGTTACCGAAGGCTATGAGTATCTTGGTTCGCTTCCGTATCTCCTTGAGGTGTTTGAGGTCTGTCTCGGTGGAGACGCTGCCCTCGATGAAGGCGACGTCTACGGGTCCCTCCTCCCTGTGGCTGCTTCCCTCCTGGAAGTCCACGATGTGTATGTGGCTGACCAAGTCGAGGAGCTCGTCCTCCATGTTGAGTATCTGGAGCTGGTCGCCGGCGCAGCCCGTGAGACTGAATATTCCTACTCTCGGCTTCAACTAGATCATCCCCCTGGTGTTTATGGCGTCCCATAGCGTGAACACGGGGCCGTCCTTGCAGACGTACTTGATGCTCTTGCCCGTGCCCACTATGCAGCGGCCGCACTGGCCGACCCCGCAGTGCATACGCCTCTCCAGCGTCAAGTAGACCCGCTCGGGCCTGAAGTCTAGGTTCTCTAGCTCCATGATGGTGAACCTGTACATGATCGGGGGGCCGCCTATGAGGGCGTAGGTGTTCTTGGATGGACGGTCGATCTTGGTGAACAGACCCGTCACCATGCCGTGCATGCACCTGTCTTCTCTCTCGCACTCCAGCCCGTAGCAGACCTGGTCTTCCTCGTCCTCGTAGCTCAGATACAGCTTGACGCCCTGGCTGTCGCCGTTCCTAAAGTAGTTCAATACGTCTTCCTTGAACAGCATCAGGTCGTAGCAGCGTACGCCGTAGAGGATGGAGATGTCGCCGTACTTCTCCCTGTTCTGCAGCGCGTAGTTGATCACCCCACGTATGGGGGCGATTCCGAGGCCGCCGGCGATGAGCAGCAGGTCGTTTCCCTCGTACAGGTCCATGGGGAAGCCGTTCCCATAGGGTCCTCTACCCCACACGGTGTCGCCGACCTCTAGGCTGTGGATCGCGTTCGTCACCCTTCCGGCGTTCCTTATGCAGAACTCTAGCTTGTGCTCGTCGCCCTGGGCGGTGCACAGGCTTATCGGGGCCTCCCCGACGCCCATCACGCCGAGCTTCACGAACTGGCCCGGCATATAACTGAAGCTCTCCGCGATTTCGCGGTCCTGGAACTCTATCGTGAACAGCTTCTCCGACTCGGTCATCTCCTCGATGTCCGTTACCTTGGCCTTCATCGGCTTAAGCGGGTTGTCCTTCACACGATGTCACCTCTGACCTTCTTCATGACTTCAACGTAGTCGACGTCCGCTGGGCAGAATACCGTGCAGCGTCCGCAGCCCACGCAGTTGGTCATGTCCTCGCGTAGGCTCCCCTTGCAGTTGAACCTGTTTCTTATCCTCTCGTGTGTGGTGGGCCTGAAGTTTTGGCCCCCGGCCACCAGGCCGTGGTCCATAAGCATGCACGAGTACCATTTCCTGACCCTCTCACCGGTGTTCAGGTCAAGGTTTATATGGTCCACCACGTCGTAGCACCGGCACCTTGGGCAGACCAGGTTGCAGGAGCCGCATCCGAGGCACCTGTCACCGTACTCCGTCCAGACGCCGCTCTCGTAAGCCATGTCGAGGTGGTCCTGGAGGCCGGACATCTCAAGCTCTCTCGTGAAGGAGGCGAGCCTCATCCTCTCCGCCTCTCTGAAGGCGTCAAAGTGGCTAGGCTCCGCCGCCTCGAATAGGCTGGGATGCGTCTCTACGAACTCGTAGCCCTTGCGAGACCCCACCCGGACGAAGTAGCCGTCGCCTATGTCGTGGAGGAAAAGCTCGAACCCTTCCTGGGCGTAGCTCGTGCCCGTAGACTCGCAGAAACAGTACTCGTCGGGGACGCAGCTCACGCCGACGACGAAGGACCTCTCCTTCCTCTCCAAATAATACTTGTCCGGAAGCTCCTCCGTGAACACCTTCGCCAGGAGGTTCAAGGCGTGTATGTCACAGGAGTGAACGCCAAGGAGAATGACCCTTTCTTCACCAATAGAGGGCTCCGTGTATGTCTCCTCGTCAATGTTGAACTCGAATAGGACTTCCTCTTGGGGGATGAAGAACCCCTTCGGCGGTATCATCGTCCTCGTGTACGAGAGGTCGATGTCATTTTGGTTTTCAACCTTCTTAAAAGAATGCGTTTTCTTACTGGTTTTAATAGGAGCGTAAAGATCACCGTATTCGCATAAGACGCTAACGAAGTCGTTGAAACTAGACTTAGAGAGCATCTTTATCATCATGTAACTCAAACTCGAACAATTTGGGAACACTACAATATTCGTATATTAATATTATTTATATATAGTAAATATAAAAAATAAAATAATTATTCGCATTTATTATTAAAATAAATATTACAGTAAAAAGAAGGAGGATGCTGGAGAGCCTCATGAGGTGGATGGTGGCGGCTTTCGCCACCTCATACCTAGATACTCATCTCAACCCATCGAGGCCCAGAGTTCTCCATGAGCAGCCCAGTAAATACAATGATCTCCGGATATCCCATTCTAAGTCATAGGTAGAGACAGATTTACTTGCAGAAGTCAATTCAATCAAAATCTTCAGTCGGCTGGATATACTATTTAATAAAAGGCATAGACCGTTGAATTAACGACTAAAGCTGGAGAGGCTGTGGAAGAAGTTCTTCACAAGGTTTCCTGATTACAGGAGCATCCTCATCTGAGTATAGAATAAGAAGGACTTTGGCTATCGCGGAGTACCTCATAACCCCTACGAGCCTTTGGAAAGGTAAATGCTCCTGAGCGCTTGTATGTAAATACATCTTTTCCGAGCACAGGATTCATTATGACATACCAAAGAACCGGAAAAAGATGAGACTCAACCGAGATGAATACAATGGGATCATAGAATACGGGTGAAGACAAGCCACACATCTATACAGACCTTAAATTTTCTGTGTTAGCTGTCCAAAACCAGGCTGATGCCTCCGATCGTATAAAGGTACCACCAGTGGACCACCTTCTTCATGAACTTTGCCAGAGCGCCCGAGAACTTCAAGCCAAATAGCTCCCCCACGGCGTTGGTCTTACCAAGGGTCACTATTTCGCCCACTCTGTCGAACTCGTATCTTTTAAGGGTGCCACCAGTAAGCAGTGCATGGATGTTATGCCCGATGAGGTCTCCCTGCACCATGGCTATGTGGGCAGTCGGAGGCTGAGGCCTCCCGGTCTCGTCTACGGCACAAGCGCAATCCCCTGCGACGAATAGATCCGTTTGGTTAGGGACCCTATTGTACTCGTCGGTGACGATCCTTTTCCCCATGTTCTCGAAGTTTCCCATGGGGCACGAGTTCATCTTGACTCCTCCGGTCCAGACGAAGATGTCTGGCTCCAGAACGCGCCCGCTTTTCGTCTCCACTCGTTCCGAGGTCACCCTCGTAATGGGGTCGCCTAGGATCAGGTTCACACCTAGGCTCCTCAGGACTATCTGGGCTTTTTCGACCAGTTTGGGGTTCCACCCGGGTAGGATGCTGGGCATCGCCTCTATGATGGTGAGTAGTTTTTGAGGGATCTTCAAGGCGTGCTTTTCGCATAGGATTGGGTACCAGTCGGCGATCTCGCCCGCCAGCTCTACACCTGAAAAGCCTCCTCCCCCAATCAGGATCATGGGGGGCTTCTGAGTCTCCTCTGCCTCCTTGAAGAGCTCCTCGATCCGGCTCCTGATCTTCTTTGCCTGCTCGAAGCTTCCCAGGGTCATGCTGTTCTCCTGGAGCCCCTCTATGCCGTAGTACTCTGGGTGACTGCCTAGGGTGATGGCCAGTACGTCGTAGGGCTGTTTCCCGTCCGTGGTCTCGACTACCTTACTCTCGGGGTTCACGCCGGTCACTGAGGTGTTCAGGAACTTCACTCTCTTCCCCTGCAGCAGCCTAGATATGGGCACGATGATCTCCTTGTCCTCGTAGTGTTGGTTACATACCTCTTGGATCCTGTAGAGATACTGGTGGTAGTCGTTCTCATCGATAAGGACGATCTCGGCTATATCCGGATCGACTCTCTTCTGCAGGTAGAAGGCCACCCCCAAACCTGCGACGCCGGCGCCTAGAATCAGGACTCTCTTGGGAGTGTTTTTATTCAGTTTACACGACCTCTAAATTTTATCAAGTTATATGCTATTATATATATAACCGATTCTGTAAAATAACGATTAATTTAACTTTTTTTAAGGAATGAACCTTTTTATCTTCCTTTTTTTATATTTTACCATAATTAAACTTTAATAGAGAATTTTCGTGACAGTTTAACAACATCTGGCTTATGATACAAGCTAGGTGGCGTTGACTCCCTTAGTAAATGGTTTCATCCACAAACTCTGGTGTGTACATGGAAAAAGAGTCACTATTCAGACACAGCACGATAGGGTATTTGGCGGCGACTTCTTCCTCAACGAGGACTCGGTCATTGGGTATGGTGGTGTCTACCTGCATATGTTCAACGCTCTGCACAGCGACCTTGTTCCTGATCGCCCAGACAGCCATGATGGATGCTACGAGGTAGGCTGCTAGACAGCTTGCCACCAACTCGACGTTGTACACGCGGTGTTCCCTCGAACAAATCGTTTAGACGGCTTTCGGGTTTTATCACGGCTTGTAAGTAGTTGAAGGCTATAGATGTTCGAGCTCGCTAGCCGACGTGTAACTGTTGTAGAGGTCTATTATGGCGATGTTGCCGATGGCCCCCATGATGAAGCTGAGGTAGTACCCGATGTACGGCACGAAACCCAAGGCGACGGCTATCAACGCCAGCAGTATGCCTAGCCCTATGTATGTCCAGAAGGAGCCCCGGGTGAACCTGACGGTCTTCCTCAGCGAGCGCACGAACCCCTCGTCCTCTCCCACCATCACGATGAACGTGGGGGCAGCCAGTATGGCGGCGACCATCACAACGGCCATCACCGCAAAGAAGACGAGGACCGCGGAGCCGCTCCCCATGGATTCCATGAAGAACAGTGGGGTCACCGCCACGCCTGAGGCTAACATGAAGAACACCGTGATGAGTATAGACGCATACAGGAACCGCAGGACGCGTCTCCCGACGTAACTGAAGCTCTCCACCAGCATGGGCTCCTCGCCGCGGACCGCCCTCCAGGAGGACCTTATCGAGGCCAGGGAGGCGATCCACGAGATAAGTGACAGCAGTATCAAGGCCACGGGAACCCAGCTTATGAACCGCGTGTAGTCGAACTCGAAGCCCGTGGACACGTACGATACCGGCGACATGCCCATCTGGGAGTAAAAATAGTCCATCAACGAGTCGATGAACTCGTTGTAAACCGTCCACGACTCCAGCACCCTCTGGTTCACATAGGCGATTAAGACCTCTACGAGGGAGGGCCCGAAGACCATGGGCTTCTCCCGGGCGACGGTGAAGCCGTACTTCAGGTGCTCCACCGCCCCCCGGCGTTCCGGCTCCTCGGGGGCCTTACTGTAATGGATCTCGGTGCCGCATCGAGGACAGTGAACGGTCTCCTCTGAGACCTCTAGACCGCAGCGTGGACAGTAGGGCAGCTAATACACCACGCTAACATGTAATGTGAGTGGAATTAAACCTTTCAACTCCTCTGGATGGAGATGGCCCTCGCGGTCAGCCTGACGGCCTCCTCGCTGCTGTACACGGGAGCCCACCCTAGTCGCTGCAGGGAAGCCGTGTCCAGCTGCATGAGCTTTACGTCTCCCTTCCAGCCCCTCCCCCCGTCCACGCCGCCGGTGAGGCGTATCGTGGCATCAGGATGCCCCGCCTCCTCCCTGACGATCTCGGCTATCCTGAGCACGCTGAGCCTGTCCATGCTCCCCAGGTTGAACACCGAGACCCGTTCGACGGACTCGGCGTCTTTCAGGAGACCCTCGACGCAGTCGTCTATGTACAGATAGGACTTGGACTGGGTGCCGTCCCCCAGCACCTCAAGAACCTCGGGGTCTTCCCTGAGCTTCCCGACGAAGTCCCATATGACGCCGTGGTTGCTCCTGGGCCCCACCACGTTGGCCAGCCTGTATATCACGGCCCTGTAGCCGTTCATGGACGCGTAGGCGCTGATGAGGGCCTCGCACGCCAGCTTGGAGGCCCCGTACATGGATATGGGCTTCGTAGGACCGTATCCTTCGGGGGTCGGGAGGACGGCCGCCTCGCCGTAGACGGAGCTGGTGGAGGCGAAGACGAAGAGCTCTACGCCTCCTCGTTCAGCGACATCCTCCAGGAGGCGGTACGTCGCCTCGATGTTCTGGCGGAAATGCTCCTCTGGGCTAGCCTTGTTGGCCCTGACCTCCGGGTTCGCGGCGAGGTGAAACACCCGGCTGCACCCGTCCACGGCCTCGCTGCAGGCGTCTCCGTCGAGGAGGTCCCCCTCCATGAACTCGAAGCCTGGTTTGCCCATCCATCCTTCGAGGTTGCTGGGCGAGCCCGAGGACAGGTTGTCTATCACCCGTACCTGGTTTCCCGTCTCCATGAGCCTGTCCACGAGGTGGCTGCCTATGAAGCCGGCTCCGCCTGTCACTAGGGCCTTCATGTGCGTCCAAATGAGAAGCGATGGGTGCTCATAAGAATATTATCTTCGCCGCGTGGAGGGGTATACGAACACGGATATCACGATCTGCGCCCCAACGAAGACGAGGAAAGCGGGGAACAGTATGTTCCAGGTGAAAGCCGAGGCCCCGTAGCGCTGGATCAGGTACACCATGAAGAAGTTGAACACCCCGCCCACCAGGTCCTGGGTGGCGCGCCAGCTGTTCCACCCCGAGTAGTACCTTATGACGGCGGATATAAGGCTCCACGTGCCCATGGCGGTGAAGAACCAGTAGAGCGGGGGAAGAAGCTGCCCGGGGACGGAGGTCAGCCCGGACACGGCCCAGCCGCGGACCCAGCTGAATAGGACGCGGTGGATACCCGGGTAGTTCAAAGCGATGGTGGCGATGACCAGCAGGAAGACGCCGAACCCTATGCCCTCCAGAAAATCCCGTTCACCCCACTCTCTGAGCTCGGCCCACTCCCCTTCAAAAGAGCGGCCAACGGGACGCTGGAAACGGAAGCCGCGGAGCAACGGCCCAGCGCCGCCCCGCACGACGTATGCGCCCGATACCCCGTCGGTGAACTTGTCCCGCGGGTCCTCGGTCAACACGAGACCCATGACGACGTCGATGAAGAGGATCAAGCCATGTATCTTGGTGACGTTCCTCATGAACGCGGCCACGAGGGACGGTTTGCCCCCGCCGGAAGCCTCCACCCTGAGCCCCAGAAGCTGCTTGCCAAGCGAGGCCCCGTACATGTACTCCATAAACGTGAAGTAGATCACCTGCCCCGCCCCGAGTATGAAGGGCAGCCTCCAGACACCCGTCCAGTCCAAGCCTCCTGAGAACAAGGAGCCCACCCACAACGGCAGATAGGCCATCAGTGAGAGCACTGCCCCGATGGCGCCTACGATGAACGAGTCGACGGCGTAAGCGATCACCCGCGTCACCCAAAGCGTCTGCGCCCCGACGTCGATTGCAAGCCTGTTGAGCCCGGTCCTACGCCTGATGGAGCCCAGCTCGCGTCCGCATCTCCTGCAGTACATGGCGTCGTCTTCGTTCCACTCGCCGCAGCTGAGGCAACGCACCATGATCGATCAAGAGGATGATGTGAGGCCTCGATTTAAACCCTAAGCTGGTTTGGAGTCGAATCCCCACTTGAGGTCAAACATGGCCCCCAGAGCCTTGGCGACGCCGGGGTGGAAAGTGAGTGCCGCTTCCCTGAGGAAGAACGGGACACCCTCCTCCTCCACCAGGAACAGCGCCTTGCCTCCGCCAGCCGGGTCCACGACGCAGCCGCGGATCTCCACGTCGTCCGAGAACCTCACCTCGTACCCATCCACAAAAGCAGTTCCTATGGCGCCGAGGATGGCTTCCTGTTTGTCTCTATCCGACGCGCTCAGGGTCTCCGGGGACCTCATGAGTATCTT
>CAYFYM010000044.1:0-2535 GCA_964347405.1 uncultured Candidatus Bathyarchaeia archaeon | reverse complement strand
ATGTCCTTCATGTCGGTGAGGCCCGTCTTGGTGAAGGCGCCGGTGACTATGGGCTTGGTCGAGTTCCTGAGTATGACGAAGAGCCTGTAGAGGTCGGATATCTCGTCGGGCACGTCGTGGGGGACCATGGCGGTGCTCTGGGCGTGGATGTGCGTGAGGGCGTCGGTGAGCCTGACCAGCTCCCTGAAGTCCTGTGCGTCGGCCCTCCGCATCTCGCCGGTCTCGCGGTCGGTGAAGTATATGGCGCTGGAGCCGGGGTTGTATATGACGGCGTCGCCGCCCACCGTGTACGACTCCTCTGCCTCCCGCGTGTACAGGTCGAACGACGAGGGCGCCTTCCCTATGGACTCCTCGGCGAGGCTCGGCGGCATATGGACGACGTCGCCGTCCACGGTGCAGCCGTTGTCCTTCAGCAGCTCCAAGGCTTGACTGTTGTTGATCTTGACGCCGGCCTTCTCCAGCACCCTCAGCGAGGCGGCGTGGACGGCGTCGCGCTGCGCGTCGGTGAGGAAGGTCACTCGGGTCAGCTACTTCCCCTCCATGAGCCTCAGGGACGCCTCGACGGCGTTGAGGGCGTCGAGGCCGCATGCGTCGGCGCCTATCTCCTTGACCCAGTCCTCGGTGACGGGGGCGCCCCCGACTATGATCTTGAGGCCGTCTCGTAGCCCCGCTTCTCGCAGTGCCTCTATTACCTCCTTCTGTTTGGTCATGGTTGTGGTCATGAGGGCACTGAGGCCCAGGATGTCTGGGCGGATCTCCCCGACTTTTTCCACGAAGGTCTCCGTGGGGACGTCTGTGCCGAGGTCTATGACCTCGAAACCTGCGGTGCTGAGCATGGTGGCGACGATGTTCTTGCCTATGCTGTGGATGTCGCCCTCCACTGTGCCTATGAGGAAGGTGCCCACCTTCTTGCGGGTGGCGCCACGCCTGGCTATTTCCTGGTTGAGGACCTCGGCGCCGGCCTCCATGGCCTGGGCGGCGGCGATGAGCTCGGTGATGAAGGCCTCGCCGGTGCCGAACCGGTCCCCTATCTCCCTGAGGGGCCTGGCCAGGCCCTCCTCCAGCGCCACCACGGGGTCGACGCCGCTGTCCAGCGCCTCCTGGGCGAGCCTCCTGGCGTCGTCGGGGTCGAAGTAGAGGACGGCTTCCCTTAGTTCGCTTAGAATCTGCTCTGTCATCACGCTCATGTTTGTCGGTGGGCGTTAAAACTTTTTTTCGAAAGTTACCGGGTCTTTCCCATGGAGCGGCTGTTGGCCGGTCTGATCGCTTCAAGTTTTATACCTCTTTCACGAAAACATAGATGATTCAGATGGTTGAGACTGCTCCTTATGGTTCGTGGAGGTCCCCCATCACAGCCGAGTTGACGGCCTCCAGCAGCGTGTGGCTCGGCTACGTGCAGCTGGCTGGGGGCGGGGTCTACTGGTCTGAGATGAGGCCAGACGAGAAGGGCCGCCGCGTCGTCGTGGAGTACAGAGACGGAGTGGTCAGGGACCGTACTCCAGAGGGTTTTAACGCGAGGACGACTGTGCACGAGTACGGGGGAGCCGCGTACACGGTCGTCGACGGCGTCATATACTTCTCCAACTTCGAGGACCAGCTCCTCTACAGGTGCGAGGAAGGCGGAGCCCCGGAAAAGGTGACTGGGGACACTGCTCAGAGACACGCCGACTACGTATACGATCCCAGGGGGCGCCTCGTCTGCGTCAGGGAGGACCACGGCGGCGGGCGGGACGAGGCCGTCAACAGCCTGGTGGCCATCTCCTTGAAGGACGGGTCCTCCGTTACCCTCGCCGAGGGGAACGACTTCTACTCCAGCCCACGTCTGAGCCCGGGCGGGGACAGGCTTGCGTTCCTAACCTGGAGCCACCCGAACATGCCGTGGGACGGCTGCGAGCTCTGGGTGGCCGGGGTGGAGGGGGACGGCTCACTGGGCGAGGCGAGGCTTGTGGCTGGCGGCCCGGACGAGTCGATCGTCCAGCCCGAGTGGGGCCCCGGCGGTGTGCTCTACTTCGTCTCGGATCGGGGCGGCTGGTGGAACCTGTACAGGTGGAGGGACGGGACGGTGGAGGCGGTCTACCCGATGGAGGCCGAGTTCGGGGGCCCTAGCTGGGTTTTCGGCCTCACCTACTACGGGTTCGAGGGGCCCAGCAGCATCGTAGCGGTCTACAGCAGGGACGGGTTCAGGCACCTAGCCCGGATAGACACGGAGAACGGGACCCTGGATGAGATCGAGACTCCGTACACCGACCTGAGCAGCCTGAAGGTGGGGGACGGTTTCGCGGCGTTCGTGGGCGGCAGCTACAAGACGGCCCCCGAGGTGGCGTGGCTGGACCTGGCCGGCGGGGAGATCGAGGTGCTGAGGAGCAGCGACGAGACCGCGGTGGACGAGGGCTACCTCTCGACGCCCAAGCCCATGGAGTACCCGACCGAGGGCGGGTTGACGGCCCACGCCATATACTATCCGCCGGCGAACAGGGGCTACATGGCGCCGGAGGGGGAGCTTCCTCCGTTGATGGTGAGGGTGCACGGCGGCCC
>CAYFYM010000043.1:0-16635 GCA_964347405.1 uncultured Candidatus Bathyarchaeia archaeon | reverse complement strand
TGCTATACGGGTTAACCCGCGACGAGATCGGTGAGATCCTTCAAAGATGCGACGACTTTGTCACCAGCCTGATAACCGATGGCAAGATCTCTTGGTGGAACATCTATTCCTGCTCTGATGTTGGAGCCGAGAGGCTCGCTCTAGTCAATGACATGTGTGTGCGTAAGGGAGACTCTGTGCTTGACGTGGGCTGCGGCAGAGGCTACACAACGGCGGCTCTCGCCCGGTACACCAGTTGCGTCGTGGGCCTCGACTTGATGAACGGATACGGGAGAAGAGGCTGGTGGAGCAACTTCCGTATCGCCATGGACGTGCTGGGCCTGAGAAATAGAGTCATTGGAGCCCGATCAAGCGCATCAGCCATCCCGTACAGGGACGGGGCGTTCACTCTGACGGTCTCGGCTCACGCTCTCAGGAACTTCTCGGATAAAGACGTGATCGTTGAAACGTTGATGGAGATGAAGAGGGTGACCATGGAGGGTGGGCGGGTGGTCGTCGCCGAGTGCCTGCCCGTGGCAAACCACGTCTCCCAAAGAGCCCACTTGGAAATGTTCACTTTAAAAACTCGTCTCATAAAGAACGAGAATCCTTACTTCACTGAAAACGACGTGGTTGCTCTATTCAAGGTAGCTGGGCTAGAGCCCATGGATACTAGGGTCGTGGAATACCCCTACGCGGCCACGCCCCCACTCTTCGTCCCTGACTTCGAGATGGTAGAGCCGGCAGATCGAGAATTATTTGAGTCTGAGTACCTCGTGGCAGTGGAGAACATTAAAGTGCATGGTGAAACGTCTCCGCCGGTTCTGATCGTTACTTCAATGGTTTGAGACACTCGGAATCCAGCCCAGAAAGATAACCACACTATATTTACGATAAAAGCCTTTCACCAGAGAAGTTTATTTTACTCGAGATACAAGTTTTCACCAGAGAGAATGAGTGAAATCGTAGAGGGGCGCGTCGGCTCGAAAGGAGAGCTGTTCCCCCCCTAAAGAGATCAGGGAAAAACTGGGCATGAAGCCTAACTCCACAATCCTATACAGGATTGAAGAGGGGCGCCTCGTGGTGGAACCCATACCAACCCTGGAAGAGCTTCTAAAGACTCCCCCCAAGTCGTTATAACTCTCGAGGAGTTCAGAGAGTTCCGCAGAGAGCTGTCCCGGAGAGCAGAGGAGTGAACCTCACCCTAGACACAACGTACCTGCTGCCATTCATAGGTATAGGGGTATCCAGGTTCATGGAGGACGAGATCGAGGAGCTCGTAACCAGGAACAGGGTATAGGTAAACGATATCTCTTTGTTCGAGCTCTCGGCGAAAGGGGCCAAGTACGTCTCACAGGGAAAGCTGGACCAGAGAAGGGTGACCAGGGGGCTGAAAGCTCTGTTGATCGATAAAAGAATAACCAGAGTCGTGCTCCACGACACGCATGTGAATGAAGCTGCCATCAGACTCATGGGCCTGCATGACGATTACATAGACTGCCTCGTCGTCGCCACCGGGCTCCATTACTCCGATGCAGTCGTCACGGAAGACAGCCGTATTCATGGACTCATGGAGAACGAATCGTTCAAGGCTATTGTTGACAGCGTCGAGCCTAGGTTCAGAATCCTATCGATGAAGGAAGCCTTGAAGTGAATCCGTCGACAGCGTGAAAAGGCTAGTTAATCACAACAGTGTCGAGCTGGAAGTACCGGTTCGCGAGGAACCTTATCTTCTTGATGTTGCTCCCGTTCTTGCCTATGGCGATGCCCTTGTCCTTGGGCTCCACGTTCACCATGGCGATCTTCTTCCCCTCCATCCTGTCGACGAGGCGTATGTCCCTAACCTTCGCAGGCTTCAACGCGTTCCTGATGAACTTCTCGGGCTCAGGCAGGTACTCGTATATCTCCACCCGCTTGTTGGTCATGCTACGGAAACGCTTTATCTTCTCGCCGCCCTTGCCGACGGCCAGCCCCACCTCTCCCTTCTTGACCGTGAATATGATGCTGTCCACCTCCTCGTCGACGATGCAGTCGACGATGGTCGCCCCAGTCATGTTCTGCAGTAGCTGTATGTACCGCATCTCGGTCTCAGTAATCTTTATGTTGTTAAGCATTCGCTAATCTTCCTTCGAAATATCCAGTATCCTTGAGTCACCCGGGTCGCTGATAACCATCGCTGAAACAGGGTAGGGCTTCCCACACAACACCCCTAAATCCACGCTGTCTTTGGCGTGCGTAAGCACGGGTATCTCGCTTAGCCTGCCATATGTCTCTATGGCCTCGGCTTTATCGGCTGGACAGTTGGAACTGAGGATGGCCATCCTGGCCCTGCCACGCCTCATCTCCCTGACCGTCGTCTTAGATCCTAGCTGGACCTTACCAGTGGAGAGAGCGAGTCTCAGCTCGTGGTCAACGCTACTCATCGCTTCTGCCTCCCTGAGTCATGAACAGCTCGACGCTCCCCGTCCCTAGGGGCATCGACTGTCCGACGATTATGTTCTCGATCACGCCTTTAAGGGGATCGGTCTCGCCTTTTATGGCGGCCTCTACCAAGTGCTGGATGGTTAGCTCGAACGCCGCCCTCGCGAGTACGCTGCTCTTCTCGCCGCTGATGCCGTGGCGGCCTATCTGCTGTACCTCGCCGGTCTTGGTCATTATGTCTGAGACGAGCATGACGTGGCGGACGTCGACATCCAGCCCCTGCTCTGTGAGCACGGCGTGGGCTTCCATGATTAGCGAGTTCCTCGCCGCTTCTATGCCGAGTATCTCGGCTATCTCGTGTACGTTGTTGGTGGTGGTTCGGGTGGGGTCGACGCCCTCGATTCGGAGCACCCCCTCGAGGTTGCTGCCGTCCGTCCTTATGACCCTCTCGCCGTCCTCGACTGTGGTGAGCACCCTCCTGATCTCGGAGATTCCCTTGATCTTCGCCTCTGTCACGTTCTCTATGATGGGCTCCGGGTCCCTGGCCTTGTCCTCCTCCAGCCTGATGAGGTAGGTGTTATCCTCCTCCTTCGTGTAGCTGTAGGGTATGGCCTTCTCGATGTCTCCTACGTCGACCCCCAGGGTGTCCATCCTCTCGGGGTCGAGGATAATCCTGACGGCCTCCTCGCGGAGGTCGACGTTGACGCTGTCGATGACGTCGTCTATGACCGTGTACGTCAGCTTCTGGGCGATCTGCCTGGCCTTCTTCTCGCTCCTCGAGTACTTTTTTGTGAGGTAGATGTTCATCACCGGCGTGGACGGGCTCTTGCGGGCGTCCACTATCTCTATGAGCCGTGGCAGGCCCAGCGTGACGTTCAGCTCCGCGACGCCCGCGTAGTGGAAAGTCCTGAGGGTCATCTGCGTGCCGGGTTCGCCTATGCTCTGCGCGGCGACGATGCCCACGGCTTCACCCGGCTCCACGAGGCTGTAGTCGTAGTTCCGTAGCACGGCGTCAATGACGTCCTGGACGCCCTTCTTAGTGAGCCTTGCCTGCTTGAGCTGGCGTCTAAGCTCGTCCTTCAGGAGCTGGGGTATCTCCTCCTCGATAGCATCAACCATCCTGTCTATCGTCGAGTCAGCTATGATGTGACCCCTCTTCATGTTGATGCGGGTCCTGTCCGTTAGCTGGGCGACGTTGACGGCGACGCCGTGGTCGCTCTTCGCGGGGTCGACGCCGTCCTCCCCGTACTGGAACTGGACTATGTCGCCTATGCTGTTCCTGACGGTGCCGTCGTACTCTACCCTGAGATGCTCCAGGGCGTTGATGAGGCGGCGCTGCATGTACCCGCTCTGCTGGGTGCGTACGGCGGTGTCCACCAGGCCCTCCCGGCCTCCCATGGCGTGGAAGAAGAACTCCAGCGGGGTCAACCCGTCCCTGTAGCAGTTGTAGACGAAGCCACGCGCGACCGGCGCGGCGTCGTTCTCCTTGAAGTGGGGCAGCGTCCTGTTCTCGTAGCCCCTCATGATACGTTTGCCACGGATGCTCTGCTGGCCGACGCTGCCCATCATCTGGCCGATGTTCAGGCTGCTGCCGCGGGCGCCGCTGCGCGTCATCACTATACCGCTGTTGCTCATGGGAAGAGCCTCCTGCACGGTCTCGCCCGCCTTGTCACGTGACTTAGCGAGCTCGTTCATGACCTTGATCTCGAAGCTCTCCTGCAGCGTCTGGCCGGGCAGCCTCTCGAGCACGCCTGTGGTGTACTCCTCCGTGAGTTTCTCGACGTTCTTCTCCATCCGCCTCATGACCCTGCTTATGTCACGCTGGTCCTTCTCGGCGAGCTCTAGCTCGTCGTAGCTGTAAGTGAAGCCCTTCAGCGTCAGGAACCCGTTTATTAGGCGGCTGACGCCGTTGAGGAAGTCGTGGCCCATGTCGGTGCCGTAGTCCTTGATGATCCTGTGGAAGATGGTGTCGGGGCGCTCGGCTCCGATGCTGTTCTTGTCGATGACCCCCGTCTTCAGCTCCCCGTTCTGTATCATCACGTAGGCGTCGTACTCGCACTCAGCCTCCTTGCACTCGGGGCAGTGCATGCAGATGTTGGCCCTGCTCACGAAGCTGAAGTCGCTTGGCAGGAAGAGGCTGAACACGGACTTGCCGCTCCACATGGGTTTGGGGTCAAGCACCGTGGGCTTAGGTATCTCGCCCTCGTAGCCGGTGTATGCTATTATCTTGCCCACCTCGTCCGCCGTGAGCATCATCCCCTGACGTGTGAGCAGGTAAGCCCCGCTGATGTAGTCCTTGCCGGCGCCTATGATCGGGGCGCCGTACCTCGGGCTCAGTATCTGGTCCTGGACCTGCATGAGCATCCTGGCCTCGGTCTGGGCTTCCTTGCTCTGGGGGATGTGGAGGTTCATCTCGTCGCCGTCGAAGTCCGCGTTGTAGGGCGGGCACACCGTCAAGTGCATCCTGAACGTCTTGTAGGGCAGCACCTTCACCCTGTGAGCCATTATGCTCATCCTGTGCAGCGACGGCTGCCTGTTGAACAGCGCGATGTCCCCGTCCTTCAGGTGCCTCTCGATGATGAAGCCCGGCTCGATGCTCTGGGCTATTAGCGTCCTGTCCGTGACGAACTCGAGCCTTATCCGCTTCTGGTCCGGCCTGATGATGTAGAGGGCCCCGGGGTGCTGGTAGGGGCCGTTCACCACGAGCTTCCTCATCTCCTCAAGGTTACGCTGGGTCACCACGTCCGGCACGGTGAGCTTGGTTGCTACGTGCACCGGGACCCCCACCTGGTTGATGTCCAGGTTGGGGTCTGGGCTGATGACGGTGCGAGCCGAGTAGTCGACGCGTTTACCGCTGAGGTTCCCTCTGAACCTGCCTTCCTTGCCTTTCAGGCGCTGAGCGAGGCTCTTCAGGGTCCTGCCGCTGCGGTGGCGGGCCGGCGGGATGCCGGAGACCTCGTTGTTGAAGTACGTTGTCACATGGTACTGGAGAAGCTCGGACAGGTCCTCTATGATTAGGGTGGGCGCCCCGGCGTCGATATTCTCCCGGAGCCTCTGGTTTATCCTGATGATGTCCACGAGCTTATGGGTGAGGTCGTCCTCCGCCCTGATGCCGGACTCTAGGATGATGCTGGGCCGCACGTCCACCGGTGGGACCGGAAGCACCTGAAGTATCATCCATTCAGGCCGGGCGCTGTCAGGCTTGAAGCCCAGCAGCTCCAGCTCGAAGTCGGGTATGCGCTCAAACCACTCCCTGATCATGTTGGGTGTGAGCCTACGGGTTACCTCGTCCTCCATCTCCTCCTCGAATATCTCTTTCTCTATCTCGATGAAGGTCGTGGGCTTGTTGAACTTGACGACGTTCTGGACCATGCCGCAGTAGGGGCACTCCTTGTACCGCTTGAACTTCTTGGCCTGCTTCATGATCTCTTTAATGGTCTCGTCGCTGACCTTGCCGAACAGCTCGATGTCTTGGTCACGCTGCCCCGTAAGCTTCTCCCTTTTCTCCTCGTCCAGCAGCACGCTGCCGCAGCTCCTGCACGTGGCGCTGAGAACCCGGTAGATCTGCTTCGCGAACTCTACGTGTACGACCGGTACGGCCAGCTCGATGTGGCCGAAGTGGCCGGGGCAGTTGATGGCTATGTTTCCGCAGGTGCGGCACCTCTGCCGGGGCTCCAGCGTTCCCAGACGCTGGTCCATGAGGCCGCCGGCGATGGGGGCCCCGTCCTCGTCGTAGGTGTCGCTGGTCCCTATCTCTACTACGCTTAGGCGCCTCGTCTCGTCCGGGCTCAGGAGGCCGAACTTTATGGCGTCGATGACCTTGCTCAACTACACCACCTCCTTGGCCAGCTCGAGGCTGGGCGACAGGCACATGCTCTGCATCTCCTGCAGTAGAAGCTTGAACGCGTATGAGACCGTGACCGGCTCTATGTCGCCCTTCCCCTCGCACGTCGGGCACACGTACTTGCGCTGCCTGATGTCGTAGAAGCCCTGGCGGCCGCACCTCTCGCACACGTATATCGTGTAGGCGTCGGACTCCTCCAGGAGCCTGTCCTTGAGCAGCATGGCTGCCCCGTGCCCCACGAGGCAGTCGCGCTCCATCTCGCCGAACCTGAGGCCGCCGCCCCTGGCCCTGCCCTCAGTGGGCTGCCGCGTTAGCATCTGCACCTGGCCGCGGGCCCTGGCGTGGATCTTGTCCACCACCATGTGGTGCAGCTTCTGGTAGAAGGCGACTCCTATGAATATCTCGGCCTCGAACATCTTGCCGCTCATGCCGTCGTACATTATCTCTCGGCCGCCGCTCTGGAAGCCCAGCTCGGTGAGTATCTCCTCCAGGCTCTTGGGGTCCTCATTGGCGAAGGGCGTGCCGTCCACGATCTCGCCCCTGAGGGCCGCCGCCTTCCCGGCGATGGCCTCTATGAACTGGCCCACGGTCATTCGGCTGGGGTAGGCGTGGGGGTTCATGACGATGTCCGGGACTACTCCGCTGGCGCTGAAGGGCATGTCCTCCTGGGGCACCAGCATGCCTATGACGCCTTTCTGGCCGTGCCGGCTCACGAACTTGTCGCCGAGCTCGGGCACCCTGTTGCTCCGCACCTTTACCTTGACCAGCTGGCTTCCCTCGATATCCTTCGTGATGAACACGCTGTCAACGAGGCCGACCTCGGTGGGCCTTACACCGATGGACGTGTCCCGTAGCTGGGGGCCGCGTATCTCTATGCCGCGGTACTCCTCCATGAAACGGGGTGGGCTGGTCTTCCCGATGAGGATGTCTCCGCCCTTGACCTCGGCCTCCTGGGCGATCAGCCCGTCGCTCTCCAGCTGCCTGTACGCCTCGGCGCCGTGGTAGCCTCGGATGCCCGCCTCCGGGATGGTGAGCCTGTCCTTGGCCCCGCCCAGGTACTGCTTGCACTCGGCCTTGTATATCCTGAAGAAACTGCTGCGACCCAAGCCACGCTGAACGGCGGACTTGTTGAAAATGATGGCGTCCTCCATGTTGTACCCTATGCTGCTGAGGATGGCGAGGACGAAGTTCTGGCCCGCCGGCCGGTCGTTGTAGTTAATCACCTCCATGGGCTTGGTCGAGACGAGAGGCTTCTGCGGGTAGTGCAGAAGGTGGCCGCGGGTGTCAGACCTGTCGTTGTAGTTCAACGCGTAGACGCCCGGCGCCTGCTTCGACATGGCCGCCTGGTAGGTGTTACGGGGGCTCTGGTTGTGCTCCGCGTACGGTATGATGCCGGCCCCGACGCCTAGGATGGTGTATGAGCATATCTCCATGTGGGTGTGCTCCTCGGTGAGGTTCTCCTGGTCGAAGCCGATGAAGGCGTTCTCCTCCTCGTCGGCGTCCAGGTACTCCAGTATGCCCTCCCTGACGAGGTCGCTCCAGGTCCACCTCTCCTGCTTGATGTTGCGTATGTGCCTCAGCTTCAGCAGGGGCTTCCCCTCCTCCACCACTATGAGGGGCCTCCTTATCCTGCCCTCGTCGCAGTTGACGTAGATCTCGTTGTACTCGCGGTAGAGCACGATGTTCGCCTGGCCGCTGATCTCGCCCCTGCGGCGCATCTCCCTCAACGTGTTCACCAGGATCTCCGGCGAGGTGCTGTACCCTAGTAGGTAGCCCTCGATGAACACCTTGGTGCCTCCGTGGCGCAGCTGCTCGTCGGCGTCCTTAGCCCTGGTGACACCCATGAACTCTAGTGTACGCTTTATCTTCTCGGCGTCCGTCCCGATGCTGACGCTGCTCATCAGCGCCAGGTTCTTGACGAGGCCACAGTTGGCGCCCTCCGGGGTCTCGTTGGGGCATAACCGGCCCCAGTGGGTGCTGTGGAGGTCACGGGCCTCGAAGTTTGGCTGGCTCCGGCTCAACGGCGATTGGAGCCTGCGGAGGTGAGAAAGGGTTGAAAGAGTGTTGGTTCGATCGAGGAGCTGGGTCATGCCGACGCGGCCCCGCCTCCAGTTGCCGGTGGCGAGGGCGTGCTGGATCCTGCTCGTTATTATCCCGGGCCTGACGGCGGCGCTGATGAGCACCCCCTTGCGCCTGGTGCTCATGCGCCTGAACTGGTACCTCATGTCCCTGTAGAGGCTCCAGAACGCCGAGCGGAACAGCTCGGCCAGCAGGGGGCCCGCGAGCTTTATCCTCTTGTTCTTGAGGTGGTCCTTGTCGTCTTCCTGGCGTTGGTCCAGCTTGAGCTCGATGATCCTTGAAGCCATCTCGCCGAGGAAGATGGCCTTGTCCAGCCTGTCATCGGGATCGCGGCCTATGTGGGGAAGCAGGTTCCGGTCGAGGATGGTCTCGGCGCGCTTTATCCTGAACTCCCTTACCTGGCCGAAGGCCACGCGGTTGCCGATGTAGAGTACGGCGTCCTCCACGCTCTGGACGGTTGAAGACTCCCTGAAGCTGGTCTCCAACTCGTTGAGGATGTCCGAGTCGAGGCTCACCATCTCCGCGACGTCTCGGTCGGTCTCGACGCCCAGCGCCCTCATTAGTATCACGAGTGGCACCGGCACGGGGACCCCGGGGATGGTCACGACCATCTCGCCCTTGGACTTGAGGCTCATCTCGATCCGGGCCCTGAAGCCAACGGTGGTGCTGAAGACCTTTCCCTTGTATACAGGCCTGGCGCCCCTGGTGTCGGTCTCAACGAGCACCCTGTTCGGAGCCAAGTCCTCCAGGCTCACGATGACGCGCTCGCTTCCGTTGACTATGAAGTATCCGCCGACCTCCTTGGGGTCCTCGCCCAGCTTCACGAGCTGGTCTTCGGTGTGCCTGCTAAGGAGGCAGAGGTTGCTCTTCACCATTATGGGGAGGTCGCCGATGTTGACGCGTTCATAGGTTTCGCGGCCCTCGTCGTCAAGCTCGATCTCCAGGTAGAGGGGCGCGCTGTACGTCAGGTTGCGTATCCTTGCTTCCCGCGGATATACCTCACGGTTGGTCCCGTCAACCTCCACGACTCGGGGATCGCCTATCTCTATGGCGCCGAAGCGTATATTGTAGGTGTGATTAGGGACCTCGATCTGGATGCCCCCGATCTCGTCTATTATCTGTTGCAGCGTGTTCCTGGCGAAGTCGTTGTAGCTGTCCAGGTGCTGCTTGACGAGGCCCTCCTCGTTGTAGAAGGACTTCATCAAATCCCAGAGGTCGTTTTCTGTGAGAAGCATTACATCAACCTGTTTTGAGTTTGACTCGTTGCATGGGTTAGGGCGGGTTCATTAATGTCGGAGGAATCAGATTCCGTCATTAAACATGACTCACCTATTTTACAGAAACCTTCCTAACCCTAACGAGGCTATAACAATTGGCTACTGCTCCCTAATAAACGTTACCCGATTTTTATGTTCCCTCTTGCATAGAGAGGCGTTTTTATGCCTTCTTTTATTTTTCGGAGGGACCCAGAACAGCTGAGTGTTTTCTTCGCATATAATACAAACTTTTATAGGCGATACCTGTTATTCGAAATAAGCCTGAGTATCTCCGGAGAGGAAAAGTGAGTGTCGGATATGATTGAAAAAGTGCTAGAGCGAAGCGTCGGCAAGACGGTGCTGATCAAGGTTAGAGGCGGCAGGACCCTCAGGGGCGTACTCGAGGGGTTCGACCAGCACGTCAACCTCTACATGAGTAACGCCGAGGAGGTAAGCGACCCGATGAACGTCAAGGAGATCGGCACCATCGTGCTCCGCGGAGACAACGTTATAATGATCAGTCCGCCACCGGAGTAGAGCTGAAGACAGATGCCCACCAAAGCAGCGATTCACCACGGTAAACGCATCCATATCCGTTGCAGGCGATGCGGCAGACGCGCCTACCATATAAGGAAGAAGGTCTGCGCGGCGTGCGGTTACGGCGCCTCAAGCAAGCTGAGGAAGCCTGCTAACAACAGGAAGACCTTGAACCGGAGCAGGCGGGTCCACTAGGCAAGTTTTTTAGGCTGTCTCTTTGCCCTGTATTCTGCGGGCGGGAGTACCCGAGGCTGGCCAAAGGGGCGAGACTTAAGATCCGAGTCCTCGGGATGAGACATCTCGTGTCTTAGGACTTCGAGGGTTCGAGTCCCTCCTCCCGCACCTGTTATGAATCTAACCTATCCTGAACCGGGGGTGATCCCTTCCGGGCCTTTTCCGTTTCTCAATCATCTGCTGGCTGTATGCGGCGTCTATCATCGCCGCCGCCGGGTAGACGGTCTCAGCGTTTTTCAGCGGCCCGTAGATGACGAAATCGGCTCCAACGGCTACGGGCAGGATGTTCGCCACGCCCATGGCCACGGTGGCCGCGTCCCTCGTGTACTTCTTCTTCAGCCGCTTCCAAGACGCTATGGCGTTGTGGGCTCCGCAGCCGCACGGGTAGCCGTACCTGTCCTTGATCCTGTGGATCGCCTTGGTCGCCAACCCGAGGGACGGGATGTCGATGACCGCGGTGTCCATGAGCACGTTCTTCACCCCCACCGCCTTGGCCTTGGGCACCATCATATCCACGAGCGCGTCCTTGTCGGAGGATAAAATGTACTCGGCGCTGTGAAGCAGCAGGACGGCGCTGGTGCAGCCCGTCTCCCTGATCTTGTCGTACAGCCCTTCACTGGAGTGGGGGTTCAGCGAGTTGACTATGATCCTGTCCATCATCCCGTGATCCGAGGCGTACTGGAGGGACTCCGTGAGGCCGGGCTCGGACACGATGTCGAGGAAGATGGGCATGTCCGTGGCCCCGACCACGAAGTCCAGGAACCTCGACGCCGCTGCGGCGTTCTCCGCGATGAGGTCCACCATGGACGGCAGCCCAGTCGAGTCCGACATCTCCTCCGCGTTCCGTAGAACTTTTTCGGCCTCGTCCTTCTTGAACAGGCCTTCGGTTCGGTTCTCCACCGTCTTATCCCCCTTGTAGAACATGGAGCCCACCATCACGGTGGGGGCGAGGCCGGGCTCCCCGCCGATCAAGGTGCCGCCGATCTCGTAGGTCTTCTGCTCCACCGAATAGTCGAACAGTTTGATGCCACCTTCCCATCATATGTGGTGGATGATGTTTTTAAATGCAAATAACTAAACGACGGGCGGCGTCATCTTCTATGAGTCTCTTGCCTCCAAGTTTCGAGGTCTCGTTCCAGCCCCATGGGAGAAGAGCCAGGTTCGATGAAGAACTGACTGTGCTCCAGGCCGCGAGGGCCGTCGGCGTCGAGATCAACTCGGTGTGCGGGGGAGCCGGCTCATGCGGCAAGTGCATCGTGAAGATCGCGCGGGGCAGGGAAAGCCTGAGCGATCCGACCCAAGTGGAGAGGGATCTACTCGGGGATAGGCTGGGCGGAGGCTACAGGCTCGCGTGCCGCTCAAAGATAACGGGCGACGCTGTCATCCTCGTCCCCAGGGAGAGCTGGAGGGGTGCCCAGGTGCTCCAGAGCGAGGGCTTGGAAACCCCCGTGACGCTCGAACCAGACATATGGAAACAGACGACGGGTGAAACCACTCACATCCTGTGCGGTGACAAGGTCATAGAAACTCTCCCAACCCGTGACGCGCTTATCCATGGGTTCGCCGTGGACGTTGGAACCACGAAGCTTGCCGGATATTTGATGGACCTCGCTACCGGCGACACGCTGGCCGTGGTGACCGCCATGAACCCCCAGATACAGTATGGCGAGGACATCATGACGCGGCTTACCTACGCGATGGGCGGCAGGGAACAGAGGGAAACCCTCCACAGATCGCTGTTGGATGGAATCCGGGAGATGCTGGCAGACGCGTGCGGGAAGGCTGACGCCGACCCGCGTGGCGTGTATGAGCTGGTGTTCGTGGGGAACACGGCCATGCACCACTTCCTCCTAGATCTGGACCCTCTTCCACTGACCCATAGCCCCTTCACGCCGAAATACCTTGGACCCAGAGACCTTGATTCTGCGAATTTAGGCATAGGGAACCCAAAAGGTAATGTACACGTCCTTCCTCTCGTCGCCGGGTTCGTGGGGGCTGACTGCGTCGCCTCCATCCTAGCAACGGGGGTTCACAAGTCGGACGAGCCCTGTTTCCTCATCGATATAGGCACCAACACCGAGATAGTCGTCGGGGGCAAGGACCGCATGGTCGCGTGCTCCTGTGCGTCGGGGCCGGCCTTCGAAGGCGCGCACATTAAGCATGGTATGAGGGCGGCCTCGGGCGCCATAGAGGGGGTGTGGATCGACCCGGACAGCCTCGAACCCAGCCTGACAACCATAGACGACGCCCCACCCGTCGGCATCTGCGGATCAGGGCTCATCGACGCGCTTTCCGAGATGCTGAAGTCGGGCATCGTAGACACCTCGGGTAAGTTCGTGACAGAAAACGGGAGCCCGCGCATCAGGAGAAGCGGAGGCGTCCCCGAGTACGTGCTTGCATGGGAGAAGGACTGGGCCGTCAAGAGCGACATAGCCGTCACCCAGCTTGACGTCCGTGAGCTGCAGAAAGGCAAAGCCGCGGTCTTCTCCGGCGCCCAGATGGTGCTGGAACGTCTCGGTGTGCGGCCAAACGAGATCGTCAACACATACATGGCCGGGGCGTTCGGCACCTACATCAGCCGCGAGAGTGCCATCGAGGTGGGTATGATCCCTGAGTTCGACGCATTGGATATCCAGCAGGTGGGAAACGCCGCAGGGACAGGTGCTCGGATGGCTCTATTATCCAGTGGGGCTCGCATGGAAGCCCAAGCATTCAGCGGAAGGATCGAGTACATCGAGCTGGCTACGATGAAGGAGTATAATCAAGCCTTCATGGATGCCTTGCCGCTGCCACATAGAGACCTCGGTCTCTTCCCAGGGGTGGTTGAAAGACTCGGTTCAGCTCGCCTGAAGTATGGTAGGATGCACGAGGGATCTAAGTGAGGGCGCTTGCGAGTCTCCATGTGTTCGTCGAAGGCTGGTGACAGGTAAATAGACTTGTCTGCTATTACATGCGCCATGTTCGTCAGGTAACAGCAAGTCTTTTTCATTAAGCAAAAATTAAATATATAATATAAATTTGGTTAAAAACAATTGTATTATATCTAAAATATTTATATTCTGTCTTTTAAAAAAATTAAGTAATGTTTCTGATGAGTGGTTTTAAATTTACATGAGTTCATAACATTGTAACCCGCGCTTGGGAGATCGCTGTTGGTCTCTGAGCAGATTGCTGTGAGGAGATGACAGAAAAGCGCTATGCCCCACGACGGGGTGAATGCCCATCCGTCTACCGGAGGGGAATGCAAAGAAAAAAGAAAAGGGAAAAATGGTTCTCAAAGAAGGACGGATCGTTGCCTTAATACTGATTCTAGGCTCGTTCGCGCTATACTATTGGTACAGCAAGATGATCGAGGAGGGCAAGGTCATCAAGATAAGGACCCTGCCGCCGCTGGAGGCCATACCCGAAGCCGTCGGAAGATGCGCCGAGATGGGTCGGCCCATGTTCTACTGCACGGGCATCACAGGAACCCTGAGCAGTGGCTCAGGCGCCTACACCTTAGCCAGCATCACCATACTCGGGTTACTGTCCAAACATCTAGCGCAATCAGGCGTCCAACTTAAGCTATTCACATCCACCATCGACGCGATGCCTCTAATCCAAGAGACGATTAAGAACGCGTACATCGCTGAGGGAAAACCAGAGGACTACCGCGACGACTTCATCGAGCTCGTCGCTAACCAGAGCTCACTGGTGTCCCGCTACTTAGGCTCCCTTCAGAGGGAGATGCCTGCAGCAGCCTGCCTCATAGGTTCACTGGCATACGAGTCGGTCGTTCTCGCAGAAGGTGGGAACGTCATCGGGGCCATGCAGATAAGTGGGACGATTAACTACTACCAAATCCCGTTCCTAGTTGCCAGCACCGACTACTGCCTCATAAGCGAGGAGCTCTACGCCGCTGCTGCCGCAGTGTCGGGTGAGGCGGGCTCTATAGGGCCCATCGCTGCCGAGGATGTCGTAAAGTTGGTGACGCTGGGCATATCTGTACTCGGCGTGATACTCGCTCCACTAGGAATTACGTTATTGGTGGACCTACTTGGGATGTGATATAGAATGTCATTCCTTAAATCAACGGCCTTTAAGTACATTCCTGTGATAGTCTTCGCGTTCATCATAGGAGACTACTTCCTGAACATCGCGGCCATCGGCACCGTTGCAGAGACTCTAAGACAGTTCGCCGTCGTGATATCGAACATGGCTCTTGGACTAGGCGTCATAAGCCTGCTTAGGATACATGCAAACCACGTCCAGAGAAGGTCGGAGGGTAGATGGCTCTACAGCATCGTCGCTCTGGTGACATTCTTCGTGGTCTTTGCTCTAGGCATAATAAACACCAATGGTGATCAGTACCAGTGGGCGTTCAACCACGTGTACACCACTCTACAGCAGACCATGTACGCAAGCACAGGGTTCTTCATCGTTTCATCCGCCTACAGGGCCTTCAGGGCTAGGAACATCGACGCAGCATTACTACTCATCGCTGGATGCTTCCTAGTACTCAGGAACGCGCCCATCGGAGAAGTCATCTGGTCAGGGTTCCCCCAGATAGGTGGCTGGCTGATGGACATCGGGCAGGTTCCCGGATACAGGACTCTACTGTTAATTGCCGGGTTCGGCGCTGTAGCATATGCTTACCGAGTCGTCACCAACAAGGAACAAGGGTTCTTCGGAGGCGTAGAGTAATGGGAGAATCTATGACAATCTGGGAGAGGCTCGACAAGCTCGACCGCAGAGTCTACTACTGGATACTGGTTATCGCCATTGCTGCTCCTCTGGTTAACCCACTTGGACTTCCGATCACCATCAACCAATCAACAAGGGATCTGTACGAAGGTTTACTAGAAATCGAGGAAGGGGATGTAGTCCTCATCGATATCTTCATGAGCGTCAGCACTTGGCCCGAGTGCATGGGTGGCCTCGTCGTCGAGGTTAACACACTGCTGGACCAAGGAGCGAGACTAGTATTCATGGGAGACAGCATCGACGTGCCAAGGTCGTGGGATCGTTTGCGCGAGCTTGCGCCAAGGATAGACGATCTTGAGTACGGTGTTGATGTCGTGTTTCTTGGCTACTATACTGGACAGGACGCTGCGGCGGCTCAGATGGCTGTCGACATGAGCAGCATATTCCCTACTGACCACTTCGGTACACCAGTAGATGATATTCCGTTGATGCAAGAAGCCAACGAGGCAGGGGATTACTCGATGGTGCTGTTCACTGCTGAGGGTGAGGTCAAGTGGATCCAGCAATGGGGCGAGCCCTATGGTATACCCGTCGCAGGGATGGGTATCGCCATGAAGGGCTCGGCGCTAGCGCCTTATCTTGCCAGCGGTGACATCTTTGGGTTAGCCGTCGGCGCACGTGGCGCAGCCGAGCTTGAGTCTCTCGCTGGTATGCCTGCTGCAGCTACGGTAACAATGGACGCCATCAGCATGTCTCACCTGCTCTTCGTGATACTAATCATACTGGCTAACTTACCCATTATCATCAGCAAGATTCAGGGAGGAAGATAGAATGGCGTATCCAACAGAGCTATGGGGTTTAATCGGTATCTGGGTGGGGGCGGTGCTAACCGTCGCCATCTACAGCTATATGCTATACAAAGAAAGCCCATTATACAGGCTCGCTGAGCACGTCTACATTGGCATAGCCTTCGCCGTTCAAGCAGTCGTCGCTGTTCAGAACACCAACAGGATTGCCGTGACGCCGCTGCTTGGCGGACAGATCGTGTTCATCGTCCCTCTCCTGCTGGGGCTTGGGATGTACACGGTATTCGTCGAGGAGTATAGGTGGATCTCCAGGTACTCCATCGCGACGCTCGTAGGCGTCATGCTTGGAGTCATAACCTCAGGCACCCTAATACCGAACATCATCAACCAAGTGGCATCCACGATCACACCGCCCTCTGGCACCAGCATGATGGACTGGTTCAACTTCTTCTATGTAGGCATCGGTACAATATGCTCAGTGTCGTACTTCCTGTTCACCAGGGAGCACAAGGGTATACTAGCGCCTACAGCAAGAGTTGGGAGACTAGTCCTGATGCTGGGGCTGGGCGTAATGTTCGGCAACACCGTCCTATTCAGAATGTCAATGCTATCGGGCAGGATCGAGTATCTTCTACAGGTATTGAAGATCATCCCGATGTAAAGCCCCCACTTTTTTAATTTCGGTATGCATTTGCCAATCAATAGAAAATGCTTAACTCGTGCTGAGGGATCGCCAGAACTGTCTCCGCCTCAGCGGAGTGATGGAACGCACTCAACCCCACGACGGGGGGATAGC
>CAYFYM010000042.1:0-8412 GCA_964347405.1 uncultured Candidatus Bathyarchaeia archaeon | reverse complement strand
TACGAGGCGCTTACCATCGCCATATTCTTCGTCCTCGAGCTCTCCACTGGGATCATCAGCAGGACGGTCCTCAGGCTGGGCAGCTTCTACACCGAGGTGCTGAAGATGGAGGACGTCTTCGCGGCCTTCGACAAGACCATTATAGATATAATAATCGAGGAGCCCCTGATCAAGCCCACGAAGGCTTTGGCCGTAGGTTTCCTAGGCGACAGGTTCGGCGGCATACTCCTGTTCCTCGCCTGGTTCGGCGTCATCATATTCTCGATGAGCATGATAACCAAGGGGCTTGAGAAGATCATAGAGACGGGGTGGGAAGACAAAGTGAAGGCGGCGTTCGAGAACCCGTATAGAGGCTTCGCCACGGGCTTCAGCATCACATTCCTCGTGGGAAGCAGCAGCATAGGCTCCTCCCTCGTCATACCTTTCCTGGCGACCAAGGTGGTGAACCTGAAGACGGCTTACCCGTACCTCGTGGGATGCAACATGGCGACGACCGTCGACCTCAGCCAGATCTACGGGTACGTCGCCGGGGGCGTGGTCGGCATGATACTGGGTTCAGCCCACGTCCTGCTGAATATACTTGCCTTGACCCTGTGGCTGATCTCGCCTCTTAGGTTCGTGCCCGTGAGGACGGCGGAGTGGCTCGGCGAGAAGATAACGCGGAACCAGAACGCGGCTTACGCCCTTCTGGCTTGGGTTGTGGCGGTGTTCTTCGTGGTGCCGATATTGGTGATCTACATATTTTAGGTGATGACGTGTTGAAGATGTTGAAGGAGGGCCTGGCTTGAGCGAGAGGATACTGAGATGGTTCGGGGACAAGAGAAACATGACAGTCCTCGACATGACCCATGAACACCTGGACCTGACCACGGAGGCAGTCAAGGAGCTACACGAGATGGTCAAGGCCGTCGGCGACTCACCCGAGTCCAAGGACGCGTATTACGAGAGGATCTCCGAGATGGAGATGAAGGCAGACCAGATCCGGCGCGACATGGTCACGGAGCTCTCCCAGAGGGACGTTTTTCCAACCGAGAGGGACGACCTAATGGAACTCGTTCGCGCGGTGGACTGGGTAGCCGACTGGGCTAGAGAAGCCGGCAGGATTCTCGTCATAATCCCGTTCGAGAGGCTCCCCGAGGAGCTTAGGCAGTCCATAGAGGATATGTGCAGGGAGAACTACAGCTGTGTAAGGGTCTTGGCCGGGTGCATACGGGCTCTATCGGGGAACCCTAAGAAGGCGCTGGAGCTCGCGGACCAGGTGGAGCTCCTGGAGGAGGACGTGGACGATCTCTACGCAGAGTCCAGGCGGATAATGGCCGATATAGAGGACCTGGGTATGACCCGCGGCGCGGCGATACTGTTGAACGAGTTTATGGACGCCGTGGAGATGGTGGCTGACTGGTGCGAGAACACAGTGGACATCGCCCGGGCCATAGCGATAAGGGCGTTCTAGACCCATCTATATAGGCTATATAACCTCTATACTCTATTTTTTTATCCATATCTCTATGTAATCTCCTTCGTTGGCATCCAACGCCAGAAACATCCTGGGCTCCTTGACGGCGCTCTACTTCTTCGTCTCAGCCATCGTCCTGATCAAGTCGTCTGCCACCATCATGGGTGAAACCCTCGCGGAGAGGATTGTGCTCTTGATCAGTGACACCACGAGCGGCGTGTTCGCGGGCTGGGTGTCCACGGCGTTGCTTCAAAGCTCAGGGGCGTTCGACTCCATAGTGGTTGCCTTCACATCGAGCGGCGTGCTGCCCATATCGCTTGCGGTGGCCACCATGCTAGGCGCGGAGATGGGGACAACCGTCACGCCTTTCCTCGTCTCGGTGCTTGAGAGGGTGAAGGGGCAGGGCGAAAGCGAGGCCGCGTTCAACGTGACCATGAGCCACGTGCTATACAACCTGTTCACCCTCGCCATCTTCTACCCCGTCGAGCTTTTCTTCGGAGTCTTCACGAGGATCGCGTGGCGCGGCAGCTCCCTCTTCGTCAGGGCGTCATGGCTGAAAGCGGTGCCTGATCTGCTGGACGTGGCTACTCCTTGGGTGGACCCCCTTCTGGCGGTCGTTCCTCCGTGGGCCGGGATGGTGTTGGGGGGGCTTTCACTGGTGCTCGCGTTGGCCGCCGTGGAGCGGTACATGACGGCTATGTTCAGCATGCCCCGGAGCTGGAACCTGATAAGGATGACTTTCTCGAGGCCGCTGAGGGCGTTCGCCGCCGGCTTCCTGTTCACGGTCATGGTACCCAGCACAACGGTGATGGTCTCGCTACTGGTTCCGCTGGCCTCCAGCGGCGTCATAAAGGCAGAGTACCACATATTGCCTTATATCCTAGGCGCCAACGTCGGGACCGTCTTCGACGTGATGATAGCGGCGCTGGCTACCGGCGACCCCGTGAGCCTCGGGGTGTGGCTGGTGCACCTCACCATTAACGTGGTGGGAGCGTTGCTCTTCATGCCGTTGCTTGACCCGTTCTCTAGGCTCGTGAGGCGTGTGGCCGCCGTCGTCTCGTCGTCGCCGAGGACGACGCTGATGATCGTGGCGTTGTTCTACGTCATCCCTTCAGCCGTCATCCTGTACTATTACTTGATCTAGACAAGATGAGGAAGGAAAGTATATAGTATAGTACTACAGAGAGTTGTTGGCTTAACTTGTCAAGGAGATTGTTCGGCTGGTTCGCCCCCAAGAGAGGGCACAAGGTGCTGGAGATGGTGGAGGACCACCTTGAGCTCACCCAGAAGGCGGTGAACAGCCTCTACGACATGGTGGAGGCGGCGGCCGAGTGCGACCCCGACAAGTGCAAGAGGTCCTACATGAGCGTCTCAGAGATGGAGATGCAGGCAGACGAGCTCCGCCGCAGGATGGTGGCGGAGCTGACGGAGGGCGAGATGTTCCCCGAGGAGAGGGACGACCTCATGGAGATGGTGAGGGCCGTGGACTGGATAGCCGACTGGAGCAAGGAGGCGGGCAGGATACTGAACAGCGTCCCCTTCGAGAAGGCGCCAGACGAGATGAAGGAAGCAACGATGAACATGGTCAGGGCGAACGTGGACTGCGTCAAGGTCCTGACCCAGTGTGTCCGAGCCCTCCCGAAGGACAGCAGGAAGGCGCTGACTCTTGCCAACCAGGTGGAGATGCTTGAGGAGAACATCGACGACCTCTACGGGGAGGCGAGGAAGCTCTTCGCTTCGCTGGAGTTCCCGGGGTTCACCACCGGCGCGCTGATACTGATGAACGAGTTCCTCGACGCCCTCGAGACCGTCGCCGACTGGTGCGAGAACACCGCCGACATTGTCAGGGCTATCGCCGTCAGGCAGCACTAGACGTCAAAAATAGGTGGAAAAAGGGTTTTAGGGGAGTCTACTCCTCGACGGTGATGGCTTGTTGGGGGCAGGCGTTCACGCACGCCATGCACATGATGCAGTCGTCGGCCCTCTCAGGGACGGACTTTTCGTCCACTAGGTCGAAAACGTTCATGGGGCAGATGTCGACGCACACCCCGTCTCCATCGCAAGCGTCACTAATCGTAATGGTAGGCATAGCTTTCACCTATCCCATGATACGCCGGTTTATACGTTTTAAATGTTTTCCGAGGCGACGAGCCAGCGCGTGCTAAACCTATATTAACCGTGCTTCTCGGAGTATTCATGTTCTACATTTTAGGTGATTGAGATGAAGTGCTCCGGGTTAAATGACGACACGGTTTCCATAATCATAGGGGGGGAGGCGGGGCAGGGGATAAGCCGCAGCGGCATGCTCCTCGGCAAGGCGCTGATGAGGGCGGGGTTCCACTGCTTCGGGGAGATAGACTACCCGAGCCTCATCAGGGGCGGCCACAACTTCTACAGGGTCAGGGCCTCCAGCAGGGAGGTGCACAGCCCGTCGCCTCACACCGACCTGCTTGTGGCGTTGAACGAGGAGACTGTCTCCATCCACCTCGACGCGGTGAACGAGGGAGGAGGCGTCATACTCGACGAGAAACACGGGCTAGACCCGGGCGAGGTGGGGAGGGACGACGTAGCCTTCTACCCCGTGCCCATGACGGAGATCGTGAAGGAGCTTGAGGGGCCGGAGATCATGAGGAACACCGTGGCGCTGGGCGCGGTGGCAGCGCTCATAGGGCTCGACCTCGACACGCTGAAGGAGGTGGTCGACGAGGCCTTCGAGGGGAGGCAGAGGATCGTGGAGATGAATGTAGAGGCGCTGGAGAGGGGCTGGGGGTACGTGTCTGAGCACGACTACGGGTTCCGGTGCAGTGTGGAGCCGGGGACTCGCCCCGAGCGGATATGGCTCACGGGCAACGAGGCGGTGGCCCTCGGCGCGTTGGCCGCTGGGTGCAGGTTCTACTCTGCCTACCCGATGACGCCGGCGAGCCCGGTGCTGCACTACATGTTCGCCCACGACGAGGAGAGCGGAGTCGCGGTGGTGCAGGCGGAGAGCGAGATAAGCGCCATGTTGATGGCGGTGGGCGCCGGCTACGCCGGGGTCAGGTCCATGACCGCCACTAGCGGCGGCGGCTTCTGCCTCATGGCGGAGGGCCTGAGCATGGCCGCCATGACGGAGACGCCTGTGGTGGTGATGCTGGCCCAGCGCCCCGGCCCCAGCACGGGCCTAGCCACCTACTCTGGCCAGGGCGACCTGCTTTTCGCCGTGTACAGCGCCCACGGCGAGTTCCAGCGCGTGGTCCTCGCCCCCGGCGACGTCGATCAGTGCTTCTACTTTACGGCCGAGGCGTTCAACCTGGCGGAGAGGTTCCAGATACCAGTCATCGTGCTCACGGACAAGAACGTCGTCGAGAGCCACAAGACCACGCAGCCCTTCGACCTTTCGATGGTCGAGATAGACAGAGGCAAGCTGATCACCGAGTGGTCCGGGGACGAGGAGTACGGCAGGTACAGGATCACCGAGGACGGCGTCAGCCCCCGCGCCCTGCCGGGGACGGTGAACGCGCTGGTGCTGGCAAACAGCAACGAGCACGTGGAACGAGGGTTCAGCACCTCGGAATCAAGCCCCACACGGGAGATGGTAGAAAAAAGGTTCAGGAAGACGCAACACATCAGGGAGGCGGTCGAGGCGCTGGAGCCCATAAGGGTCTACGGCGCTGAGGACCCCGACGTCACCCTCGTGGGGTGGGGAAGCACCAAGGGGCCCGCCCTCGAAGCCATGGGAATGCTCGTGGACGAGGGAGTCAAGGCGAGGTACGTGCAGGTGGCCGTGGTGGAGCCCTTCCCCAAGGGTCTGCCCCGGTACCTCAAAGGCAAGACCATTCTCGTGGAGAACAACAGGGCGTCGCCGCTGGGGACCCTGATCAAGCTCAACACGGGTTACGGCTTCGAGCACGTGGCTCTCAGGTACGACGGCCGCGCTTTCACGCCCCACGAGATACGTGACCGGGTGTTGGAGGTGGCGTGATGTCGTCCATGAAGGACTATGGGACCCCGGCCACAAACACTTGGTGCCCCGGCTGCGGCAACTTCGCGATACTCATGACTGTGAAGCAGGCCCTCATGGGCCTGGGGCTGAGGCGGGAGGAGGTGGTGGCCGTGACGGGCATCGGCTGCCACGGCAAGTTCACCGACTACATAAACGTGAACGGTATCCACACGATCCACGGCAGGGTGCTCCCGGCGGCTACAGCCATCAAGCTCGGGAACCACGATCTAACGGTCATCGGGTTCGCCGGGGACGGCGACGCCTTCAACATCGGGCTGGGTCACCTAGCCCACGCCGCCAGGCGGAACGTGGACATAGTCTACGTGATACACGACAACCTCATCTACGGGCTGACGACCGGGCAGACGAGCCCCACGAGCAAGAAGGGCTTCGTCACCAAGACCAGCCCCAGGGGCAGCTTCGAGACCGGCGTCAACCCCCTCACACAGGCGCTCACCGGCGACGCCTCTTTCGTGGCCCGGACCTTCGCGGGGGAGCCAAGGCACATGACCGAGGTGCTCAAGAAGGCCATCCAGCATCAGGGCTTCGCGCTGGTTGACGTGCTGCAGCCCTGCGTGATCTGGAACAGGGTCAACACGTTCCAGTTCTACAAGGAGCGGGTCTACAAGCTGGAGGACGAGGGCCACGACGCCGGGGACTTCGACGCCGCCTACGGGAAGGCGCTGGAGTGGGGGGACCGCATCCCCATAGGCGTCTTCTACAGTGAGCAGAGGCCGCCGTACCGGACGAGCTTCCCCGCGCTCAAGGACGGGCCCCTCGTTGGGAGACCCATCGAGGCCGACGTCGGGAAGCTCCTCGACGAGTTCAGGTAGCCATTACTTAACTTTATCTCCTATACGACACCTTTTCAGGGTATGAGCGAGGTCAGGCTGATCAGGGACGACGAGTTCGAGGACTACGCTAGGATCACGCTGGACTCCTACCCCGCCATGTTCACCGACGTGAACGATGAGCGGAGGCGGGGCTGGATAGAGCGGATGAAGGCCGCGCAGAGAGACGACGACAGCATCAACTACTACGGGTGCTACAGGGGCGGCGAGATGGTGGGCGGCATGAGGCTCCACGACTTCAACATGACGCTGTACGACAACCACGTCCTCGTAGGCGGCGTCGGCAACGTCTGCGTAGACCCCCTCCGCAGGAAGATGCACGTATCCAAGGAGCTTATGGAGTACTTCCACCGTCACTACAGGGGCAGAGGCGCCAAGCTAGTCATCCTCTACCCGTTCAGGCCGGGCTACTACGTCAAGATGGGGTACGGGTACGGAAGGAAGATGAACCAGTACAGGTTCAGGCCAATGGACCTGCCCCGGGGGCCCAGAGAAGACGTCTCGTACCTCGGCGAGTCGGACGCGGAGGCGCTGACCGCCTGCTTCAACAGGTACGCCCACCGGACCCACGGCATGATAGAGAAGAGGAGGAGCTACTTCGAACGGTTCCCCAAGCGCTTCAAGGTGGTTGGGTACAGGGAAGGCGGCGAGGTGAAGGGCTTCGCCGCGTTCGGCTACAAGAAGCTAATGGAGGACCACGTGCTGCTCCAGAACCTCGAGGTACACACGCTGGTGTACGAGACCCCGGAGGCGCTCCGGGCCCTGCTGGGGTTCCTGGCCGTGCAGCTCGACCAGGTGGACAGGGTGGTGCTTAACACCATGGACGACGACCTGCACTTCGTCCCAAGGGACCCGCGTGACGGGGTGCCCAACATGTTCTACACGAGCCAGGAGACCAACGTCCAGGGCGTGGGGATCATGTACAGGGTCATCGACGCCCGTGGCGTATGGGAGGAGCTAACCGGCCACGGCTTCAACGGCGTCAGCGTCAAGGCGAAGCTCACGGTCCGGGACAGCTTCCTGCCGGAGAACGACGGCGCCGTGGTCGTCCACTTCACCGACGGGAAACCCGTGGTCGTGGACGACGGCGGCTACGACGTGGAGGTCACCCTCGACGTGGCGTGGTTCTCGTCCCTCATCATGGGGGTGGTGGACTTCAGGAAGCTCTGGATGATGGGGCTGGCCGAGGTGTCCGACGAGGGCTACGTCAACACGCTGGACACGCTTTTCCATGCCCAGCGTAGACCCGTGACCATAGAGGAGTTCTAGCCTCGATCCATCCTCGGGATGAACGCCCCCGTCGTCTTCATGTACTCGACGTAGGCGTCGCCGAACCTGAGTATGAGGTCCTGCTCCTCGGCCCTGCACATTATGAGGTACATCGGGAAGTCGATGAGGCTGAAGAGCACTAGGAACGGGGAGTTCAGCAGCAGGCCCATTGAGAACCTCAGGAACACCTCCCCAGTGGCCTGGGGGTGCCTCACTCGCTCATATATTCCTCCGAACATGGCCCGCCCCTTGTCCGGCGTCAGGGACTCCTCGCCCGCATCCCTCATACCCCTGAGCATGATGTACATGCTCGGCGCGCCTAGGAGAAGCCCCAGCGCCTTGGACGTGTTCCATCCCCAGGAAAACGTCCTAGGTAGAGGCACTGGGAGAGGGTGATAGAAGTAGACGACGTACCCCGCCGCCGCTAGGAACTCGAAGAGCATCGCCGCCTGGCGGTACCTCGCGCACCTTGCATAGGCCTCGTCCCCCACGACCTTGGCGAGGCCCGCCGGAGCCACGCTCAACACATAGAAGTACAGGAACAGGATCGAGGAGTACACCATGAGCCCCAGGTTCAGCCACGGAATCACTGGTTCCACCGTGTCTGGATTGGTGGTTCAGGTTAAAAACAGGTGGGTCACAGGTCGGGGAACCCGTCAGGGGGTCTCCGGTGCCTCGTCGCCTTCTCGTAGGCGTAGGAGACGCTGAGCAGTGTGGGCTCGTTGAAGAGCCGGCCCACTATCTGGAGGCCGGCCGGGAGGCCGCCGTGGGTGAACCCCATGGGGACGGTGAACCCGGGCAGCCCCGTGTGGGGAGGTATCTTCTGGCTGTTGTCGCCGTAGGGGCTCTCCATG
>CAYFYM010000041.1:0-2951 GCA_964347405.1 uncultured Candidatus Bathyarchaeia archaeon | reverse complement strand
TCGACGCCCGGGAAGTTTTCCTCTGTGGCAGTGTCCGCGTCGTCCACGACGGTGACGTGGAACCCGCAGTCCCTGCTGTACCTGGCCACGGCCTGCGCTATCAGCCCAGACCCCATGATTATCAGCCGGGGCTCCGGCTTCAAAACGTCCATGAATATCTTCACCTCTCCACCGCATTTACTGTCCACAGATATCATTCCCTCGCGGGCTGGGACGCCCAACGCGAAGTGAATCGTCCTGGGGGTTCCCTCGCTCAGCGCCTCAAGGGCTTCGTCAATGAGCCTCCGCTCCATGCCTCCTCCCCCTATGGTGCCGAGAGCCTCGCCGCTGGATGTCACCAGCATCTTGCTGCCCGGGTCCCGGGGGCCGCTGCCCTCCTTGTAGACTAGGGTGCAGAAGACGGCGGATCGGCCCGCGTCCAGCTCTCCCTTAAGCCTGGATACTATCTCCGCGTCACTCAGGGGCTATACGCTCCGCTGCGTCGAGTATGGCCTCGATGATCTTTGTGTAGCCCGTGCACCTGCAGATGTTGCCCTCGATGCCCCTCTTCACCTCGTCCATGCCAGGGTGGGGGTTGTCCCTCAGCAAGACATATGCGCTCATGAGCATCCCTGGGGTGCAGAAGCCGCACTGGACGGCGCCGTTCTCTATGAACGCCTCCCTTAGGTCTATCATCAACGGGTTCTTCTCAAGTCCCTCGATGGTGGTCACGTGCCTCCCCTCTACCTGCGGCGCCAATACAAGGCAGCTGGCCACGAGGGCCCCGTCCAGCAGGAGCGTGCAGGCTCCACACTCGCCCTGCTCACACCCCTTCTTGACGCTCTTGACGCCCATCTCTTCCCTCAGCATGTCCAGGAGGCTTACGTGCTGCTCGACCATGGCGGTCACGGGCTCTCCGTTGAGCTCGAAGCTGACCTCCATACTAGCTCAGCCTCCCAATCGCCGCTTGCAGAGCCCTCTTAAGCAGCACCCCACACATGGCCCTCCTGTACTCCGCGGTGCCTCGCACATCGGTGACCGGGGCAACGCTCCGACTCGCGGCCTCCGCGGCTTCAGATATCGTTTGATCATCAAGCTCGTTCCCGGCTAGGAGCCCCTCCGCCTCTGGGGCCCTGATGGGGGTCTCGGCCACCGACCCGAAGGCTACCCTTGCCTCGTTGCATATGCGGCCGTCCATCTCGACGTAGGCCGCGGCGCTCACGACGGAGAGCGTGAAAGCTTTCCGGCGGCCAATCCTCTTGAAAGATGAAGAGGACGCCGCCGGAGGAACGGGAAACCTTATCTCTGTGACGAGCTCGTTGGGCTCCAGGCAGTTGAACTTGGGACCCGTGAATAGCTCCGGCAACGGCATGATGGCTGTGTCGCCGCTGGACGCTATCTTCACCTCGGCGTCGTACACCAGCAGGGGCGGCGCCGAGTCGGCGGCGGGGGACGCGTTGCAGAGGTTCCCCGCCACGCTGCCACGGTTCCTTATCTGAGGGCTTCCTATTCGTGAAACAGCGTCGACGACCGCCGGGGCTCTGCGCATCAGATCGGTGGCGGCTACCTGGCTATGAGTAGCCGTGGCGCCGATGCAGATGAAGCCGTCCCGCTCCCTCACGTAGTTCAACTCCGCAACATTGTTCAGGTCGACCAGGTGCGACGGCCTGCAGGCGGCCTCCCTCAGGAGGGGCACGAGGTCCGTCCCCCCTATCACAGGCTTCGCGTTTTCGAGCGTGTCCATGAGCTGCAACGCCTCCTCAAGCGTCTTCGGCGCGTGGTACTGGAACCTAGGCAGCGGCCTCATGGCTCCGCCTCCCTCAGCGCCTCATATAGGGTCCACGGCCGCACCGGGACTGTGTTGAACCATAGGCCGGTGGCGTTGTGGATGGCGTTCGTGATGGCCGGGACGACGCTGATTATCGCCGGCTCCCCCACCCCTTTGGCGCCGAAGGCTCCGTGCCTGTACGGCTCCTCCACTATGATCCCGGGCTCTATCTGGGGGGTGTCCACGCTGCAGGGGACGACGTAGTCCTTGAACCCGGGGTTCATCACCCGCCCATCCTTAAGCTCCATGTTCTCCATGAGGGCGAAGCCCAATCCTTGGCTTATGGCGCCCTCGATCTGGCCCTCTATCATCAACGGGTCGATGGCTCTGCCGCAGTCCATGGCGGGCCACACGTGGAGGACTGTTGTCTCCCCTGTCTCGGTGTCCACCTCGACCTCCACCACCGTGGCGGCGAAGGTGTAGACGCTGTAGTTGACGCCCAGCCCCGTCTCGGGGTCGAAGAACCGTTTCGGCGCCTTATAGTAGCCGTAGGCGCCTGGGACGTGGCCGCGGGTGTACATCTCCTCGGCGAGCTCCTTGACGGATATGCCTGTCTCGGGGTCTTCTTTGTCGTGGGCTCTGCCGTCGGCTAACGCGATCCTCTCGGCGGGTATATCTAGTAACTCGGCGGCGCACGCCGCCATGCTGTGTCTTAGTTTGAGGGCGGCTTTGGCGGCGGCTGTGCCTCCTAGCATGAGGCCGCGGCTGCCGTGGGTGGGTTTTGCGTTGAGGGTGCTGTCTGTGTCCGGGAGCTCGATGCGTATCTCCTCCGGTGGGATGCCTGTGATCTCGCTGACGATCTTGACGTGGCCGAAGGGGCTGCCTTGCCCTAGTTCGACGATGCCGGTCCTGTAGGTCGCGCTGCCGTCCTGGTTGAGGAGTAGGCTGGCGGCGCTCCAGTCGGGGGTGCCGCGGCTGGTGCTTATGCCGTGGTAGGCGAGGCCGACGCCGACGCCCCGGGCCTTGCCACCTTCCCGCACAGGCTCAGTGTGGCTGCCCCAGTTTGAGGCGTCCCGTACGGCGGTGAGACACTGCTCTATGCCGACGCTGTGGTCGAGGACCTGGTCGCAGGTGGTCCGGCCTCCGACCCTGAGCACGTTCCTGAGCCTGAACTCCACCGGGTCCATGCCCAGCTCGTACGCCA
>CAYFYM010000040.1:0-1941 GCA_964347405.1 uncultured Candidatus Bathyarchaeia archaeon | reverse complement strand
AGTTCCTCGGGGAGCCTGTCGAGCAGCCTGTCCAGTACGACGAGGACGCTGCACCCCGTCTCCTCCATCTCGCGCCCGATCTCCGTGGCGGGCATCAGGGGGTTCAGGGCGACCAGCGTCCCTCCCAGCAAGTTGACCGCGTTGAAGGCGACGATGAACTGGGGGCAGTTAGGCAGGAGCACGGCGACGCGGCCCCCCCTCGCTACGCCTAGTCCTTGGAGGTTGGCCGCGAAGCTCTGCGTCTGGCGCCACAGCTCATCGTAGCTGTGCCTCGCCCCAAGGTATATGACGGCGTCCCTGTCAGGGAACTTTCGGGCGCTGTTCCTCCAGAACTCGTACACCGGCATCTCGGGGTACTTTATGCTGATGGGCACGCCGCGGGGGTAGCTGTCCTTCATCCACCAAAGGGGGAGCGGCGCACCGTATAAAAAACGTGCCACCAACGGTTTTATCCATTGAGCCGCGTCTTAGAGGTGATCACGTTGAAGCCCACGGGAGTATACGTGCCCACGGTGACCCCCTTCGACGACCGCGGCGAGATCATGTTCGACGCGCTGGAGAAGCTGATGGAGCGCTGGCTGGAAGGCGGCGTAAGCGGGCTGGTCGCCAACGCCAGCACCGGGGAAGCCCCATACCTGAGCAGGGACGAGAAGAAACGTATCATCGAGTTCATGGTAGAGAAGGTGGACGGCCGGGCCCAGGTGTACGCGGGCACCGGGTCAATGGGCACCCGCGAGACCATCACGCTCACCAGGGACGCCAGGGAGGCGGGCGCCGAGGCCGCCCTCGTGACGACGCCCTTCTTCTTCAAGCCCACCGGGGACGAGATAGCCGAGCACTTCATTTCTCTGATGGACGCCGTCGACCTCCCCGTGATACTCTACAACGTGCCAAAGTTCACGGGTTACAGCGTGGACCCCAGGACCGTTGCGAGGATAGCGGAGGAGCACAGCGGCCTCGTCGCGATGAAGGACAGCAGCGGAAACCCGGGCACCATGGCCGAGGTCATAAGGCTCTGCGGGGACAGGATAAGCGCCCTATCAGGCAGCGCAGACATGATACTGCCGACCCTCATGCTCGGCGGCAAAGGCGCTATAGTGGCCGTCGCAAACGTGATACCTGCGCAGTGCGTCGGCATAGTGGAGGCCTACAGGGGGAACGATCTGGCCGCCGCCGGTGAGGGGCAGCGCACCGCCAGCTACGTGAACAAGGTCCTCGTCCGGGAGAACCCCCAGATAGCGGCGATAAAGACGGCGTTGAACCAGATGGGATACGGCGCCGGCGCGCCCCGCAGGCCGCTGAAGCCGGTGGACGAGGCGACCGCCAACAAGATCAAGGCCGCCATGCAGAACATCTAGCCGATCCTCTTCACCATGGAGGTCTTACCGGCGTAGAACAGCCTGCCGGATTCCTTGAAACCCATCTCGATCCAGAAACCCATGGCGTCGGCCTCAGAGTCTATCTGTATCCACTCCGCGCCTACGTTCTCCGCGAACCTCTCGGCCTTACGGTAGAGGGCCCTTCCGTGGCCGAGGCCCCTTCTGTCGGGCTTCACCTCCATGTTTTCTATGTAAAGCGTGTCCGGGTGTATGGCCCGCGAATCACGTAGAAGCGCAGCTTGCAGGTAGCCGTGCTCGTCCCCGAGCACCCAGACCGAGCCCTTCCCGTAGCTCTCCCCGGGCCCCTTGACCACGTAGAGGCCCTCGGGGGTGTAGCTTCTGCGGCGCCTGGCGTCCCCGCGGATTCCTGATGGGCTCACTTGGGTGCCTCCACTCTCAGTAAGCCGAGTCACCGTATATATGTGGGGCGGCCGGCTACCTGATGACCTAGCTGTGGAACGCGGTCACCACGGTGTCTACCGTCAGCTCGACCTCAACGAAGCCGTCCATGCCTCTCGTCCTCGTGACGCCCTCACCCCTCTGCCTACTGTCCACTCCCTGA
>CAYFYM010000039.1:0-4914 GCA_964347405.1 uncultured Candidatus Bathyarchaeia archaeon | reverse complement strand
GCGCAAGCAGCTATACGACGAGGTGAACCTGGAGTTCTTCAGGCCCTTCATCAAGGAGATCCATAAGACGACGAGCGCGGCGGGGATACATGTCATGGCGGTACTCTACGAGCGTATATTCGAGCCTCTGCTGGAGGCGTTCTAGGAGGGAAGTGAGATGATAATAACAGAGCAGAAGTCGATGGAGGAGATCAGGGAGATGATCTCGCCCTACGGGAAGCTGTTCATAGTGGGCTGCGGCACGTGCTCAACCAGCTGCCAGACGGGCGGCGAGGACGAGGTCAAGGAGATGAATGAGAGGCTCGGCGGCAGGGTCGCAGGCTGGGCCATGGTTGAGGACCCGTGCGACCTGAGGCTCAACAGGCGGGACCTGAAGGAGTACAAGAAGCAGATAGCGGAGTCCGACGCCGTGCTGGTCATGGCGTGCGGGGCGGGCGTCCAGACGGTGGGCACGTACAGCGACAAGATTGTGCTGCCGGCGCTTAACACCCTGTTCATAGGCGAGACCGAGCGCCTGGGCAAGTTCCACGACATGTGCAGCGCCTGCGGCGACTGCATACTCGACGAGACAGGCGGCATATGCCCGCTGACGCGGTGCGCCAAGGGGCTGCTCAACGGGCCCTGTGGCGGACAGGTCAAGGGCAAGTGCGAGGTCGGGGACTACGAGAACGAGTGCGCGTGGGTCCAGATCTACGACAGGCTGGAGGAGCAGGACAGGCTGGACCTGTTCACCAAGTTCAGGCCTCCGAGGGACTTCTCCAAGAAGACGCTGAAGATCCACCACTATTTCTAGTCTCTTCTATTCCCTTTTTTCATGTGTTCCTCGAGGATAGCCGGTATCATGTCGGGGGACTCGAATGTGTGGATGCCTTCCATCGCGTCCAGCTTGGCGACGTTCTCGGCGTCCTCCCTCCGCACCCTGAGTGTGAGCTTCTTGCCGCTTGGGAGAGTCGTTGTGGTCTCGCCCTCCCGATAGTCCACGGGCATGATGTACACCGAGACGTAGCCTTTCACGGCCTGTAGAGCGGCGCTGGTGAGCAGGGTGTCGGCGACGCCGACGGCCAGCTTGGCAACCGTGTTGCTGGTGGCGGGGGCTATCAGCATGAACATGAACTCCCCGACCTGCAGCCTGGCGGCGAGGAAGGGCGTGTTGGCGTCTACCTCTTTCCACACCCTGTCGAAGCCGTCACGCAGCTCATCCTCGACCCTGTAGTATTTGGCCACCGTCGCCCCTGCCTTAGAGAGGAAAACTTCGACCTCAAGCTCGGGGTGCGCCGCTTTCAACGCCTTCATGACCTTTATTGTCTCTTTGATCTTGTCGCCGGAGCCCGTTATCCCCCACGCGATCTTCATTCTCTTTCCTCCATGTACTCCATGAGCCTCCTCACGGTCTTCCTCATGCCCCTCATGCCTTCTTCGTCCTCCCTGAAGCCCTCCATGCTGTCCTTGGACCAGAGGGAGGCGCCGAGGTTGGCTCCGAATACGCCGCCGCTGAGGTGGATCGCCCCGTTCAGGGTCAGGAAAGTCTGGATCTGCTGCAGGGCCAGCTCCTGTCCGCCTACGCGGTCGCCCCCCACCGCGATGGCGATCCCGGGCTTGCCCCGTAGAGCGTCCCTGTCTTGGGCGATGAGCGCCCTCATCCGGTCCATGACTGCCTTTATCTGGGCGCTCACCCCGCCGTTGTACACCGGCGTCGCCATCACAAGGGCCTCCGCCTCCCGGAGGAGCGGGTAGAGATCTTGGACGTCGTCGTCGATTATGCACCCATCGCCCTTGAGGCAGTGGTCGCAGTGGGTGCAGAAACCTATCTTCCTGCCGCGGACGCCCCAGAAGACGGTCTCGTATCCCTTGTCTCGGAGCATTTCAAGCGCTGCCCTCAAAACGTACTCAGTGGTCATGGCGCGGGGGCTCCCGCATAGACCCAGAATCATGTGAGTATATCGCCTCAAAGACGTATATTGTTTATCTTAAAGAAAAGAAGCTATTATCGGAATCGGATATATAGTTTAATATTGATAAGTGGGCTGGGAAAATGATATCCACGGGTAGCCTATTATCTATGCTGGACGGGGCTGGTGTCGGGTAATGATCAACGAGATAGCGATGGTGCTGATGTTCGCGGCGCTTTTCATACTGGTGATCACGGCGGTGATTGTCGGCAGCCGGATGGGTAAAGCAAAGACTCGGCCAGCCCAGGAGACGGCGGAAGAGCCGCCCAGAGAGCATCCTGAGACACAAGAGCCTCCCCCGGAGGAGGCTCCTCCAATGGAGGTGGAGCAGCCCTCCGTGTCATTGGAAGGGTTTGAGGAGGAGACGAGCCTCTACATGCCCGAACCAGAGTTCTTCGAGCGTGAGCAGCCTGCCGATGTGCCTGAGCCGGAGGCGGCTGAAGAGACGGTGGAGCTCCATGAGCCTGTGGTCGAGTATCCTGAGCCGGAGATGGAGTCTGTGCCAGAGATTGATGAGGACGAGTATGGGACATCCATGCCGGAAGCCGTCTTACCCGAGCCTGTGCCGCTTGGAGAGCCGCAACCCGAGGAGCCAGTTGTTGCTGAGCTCTATGAGGATACGTACAGGGAGCCTGACTACTTCAAAGACGAGGATGTGATCCCCATACAAGGCGTGACTACGTGCCCTCACTGCGGCGAGGAGGTGCCCGCAACCTTGTACTGTATAAACTGCGGTAAATCGCTGAATGAGTGAGCCGCTCCAAGAACAATCTTGAACAGTCTTTATAGAGGCGGGCGAATCAGGTTATCCCTGAACAGAGATGCCGAGAAACAGAGTGAAGATCACGGTACAGAAATGCGTTGACCCCGCCATCGTATTCGACGGCGAGGTCCCCAACATGCCCGGGAAGGACGAGCCCTACGTGAAGTGCAGCTTCCAGGAGGGGCAGAGCTGGATCGTTGAGAAGAACATGCAGATGCCCGAAGGGTTCTGCGGCTGGGCGTGGCGAGACCTCTACAAGGACCTGTCCGTCATGGTCATGGGAGGCGACTTCGACCCCTGGGTCGAGAAAGGCTTAATGTACACCGCCTGCACCGACGGGATCAGGCCCGTCAGCTTCAAGCTTGAGAGGCTTGAAGACTAACCCTTTTTATTTAAACCTAGTTTTAAGGCTCAAAATATACGCCTGTAGTATCCCACCTTCAAATAAAGAGGAGTTGGTTAACCGGCCTCAGCTCTCCTCCTGCACTCATCCAGTATCTTCTCAAGGCTCTCGGAGCTGCCGACAGCCAACGCCTTCTCGATGAAGGGTATTGCCTCGCCGTATCTCCTCTTGATGAAAAGTACCAGGCCTTTCATCTGGTTGGCGAGGGGGTTGTCGGGGTCCCTCCTCAGGGCCTCCTCGAAGAACTCCATGGCCTCGTCGTAGTTCTGGAGGTTGTAGTCCACCTGCCCCCTTAGCGTGTAGTTGACCGACGACTTGTTCAGTTCGAGAGACTTGTCGATGGCCTTCTTAGACCCCTCCATGTCGCCTTTCCTCATTAGGATGGTTCCCTTAACCTGCCAGTTCACGTGGTTGGAGTCGTCCAGGGCGGCGGCCACCTCCACGGACTTTAGGGCCTCGTCGTAGTTACCCGTGTTGGCCAACGCCAACGCGTGGAGGTTCCAGAGGCCAACCTTCTCGGGCTCTAGATCGATTGCCTTCTCTAGCTTCTCTGCCGCCTCCCCATACCTGCGTTGCCTGAACAGGGCGATTCCCTCGTCGCCGAAGTTAGGTTGGTCCTCGTCGGAGCCCATGGGTATGAAGACGCTGTTTTCTGGTTAAGGGTTTTCCCCCATTTTCATCAGAGTAATCCCGACGTTTTCACAGGTTTTATTATCCACGTGGCTCATGTGAGTTTCAGGATGAGCGTCCAGTTTTCACCCTGTGGCATCGTCTGCGAATACTGTAGCTGGTTCAAGGGAGATAAGATACCTCTGTGCCCCGGCTGCAGGGTCGTCGAGGGCAAGCCTTTCTGGGGTAGCTGCGAGACTTACGCCTGTGCCAAGGAACACGGCGTCGAACACTGCGGATTGTGCGAGGAATTCCCGTGCGACGGCTTCATGTCGAGGTACGACCCAAATGAGGGGCCGGAGAACGCTGTGTTTAGAGCCGGGCTTCTCGCTTACCTAACTAGGCATGGCGGCGAGAAGACCGTTGAGTTACTGAAGAATATTGAAGAAAAGGGCTAGTGCCGCCCACCGTTATCCATCAACACTTCCGCCTCCCGTCTCAGGAGTAATGGGTAGAGGAACGCGACGAGCAGCGTCAACGCCCCGCCGATGAAAGCTGGCGTGTCGAGGCCCACCATCTCCATGAGGGCGCCGCCTAATATGGGGGAGACGACGCCCCCGCCGTTCATGGATATCAACCTAAGGCTGTTGGCGGTGGACTTCTCGTCCTCGCTTATGCTCCTCATGAACATGCTGGTTATGAGGGGGTCCGACATGAAACGGGTGCCCATCCTGAGCACGTAGAACACCGCTAGCACGCTGAAGCTGGGCGACAGAGGCATCAACAACAGGAACACCGCAGACAAGGCGATCCCGAAGGTTATGCTCTTCATGCCGCCGAGCCGCTTAGCGAAAGACGCGGCTGTGCCCTTCGAGAGAGCCATCGCCAGGTTGGAAACGAAGAACAGGGTGCCCAGCCCCGCGGAGGCTACCCCATACTTCTGGTTCACGTAGTACGGAAAGAGGCTGAACATGATACCGCCGGCTATGTTGGCTAGGAGCCCTATTCCGCATATCTTTAGCACAAGCCACTTGGACTTGAGGTTGAACCTGAACTCCCCTGAAAGCTGCTCCTTGACGCCTAGGCTGGAAAGGTAGATGAAGAGATACTGGACGACGAACAGGGACCCCGCGAATAACATGGTGTATCTGTAAGCCGTGTGTAGGTCCATGTTGAGCGCGTCGACCATG
>CAYFYM010000038.1:0-11646 GCA_964347405.1 uncultured Candidatus Bathyarchaeia archaeon | reverse complement strand
CGTGAACGGCCTCTACATCTCGTTGAACTACGTGTTCACCGCGTACAGGAAGTCCATCGGCATGAAGATGCCTTTGGCGTCGGAGCTCAAACTGGTCTCCAACCTCACCCTAGCGTTCCTGGGGCTGAACGTGCTGTACGCCTCCCTGAAGACGGGGCTCAGGCTCGCTAAATCCTAGGATCGAGGGGGTTTACCCGCCGCCTCCAGCCTTTCACTCCCTCTCGTAGACGACGCTGCCGTCCACTATGGTCATCAGGACCTTGGTCTTGACGATGTCAGCTGGGTCACAGGTGAGTATGTCGGTGTCGAGGACCGCGAAGTCGGCTAGCTTACCCGGCTCCACGCTGCCCTTGATGTCCTCCTCGAAGGTTACGTACGCGCCATTCCAGGTGTAGACCCTGATGGCGTCCATGACGCTTATCGCCTGCGCCTTGGACAGGTCCTGCCCGGTCTCGGTGGTCCTGTTGACGCAGACGTGGATGCCCTCCATGGGGTTGGCGCTGCACACCGGCCAGTCAGCGTTGCCGCTGGCGACGATGCCCATCTCCTTGAAGCTCCTCATGGGCATGTACCTCTTCATCCTCTCCATCCCCATGAAGCTCCTGTGCTGATCTCCCAGCTCCCACCCGAAGCCCACGGACGTGGAGCTGGTTACGTCCATCCGCTTCATCCTCTCCAGCGCCTCCTTGGTGGGGAGGCTGCAGTGCTCCAGGCTGTGCCGCGCGTCCTTGCGGGGGTTCTGCTTGTGGGCGGCCTCGATGGCGTCGAGGAAGAAGTCTATGCCCCTGTCGCCGATGGCGCCGATGCCGCACCTCATCCCCGCGTTGTGGAGCTTGACCACTATGGGCGAGAACTCGGCGAGGGCCCGTCCGTCGCCCAGCTCCTCGTTGGTGTAGCCGTGGACGACGCCGATGTTGTCGGGGGTCGGGTAGTTGAGGTAGGGCTCGTAGACCGCGCAGTTGCCTGCGCTCATGCTGCCGTCGTGGCCCAGCTTTATCCCGGCGAACTTGAGGTGGCTGTCCCCGAAGTGGGTCATGTAGCCGGCCTCGACGCTGAGGTCCACCGCCAGCTGGTAGCGCTCGTTCCTGTGGTACGACCGGCCCAGCGTCGGCGCCGCTATCAGGAAGCTGTTCCTTACGTGGAACTCGCCATCGTTGAGCAGCTCCTGGTACATGGGTATGAAGTCCATGGGCGCGCCAGGCTCCTGCAGGCTCGTGATGCCAAGCGAGAGGAACATCCTGATGGTGTCCTTCAGGCCCTCCTTCATCTCCTCCCTCGTGAGCGGAGGCTCCTGGGCGATGAGGTCCAGGACCGGTTTCTCTCCCTCCTCCCTCAGGTTCCCCAGGGGCTCACCCGTCTCGGGGTCCCGCTCGATGAGGGAAGGCGGCTCCGGGTCCGGGGTGTCCTTGCTTATGCCGGCGAGCTCCAGCGCCAGGCTGTTGACCCTTATCCCGTCGTGCCCACCTTGGCGGGTGACCGAGATCGGGTGGTCCGTTGACGCCTTGTCCAGGTCGTACCTGTTGGGGAACCTCTTCTCCTTGAGCTTGGACTCGTTGTACCCCCAGCCCTGTATCCACCTTCCCGGCGACATCGTCTCCGCCTTCTTGCGGAGTTCCTCTATGAGGGCGTCCATGGACCTGACGTATCTTAGGTCGACTGTGCGCACCCTTCTGCCGCCGGAGCTGAAGTGGGCGTGGCTGTCCACGAACCCCGGCGTGACCAGCTTGCCCCCGAGGTCGATGACCTCGGTGTGCTTCCCCGTGTAGGCCTTTATCTCTTCGCTGGTGCCCACCTTGATGATCTTCTCTCCCTTGCAAGCGACGGCCTCCGCGACTGTGTCGTCCTTGTCAACGGTCACTATCCTGCCGTTGGTGAGGACGAGGTCTGCGAAGAGCTCGTCGGGAACCTTCTCAGCCATAAAACCACTGGATTTAGTATCTACTGTAGTTATTTAACGACTTTCACCGAGCCAAACACAAATTATTTAGACCGTGGCACGCCACTCTCTGAGGATATTTTGTCGCTGGACATGTGGCAGGGAGCCGAGCAGGAGTACGCGGCTGGTCAGCGCCCCATACGCCTCTTCGAGGCCCTCGGCGGGAAGGGGGTCTACGCCTTCAAGCAGGCCGACAGCGTGCCCCGAGCCTTCCTGATGAACGGGAGCCTCTGCTACGTCCACAGCAACCTCTTCGAGGTCTGCACCCCCGAGTGCAGGAACCCCCTGGAGGCCGTGGCATACGAGAAGGCTTGCGACGCCTACACGCGCCTCGCCTCTTGGGCCCACGAGGAGGAGACCGGCGAACGCGTCCACGTGTACAAGACCAACATCGCATCCGACCCGAAGGGTGAGCGGCCCTACACCACGGTGGGCAGCCACGAGAACTACCTCGTGGAGCGCCGGGCCTACCGGGAGAACATGCGCCTCCTGGTCCCTTACCTGATTCTGAGGCAGGTGTTCTGCGGCGCCGGGGGCTACGTGGACGGCCGCTATATGGTCTCCCCCCGAGCCTTGTTCCCAAAGCAGGTCTTCTCGGAGGTAAGCGCCGACTACCCCTTAATGAGCACCCGCGACGAGAGCCACGCGGGGGAGACGTACAGCCGCGCCCACATAGTGAACGGCGAGGGCGCCCGCTCCGAGTACACCACATTCCTCAAGCACGCCTTCACCGGCTATGTCCTCAGGGCCATAGAGCGTGGGCACCTAACGTCGGTGCCGGAGATAAGGGACCCCATCGAGTCCAACAAGTTAGTCTCCATGAACTTGGAAGACGACTGGGCCGTACCCCTCGTCGACGGAGCCGCGATGAGAGTCACCGACTACCTAAACTCATTCTATCTTGAGGCGGTGGAGAGGTTGTTTGCCGACGCGGCCCCAAGGGAGCACGACAGGGACGCCTTCCGTGAGTTCAAGTGGGTCCTCGGCAAGCTTGACGAGGGACTCATAGAGTCCCTGGACACTTCCATCGAGTGGGTCATAAAAAAGAGCTTAGCCGAGAGAGGTCTGGAGGGGCTGAGCCTAGAGGAGGGCTTGGACCTAGACTCAGCGAAGGCGGCGGCGTTGTATCAGTACACGGCGGTGACCGACCCCCTCTACGAGGAGCTCGTCGAGAGGCACGGCCTTAAAACCGTGGTCTCGGAGACCGACGTAAAGGAGGCGTTCACCCGCCCCCCCGAGGAGAGCCGCGGCGAGCTCAGGGTGGCCCTCGCTGTGCGCTTCAGAGACGAGGTTAAGACCATCAGCTGGTCCTATCTCAAGTTACGGCCTGAGCTTCACATGTATCCCTTCGAGTTCAACGAGCTCGGCGGCTGGACGCCATCGAAGATAGAGGAGAAGATATCCGATATCCATGCCCGGGTGAAATGATCGCCTATCCCACGGTAAACGTTAAAGACCCACCGGCACATGAGAAGGCATCACATGGTTTTCCTGAGGCGCCGGGTTTGATGGAACAGAAGATACGGGGCGTGGAGCACGAGCTAGCCATGAACACCAGGCCTCAGCTCCCCCACGGCTCCCTGGTACACCTAGTGGGGATGGCGATAGAGGAGCTTAAGAAGGTCGGGCTGGTCACCGGCATAAGGGTGGAGGAGCCGCGGCTGGACTATATGGCCTTGAACGGGTTCAGGGTATACGACGACATGAGCCACTTGGAGCTCTCGTCCCCGAGCTACAACAGCCCGCTGGAGGCCGTGGTCTACGACAGGGTGGCAGAGCTCTTCGCGTACACCGTGGCTACGGGCCTGGAGGGCTACTTCAAGGGGGTAAGCGTCTACAAGAACAACGTCTCCAACGTCAGGGAGGGCGGCAGCTGGAGGGCCGTCTCCTACTCCACCCACTCAAGCATCCTCATGGACAGGAGGGTGTGCAACCCCGGCGTCTGGGGCAGGCTGGAGAAGGCGCTGGCCCCGTTCATGGTCACACGCATCCCCCTCACGGGAGGCGGCGACTACGTGCCGTGCAACGCTGACGGGGGGCTGCCCCGCCCGGGCAAGGTGATGAGGGGGGACGGCCTCCGCTTCGCCATGTCTCCGCGCGCCGTCTTCGTCAAACGGGTCTCCTCCAACGACACGGTGGACGCCCGGGGGCTCCTCAACCAGAGGGACGACCCCCACGCCGACCCCGACAAGTACTGGCGGCTGCACGACATCAACTGGGAGGGGCTCAGAAGCCCTTTCCAGGTCTATCTCCGCGACTGTCTCGAGACGCTGGTCGTGACGGCGTACGAGCGCGGCTACCTGGAAGACCCTCCACGGCTGGCCGACCCTGTGGACGCTGTGAAGAGGCTGACAATGGACACCGAGCAGTGCAGCTGGAGGGTGGCCCTCGAGGGCGGCGAGGAAGTCGACGCCATCGCCGACGTAATGGAGGGCTTCTACCTTGCCGGCGTCGAGGAGATGATGAGCGAAGACGACCCATGCGAAGGCGACAGGATGGCGTTCAGACTCGTCGAGGCCACGTTGCAGGGGCTTGGCGAGCGGCGGCTTGAGCTGTTCATAGACGGCATCGACTGGATCACCAAGAAGGCTTTGGTGGATGAGTACGCCGGCGGAGACCCCTGGCAGGGGCTCGCCGTCGTCAACCAGTACGCTCTCATAGACGGCGCCGTGCCACAGTGCATCGGCGAGGAGCCGGGGGAGACTCACACCACCTTCAGCTGGGCCGACTCCCTGGGCTTCGCCAGGGACGCCATCCCATGGGAGGACTGGGGTGGCCTCAACGAGAAGGTCGAGAAGGCGCTCAGGTCAGGCCCCGAGGGGACGAGGGAGTACATACGCTGCCTCGTGGCCAGGGAGTTCCCGTTCCTCGTCGAATCCATAGAGTGGGAGCGCATAAACCTCTACAGGGCCTCCATAAGCCTGGATGAGCCCTTCAGGTTCAACAAGACGATGTGCGGCGACGCCTTGGAGACGGCCACGGGCACCTTCAACGAGTTCACCCAGGCCCTCGACAGGCTTAACCGGGAGGGAGGCCACATGGTATACACGCCCACGGACGACCACGAGAAAATGGACGCGGAGGAAAAGAGTTGACGGAGAAAGAGGTCAGCCTGTTCCCGTCGTTCAAGAAGAGGAAGCTTAGACGAGACAAACTCACCATCAAGAAGGAGCACAGAGAGGTCGTGGCCCCACCGGGCCAGTGACCCACACGGCCTCTAGTAGTGGAGTATGCCCTCGGCAACCAGCACTGACTGGCCCGTGAGTCTGACCCGCGTGGGAGTAACCTCCACGAGGACCTCGCCGCCCCTCTCCGACGCCTGGTAGGCGGTCAGCCTGTTCTCCCCCAGCCTAGCAGCCCAGTAAGGCCCCAGGACGGTGTGGGCGCTACCCGTTACAGGGTCCTCGTTGACCCCCATCCAGGGGGCGAAGTACCTTGACACGAAGTCGTGGCTGGCCCCAGGCGCCGTCACGTTGACTCCCCTCCAGCCCAGCGTGTTCTCGACCCGCAGCAGCGCCGGGAAGTCGGGGCTCACGTCCCTGACCTCCTTCTCGCCGCGTAGCAGAACGACGATCTTCTGGTTGGTGTCGCTGTACAGGAAGTCTTCATAGCCGGATACGCCGAGGCCGTCCAGTATGCCCTGTATGGGCTCCACGGGGTGGGGGTCGTTCCGCGGGAAGTCCATGGTCACGCCTCCACCTAACCTGCTCGCGTGGAGCTCACCGGCCACGGTGTGGAAAGTCACCGCGTCGTCCTCGACTCCGAGCCTGGTGAACAGGAGGTGCGCGGCCGCCAGGGTGGCGTGTCCGCACAGGGGCACCTCCCTCTTGGGGGTGAACCACCGTAGCCTGTACCCCGCGGCCTGCTCCTCGAGGAACGCGGTCTCCGAGAGGTTCATCTCCCCGGCTATCGAGAGGTATAGTTCGTCTTCCATGTCGCAGGGCATGAGGCAGACGGCGGCGGGGTTGCCCTTGAAGGGCTCCGCGGTGAACGCGTCCAGCTGGTATAGAGGTGCCTGAGGCATGTGATGAAGAACGGCGGAGCGGGTTTATGGTTTACGCTAAGCGGGCCCCACAAGATTTACAATCGGTGGCCGGCATCATCCATGTATGGTCGTCAAAGACGTTCTGCTATTAGGGGACCCCACCCTGAGGGAGGCGTCGGAGCCCGTGACGGACTTCGATGAACTCACCGGGGTGCTGGCTGACCTCAAGGACACGTTGACCTGGGCTCAGGGGCACTACGGGATGGGCCGGGCAGCCGCGGCCCCCCAGCTAGGGTACCTGAAGAGGGTGGTCTACGTACAGATGCCATGTCGGAGCTTCTACCTCGTGAACCCCGAGATAGTCCATCGGAGCGACGAGACCTTCGAGGTCTGGGACAGCTGCTTCAGCATGGAGGCGGCTTTCTTCGTCAAGATACCTAGGCACAGGGCCATAACGGTGGAGTACCGCGATGAGGGCGGCGGGAGGCACGTGGAGGAGTTCAGGGACGACATGAGCGAGCTTCTGCAGCACGAGATCGACCACCTCGACGGCGTCATGTGCAGCGACCACCTCCGCGACCCGCGGGACATCGTGATGAAGGCGGAGTGGATGAAGCGGTACAGGACGCCGGGCATAGGGATGTAGCCGCGATCTATATCCGAGGCACATATCTTTTATTACGAGATCGCTCATTGAGTGACCAGCTTGAGCGCGAAGATTATCGCCTCCATACTCATCGGCGCCATCATAGCTGCGGGAGCAGGCTACTACTACTACACGGAGTACATAGTACCCGAGATCGAGGGGCTGCAGGACGCGGTGGACCAACTCACATCCGACTACGAGGACCTCACAGGAGAGTTCAACGCCCTCACGGACGAGCATGAGGCGCTGAACCAGCAGCTGCAGAGCCTACAGGACGAGCACACGGAGCTCGTAGGCGACCAAGAGGAGCTGATGAGCGACTACGAGGCGTTGACGGAACAGTACGAGCAGCTCCAGTCCGAGTACGAGTCCCTCCTCAGCGACTACGAGGCCGCCTTCGGGGGACTCGATATTTCTCCGGAGTCGATACCCGTTTTGGAGAAGCAGTACACGTGGGAGTGGGACGGGGTGGAGCGGAGCATAACCGTCACCGTGCCCGAGCAGATGTACGATTACTACAGCGAGAAGGAGCGTTACCAGACCACGGACTACAGGGGCTACATCCTCCACCCATTGGACGACGCATACGTCGAGGCCCTAGTGTACGAGTTCAACATTATACAGGTGGACGAGGGGCTCAGCACCGAAAACAAGACCGACCTGGTGATCTCGTTCATCCAGAACCTGGAGTACGCGCTCGACATCGAGACGAAGGCGAAGACCGAGTACCCCCGGTTCCCGGTGGAGACCCTGGTCGACGGCGGCGGCGACTGCGAGGACACAGGAATCCTCATGGCTTCGCTGCTGGGCTCGATGGGGTACAACGTGTCCCTGATCTTCCTGCCTGATCACCTCGCGGTGGGTATAGCCGTTAACGCGACAGGCGCCCACTGGGTCTACGAGAACGTCACCTACTACTACCTCGAGACGACGTCCCCCGGCTGGGAGGAGGGCGAGGTGCCGCCCGAGCACGACCCCGAGGAGGCTACCATCTACCCCGTCGAGGAGATTCCCTTCCTTGCTTACAGCTGGACGGCTACGAGGCTGAACAACAAGGTCACCGTGAGGTTCCACGTGACAAACGAGGGCGCCCTCACCGCCGAGGATTACCGCGTCTGGCTCGCGGTGGAGGACGAGGAAGGCGAAACAGTGGCCGAGTCTTACAGCGGCTACCTCGACCTATCTTATGGCGAGGAGGAATGGCTCACCGTGAGGGTGACAGGCCCACGGTCCGAGAAGCAGAGGCTGGTCATGGGGGTCACGGACCCGCAGGGCGAGAAATACTTCCTGAGCTACTCCGAGTACTACACCACCCGTTAACGTAAAAACGCCGCGCGCCCAGCTTAACCTGAGACGCCTTGTCTAAACGGATAGGCATACTGGGCGGCATAAGCCACGAGTCCACGGCGAGGTACTACACGCTTCTCCACGAGAAGTACCACGCGAGGATGGGCGACTACAATTACCCGGAGGTGGTGGTCTTCAGCCTCGACTTCCAGAGGTTCACCGACCACGAGAACACGGACAGGGACGCCTACGTGGAGTACATCATGCACGGCGTCAGGGGGCTTGAGGATGCGGGCGCCGAGTTCATCGTCATGGCGGCCAACTCGCCCCACACCGTCTACCGGGAGGTCTCCGACGCGGCGGCGGTGCCCATGATCAGCATCGCAGACGCCACGGCGGAGAAGGCCGCGGCGCTCGGGGTCGAAAACGCCCTGCTCCTCGGGATAAAGCACACCATGCAGTCTAGCTTCTACCACGAGAAACTCGGGGAGCGCGGCATAGCGTTGGCGACGCCGGACGAGGCAGAGCAGGACGAGATCGACCGCATCATCTTCGACGAGCTCGTGATCGGCGTCCACAGGAAGGAGAGCAAAGACAGGCTCCTGGAGATCATGGAGGGCTACCCGGTGGATGCCGTGATCCTGGGGTGCACAGAGCTACCCCTCGTCATAGGGGAGGCCGACACGGCGCACACAGTGCTGGACACAGTGGACATCCACGTCGAAGCCGCCCTCGACTACGCCCTGTCCTAGGGGCTCTCCGCCTTCATGCTCAGGCTGAACGTGTGGGCTCTCTTGTAGCGGCGGCCCATGGCCACGCTTATCTCCCCCGTCGAGGCATCGTAGACTATGGACCAGATGGTGCTCGACTGTGAAGCCTCGGACAGCAGATCCATGGCTTCACGCGCCGACACCACACCATTATGATCGCCTAGCCCCTCGTGGACCGCTCTGTACCTCAGGCACGGCGCGTATTGACCCGTCCGGGCTCCTTGGAGGATGTAGTTGGTCATCACCTGGTACGGCGTCTCCTCCCTGAGAACGTGCATCTCGCCCCGGATGTACTCGACGACCACAGACTCGCCTGACCTGTCCGCTACCATGTAGTGGATGGGCGGCGTAGTCATCTCCACGTTGTACCCCTCGAGGAGCGTGAGGGCCTCGTCGACGTCCTCCGCGTAGTCGAGGAGCAGTCTGATGACCTGGATCTCCCCTATCGTCATCTTACCCCCGGCTACGGGGGCTTGGGCCTCCGGGACGGCCGCCATACCCACCACCAGCCCCTTCTCGTTCATGCCGTCGAAGGGCAGGTACGGGGCCGCGAGGAGGCTACCCAGATCACCCCCCTGCGGTAGGTCGCCCAGGCTGTAACCGAAGTAGCCCAGGTCGACCATGGAGACGCTGGCGTAGCCGTCAGGCGGGTCCGTGTATAGGAGCAGCGCCGGGTTGCCCGGGAAGTCGAAGTTCCTCCCCATCAGCGTCTCGCCTCCGCCCGTGGCCGTGAAAACGGTGCACCCCGGCCTATGGATGTATCCCATGAGGGGCGTCTCACCCGTAGCGAGGTACTCGCTGAAACCATAATCACCGCTGTAGTGGACCACGTAGAGAGGGTAGTCGTCCACTTTCCTGAAGCCGGACAAGACAGGCTCAACGCTCCGCGGCTCCTCCGTCTCCGGCGGCTCTCCCCACTCTACAGCGGAGGCCGCGACAAGCAGCAGTATTAGGGCCAGCAGTGGGAACGTGTACCTGGTCGGCTTCAAGGGTCACCCCTGATAGGTTTCTGCTGACCTGCTATGAAAACATGGCGCATGCGCCATGAACAGCCTGTTCATACCTACAGATTATAATTTGGGAGACGCATCTTCGTATGAGATGGAGTTCTACGAGGTAATCAGGACGCGGAGGAGCATCAGGTCATACAGGGCAGACCCAGTCCCAGATGAGTCTCTGAGCCGGGTGCTTGAGGCGGCGAGGATAGCGCCCAGCGGCAGCAACAGGCAGCCCTGGAGGTTCCTAGTGGTTAAGGACGCCGAGAAGAGGAGAAAGGTAGCCCAGGCTTGCGGGGGCCAGACGTGGATAGGTCAGGCGCCGCTGGTGGTCGTGGCCGCGGGGTGGAAGGTGCCCTTCAGCAGGGGCGGCTACATGGGCGAGATGTCGTTCATCATGGACGTCGGCATCGCGTTCACGCATCTCATACTCGCGGCGCGGGCCGAGGGCCTGGGCACATGCTGGATAGGCGACTTCCAGAACGCGGAGGTGAAGAAGGTCCTCGGGCTCCCCGATGAGATGGACGTGGTGGCCGTGACCCCCCTCGGCTACCCGGGCAAGGGGGGCTTCACCGAGGAGACCAGCCGGAAGCCCCTAGGGGAGATCGTCGAGGAGGTCTAAGGGACGCCGCGGATAAGGCTAGCTGTCTTCGACATGGCGGGCACCACCGTGGACGACCTGGTCGACGGGGTCCCCCTGGTGCTGAAGAGCTACGGCGACGCGTTCGAGGCCCACGGAGTCCACGTGCCCATGGAGGTCCTCAACGAGCAGCGGGGAAGGGACAAGTGGACCGTCATCAGCGAGCTGGGCGGCGACAAGGCCCCCGAGATATACAGGGACTTCCTTGGGACGCTCAACGCGAACACGGGCCGCGTGAAGGAGGTGGAGGGTGCCTCAGAGATCTTCAGGTTCCTGAGGGAGCGCGGCGTAGCCGTCGTCGCGTCCACCGGCTTCCCCGTGGAGGTCGCCGAGGCCATAGTGGAGCACTTGGGCTGGCTGAGGAACGATCTGATAGACGGCTGGGTTTGCAGCGAGCAGGTGGGCGCGTCGCGTCCCGACCCGGCCATGATCCGGGAAGCCATGAGGAGGCACGGGGTAACCGACCCGGGGGAGGTGCTGAAGGTGGACGACACGGCGAAGGGCATAGAGGAGGGCCTGAACGCAGGCGCCCACACGGTGGCGGTGCTGACGGGCACCCAGAGCGTTCAGAGACTCAGCTCCACCGGCCCCCACGGCGTCCTCTCCAGCGTCGCGGAGCTCCCCGGCTACCTATCCGGGAAGGGGCTCCTCTAGGGGCTCAGTTTCCGGTGTCTTCAGCCAGTGCCACGCCATGAATATGGGTGGTACTATGAGCAGGAGCTCGATGAGGAACGGCATCTGGTGGCCAACGTTGTCGTACAGCCAGCCCCCGGTCAGCTGTCCCAGAGCCGCCGCTATCATTGCGAAGAAGCCTTTGGAGCCGCTAACCTTTCCGCGGTGCTCCTGGGGAACGAGTTCCGCGGACAGCGCCGAGGTGGCGCTGTTCACCAGTATCATTAGTAAGCCAACTGACATCATCGCTAATATGAGTCTGTAGAAGTCGCCGTACACGAGAAGCAGTACCGCGGCGCCCCATAGGACAAAGGAGAACATTATCGGCAACCTTTTATCGACTTTGTCGACAATCTTGCCGGCCGGCAGCGCCAGAAGTATCATGGTCACCGGCAGCGCCGTCATTATGTAGCTGAGCTCCACCTCCCCTATGCCCAGGTCCTGCACTATGTAGAGGGTCAGCACGGGCTGGAAGAGCCCCGAGGTGAAGTTTGTAATCACGTTTATGAGGAAGAGGACGAAGGCAGCGGTGGGGACCAGCCTCCATACGTTCACGGACTCCCTGAGGGATGCGGGGTACTCGCCCAGCATCTCTCTGACGTTTATCTCGGCGGGGTCTTCCACCGTCTCCTTCAGCCTTGACCTGAGGATCGCCGCCACTATGAACCCCGTGAACACCAGCTTGTAGGTAAGCCTCATGCTGGGCACAAGCCCG
>CAYFYM010000037.1:0-34172 GCA_964347405.1 uncultured Candidatus Bathyarchaeia archaeon | reverse complement strand
GTCTGGCGCCCCCACGGAAGCGGCTCCGTAGTGGTTCTTACTTGAGGTCCCCTGGACGACCATGCCGTGCACCATGAGGGCCTCCAGAAGCGCCATTATCGTGGTCTCGCATCCGGTGTGGGTGCCCCCTGCGCTGCAGAAGGCGCCCCCAACCATCCCCTCCAGTTTGCCGTGGAACTTCACCGACTCGTCGATGAAGGCCTTGATACTCGCGGAGGGCAGGCCGTAGTAGACCGGCGAACCTAGGATTAGCCCACGGACCGTTAGGAGCTCGTCCACGTTCGCGTCGTCCACTTTCCTGACTACAGGCTCCACCCCAGCCTCCTCGACCCCCGCGGCGACGGCTTGAGCCATCTTCTCCGTGTTCCCTGTCTGCGAGTCATACACGATGAGTACCTTCACTTTGCTCACCTACGCAAGCTTCCCCGCGGCGTCATCTACTTCGTAGACGCCTTTTACCTCGCCGTAGTAGATCACGTGCATATCCTTGCTGGAGTACACGTCGTCCTCCATCGCCTCCTTTAGCTGACCGGGTTTCATCTCGTCCCTGTAGACTATCTCGCACTCTATATGGACGGGGCACTCCTCTATGCTGGGCGCCTCCACGTCTACTCCTTTCGCCGCCGTCATGCCCAGCTCCTTGAACTTGTCCACGTCGCGGCCCGACTTGGTGCCACAGAACTCAAGCCACTCCTCCATACCCTTACCGGGGAGACAGACAGTGAAGCTGTCCGACTCCTCCATGAGCTTGTGAGTGTGCCTTGACAGCCTCACCGCCACCACGAAGACCGGTTTCCTCCATATGGTCCCGAGTAACCCCCACCCTATGGTCATGGCGTTGAGCTTGCCGTCCCTCCCGCTGGATACGAGGAACAGGCCGTCGCCTCGCATGAGCCGGTTAGCCTCCGCCACGTATTTGAACGCGTCAACCTTTTTCCTATTCAAATCAGAACTCCATCGTACAGAACGGCTGAGACCGTTTTATCTTTTCCGGGATGTGAGCGGCAGCTGCGAGGTAGGGTCACATAACCGTAAACAGTGGCGTTTGTGTATCAAAATTGGCATGGTTCAGGCGGAGGAGCAGCGTATGACAAGCGTCGAGCTCAGCCTGCTGCAGAAGATCAGGCTGCTCGTCAACGGGGCAGTCCCTACGTCCCAGAAGTCACGGCATGGATGGAGCGGGAGCATCCAGTTCTATGCCTTCAAGTGCCCGGTGCACGGCCTCGTGGAGAACTACCCGCAGGGATACGAGAATGCCGTCAGGTGCCCTTACTGTGACGAGATGGCGCAACAAAAATAGAGCGTAGATATAGAAACCAGCGCCTAAAGAGTCTTATATTATGATAGTTGTACAGCATCCAGTACGGATATCCAAGTGATATAATGTCGTTCACAGAGAAAATCGATGTGCTAGACCTGCTGATAAACATTCTCAGGGAGCACGAGGAGAAACTCGACGAGCTAGTCGAGCGGCTGGAGATAGTGAGCCAGACCATCCAGAGGGACCCCGCCTTGAGGAGAAGCCTGCTCGAGTACGAGGTAGGCGCAACCGAGATGGACGAGGTGGCCGGGGTCCAGAGCATACTGGTGGTCGACGACGACAAGTCGCTGGCCAACACTTTCAAGCTGGTGCTTCAGAGCGTTGGTTTCAACGTGGACACAGCCATAACGGGCCTCCAAGCTCTCTATAAGGCAAACAGGAAGGACTACGACCTTGTTATACTCGACATCAACCTTCCTGACATGCTCGGGGACGAGGTCGCCGAGAAGATACGCGAGAACAGTGAGGACGTGAACATCATCATGATAACCGGGTACAGCAGCTTCAAGGAGGATGTCGACGAGAAGGAGCTTGGCATCAGGGAGGTACTCATGAAACCCATCCCACCAGAGGACCTGGTGAAGATCACCAAGAAAGCCCTGTTAAAGAAAGAACAGGGATAGATTTTTCTAGATAATATACCCGCTGTCTATTCTCTCGAAGTCGCGGACCCTCTCCAAGTCCAGATCGGGCTCAAGCTCGTCAAAGTCCTCATCGGAGAGGCTTGTCCAAGGCCCCGTAAGCGTCGCCTCCACCGTCGGGTGGGTCTTACCGAAGTTGTCCCGGCAAACCTTGTATGTGAGCTTCCGCACCTTTCGTTCATCGGTGAACCCGAGGGAGTGAATGTACTCGTGCACGAGTATTGCGAAGACGTGTGCCTTCTGTTTCAGGCTCTTTGTGGAGCCTAGCAGCCGCCTGTTGAGCACGATGTCGTTTGTGCCGAGGGGGTGGAAAGCCCCCACCCTCATGGGCAGGTTCCCGAGGTACAGCATCAAACCTACGCGGTGAAGCCCCAGGCTTCTCTTCACCGCCCTCTTGACGAGGGCGAAGATGTCGCCGTAGCTCTGGGCCTGATCTAGTTCAACGGGCAGCGTCAGATGGATGCCTCCTATACCGATTCAACGGATTTGACTGCGGGGATCTTCTTCTTGAGGTAGTTCTCTACGCCCCATTTCACGGTCATCTGGCTCATGGGGCAGCCTGCGCAGGCGCCTTTTAGCTTGACCTTCACGGTTCCGTCTTCCGTGACGTCTACAAGCTCTACGTCTCCTCCGTCTACCTGGAGGTGTGGCCGGACTTCCTCAAGTGCCTGCCGTACTTCTTCTTTCAAAATCTACCACTCCCAAGAGAGACATTTTGATACTATTTAAACGTTGACCGCAACATTTTTTCCCCACGTAACACGGGTGGGATGGCCAAGGTTCTCTTTGTGTGTGGTCTCACACTTCACATCACCTGTTTTCTATTCGAAACCGTTATATTGCCAAGACTCATTGAAATGGAAGTCAAGGTGAATAAGGTGACAGGTGACTGTAAAACAGGTTCGTGTTTACTCGCCTGGCTCCATAGCTAACCTCGGCCCCGGTTTTGACGTCATCGGCGTCGCACTCGAAAGCGTAGGCGACATAGTGCAGCTGGAGAAGATCGATGAACCAGAGGTCAGGTTATCTATAAAGGGAGTCGACGTAGACAAGATACCCGTTAAACCAGAGATCAACAGCTCGGGCGCGGTGCTAGAGCTGGTGAAAGAGAGATACGATGTTTCCCACGGCTTCAAAGCCGATATAAGGAAAGGCGTCCCCCCGGGGAAGGGCATGGGCTCATCCGGCGCCTCGGCTTCAGCCACGGCGATAGCCGTCGACCGTATGCTCGGTCTAGGGCTGAAAGCGAGCGAGCTGATCAGGCTAGCCGCGCACGGTGAGGGAGCGGTCGCGGGCGCCCCTCACGCGGACAACGTGGCCGCGTCCATCCTCGGGGGCTACGTGATCGTCGGGGAGGACTACGACGTGGTGAGGCTCGACGCCCCCAGCGTCGGGATGGTCGTGGCGGCCCCTGATATCCATATAGACAACAAGACCCGTAGAGCCCGGGAGCTTCTTCCCGAGAGGGTTCCCCTGAGGGACGCGGTGCGTAACATCGGGTACGCCTCCCGGATGACGGCCGCCGTTGCCCTCGGAGACCCTGTTCTGTTCGGGAGAAGCATCTGCGATAACCTTGTGGAGCCTCACCGCGCCTCCATGATCCCCCGTTTCTGGGAGGTGAAGCAGGCGGCGCTGGACGCTGGGGCCTACGGGTGCAGCATCTCCGGCGGCGGGCCTTCGGTTTTCGCCGTAGGTGAACGGGTAGACGAGATAGCGAGGGCCATGGTGGACGCGTTCAGCACCATCAAGACCAGGGTGTACCACACAGTGCCAAGCAACCGCGGCGCGAGGGTGATATAGACATGTATCGTTGCGTGAGATGCGGCAGAAACGTCAACGCCCTCAACGGTTTTACCTGCGGCTGTGGGGGAACCCTTGAGGTCGTCCACGAGTCTCTGGAGGCGTCTCTGGAGGTCTTCGAGAGCCGGCTCAGCGAGATGGAAGGCCCGTACCGTAGCGGCGTCTGGAGGTACAAGGAGCTCATCCACCCGCTCATCGGAGCCGAATACATAGTCACCCGTCCTGAGGGCAACACCAACCTGTATAGGCGTGTCGAGGTGTCCAGGTACACCGGGTTGGAGCGTGTCCAGCTGAAACACGAGGGGGAGAACCCCACAGGCAGCTTCAAGGACCGGGGTATGACCGTCGCCGTCTCGGAGGCGGTGAGAAACGGAGCCAGCGTGGTTGTATGCGCCTCCACAGGCAACACCAGCGCCTCCATGGCGGCTTACGCCGCCCAGGCGGGGCTCAAGGCGGTGGTGTTCATACCTGAAGGCGAGATAGCCTACGGCAAGCTGGCTCAGGCGTTGGCCTACGGCGCCCAGGTTATCCAGGTCAAGGGCAGCTTCGACGACGCCATGAGGGTCGTGAAGGAGAGCAGCGTCGAGCTGGGCCTCTACGTGCTCAACAGCCTGAACCCCTGGAGGGTGGAGGGCCAGAAGAGCATAATATTCGAGATGCTGCACCAGAGAGGCTGGGAGCCGCCGGACTGGATACTAGTCCCCGCGGGTAACCTGGGTAACACGGCCGCGTTCGGCAAAGCGCTGCGGGAGCTCAAGCAGCTTGGCGTCATCGATGAGACTCCCCGCATCGCCTCCATCCAGGCGGAGGGCGCGAGCCCCTTCTACCGGCTCTGGAGAGGCAAGCTCAACCGTCTAGAGGCCGTGGAGCCCATGACCGTCGCCTCCGCCATCAAGATAGGAAACCCGGTGAGCTGGGTGAAGGCCCTAGACTCGATACGGGGGACCGACGGCGTCGTGGAGCGTGTGTCTGACACCGAGATAATGAACGCCAAGGCCGTGGTGGACGCGTCCGGTGTGGGGTGCGAGCCCGCGTCGGCGGCCTCGGTCGCCGGAGCCAAGAGGCTCCGCGATGCAGGCGTGATAGACATGGACGAGGAGGTTGTCTGCGTCCTGACAGGTAACCTCCTCAAAGACCCAGATAACACGGTGAAGTACCACTTGGGTGAGCTGGCGTCGATAGACGCGCGACACATGAATAGACCCGTTAAGGCAGAGCCCGACGTCGGCAGCATAGAGCGGCTCCTGAGACAGCCCAATAGTCAAACTGTCGAGGCCGTGGTTTCTTTAAGCTAAGGCAGCCAGGACCATCGTTTATGCGGCACGAGCCCCCATTTCGCTTCCCCTTTCGCTGATGTTTTATGTGCCGGCGCCCTCGATCATATGGTGTAAAGTTTGAAGGAACTTAGCCTCGTAGCCACAGGAGACTCCCTCATCACCCTAAGTCAGTCTGTCCACTCCGAGCCGCAGTTCGAGAGGCTGCTCAAGGTGATCCGAGGCGTCGACGTGGCCTTCACAAACCTGGAGATGCTTCTACACGACTACGACGAGGACTGTTACCCGGCGGCCGAGTGCGGGGGCACGTACACGCGGGCTCCGCCCGGAATACTGGACGAGCTCACTTGGATGGGGTTCGACATGTTCAGCACCGCCAACAACCACAGCCTCGACTACATGTACGGCGGCCTCTTCAGTACCCTCTACTACCTGGAGGAGGCTGGGCTCCCCCACGCAGGCACGGGGAGTAACTTGGCGGAGGCGCGGGAGCCTGGGTACATGGACACGGGCAGTGGGAGGGTGGCGTTGCTGTCGGCGTGCAGCAGCTTCGCCAGCTTTGGCAGGGCGGGGGACGCGCGGCGCGACATGAAGGGGAGGCCGGGGCTTAACCCGCTTCGACACGAGAGATGGTACGAAGCGAAGCCCGAGACCATCGAGAAACTCAAAGAGGTGTACGGCGAGCTTAACCTCCCCGAGGTCCACCAGGAGGAGGACAGCTACCACTTCCTATCCAACAAGTTCGTCGAGGGAGACGACGTCGGCCTCCACACGGGGCCCCATAAGGGGGACATGGAGGGGAACCTGGAGGCGGTCAGGGACGCCGCGAGGCAGGCGGACTGGGTGCTTTTCAGCCTCCACGCCCACGAGGGCATGCCCAACGACTCGGAGAGGCCGGCCGAGTTCATCGAGGAGTTCGCCAGAGCCACCGTAGACGCCGGTTGCCACTGCTTCATAGGACACGGCCACCACGCAATGAGGGGCATAGAGATCAGGGAAGGCAGGCCCATCTTCTACAGCCTGGGCAACTTCATATTCCAGAACGAGACGGTGTTCAAGATGCCCGCCGACTTCTACGAGCGGTACAAGCTGGACCCATATGGCGGCAAGGTTAGCCAAGCCTTCGACGCCAGACAGAAGGCGCCGCCCAAGCCCGGCCGCCAGATACACAAGTGGTTCACCGACGACGAGAAGTACTGGATGAGCGTCACCCCGCGGATGGAGTACAAAGGCGACAAGCTCCAGGAACTCAAGCTCTACCAGATTGAGCTAGGGCAAGGCAAGCCCAGGAGCCAGAGGGGTAGGCCGGTTCTCGCGGACGAGAAGATGGGCGCCAAGATACTGGGCGTCATCAAGAAGCTGTCTAAGCCCTACGGGACTGAGATCACGGTCAAGGAAAACGTGGGCGTGGTGGAGCTCTAGCCCCTCCTTTTTCCCCGCTGTGAAGCCTGGTTACATACAACGTGGGTTTATTTTGTGGAGCTGGTACAGACAGGTTGTTTGTGGTAAACCGCCCACCAATTACTCTTTTAACGGGGCTCAGGATGTTACAGCGTGGAAGTTAGGTGACTTGCCCAACCAGCATTTCAGCCCCCACCTAACTAATCCACCAATAAATACACTAAGATACCCGAGAGTTGTTGGCCTACTTTGAACCGCTTCGTCATGAACAGAAGCCTGTGCAATAGATGAGATTGGGCGAGAAAGCGCTATTTTGGCGGCGACGGGCTTATACGTGGCCATAAACACCGTGGGCTGCACAGGACCCCCGTACAGCTTGGGAGGTTTGAGGGGTTTCATAGTCGGGCTCACAGTCTATTGGCTTTTTACCATGCTGCCCTCGGGGGCTCGGGGTTGTCGTGTGCCTGAAGACAGGCCAGGATAAGATCATCTTCAGTTCACATGGTTGCAGAGCATTTCTTTGACTGGTTTTTTATTCAATAAACACGGTGTCTTCTACGTGATCAATGTTGGGTATATGCGCTGACGTTGTCCTTCTCAACGGCAAGATCATCACCGTCGACGAGGAAGACTCAGTAGAAGAGGCCGTGGCGATCAAGGACGGGAGGTTCGTAGCGGTGGGCGGCACCGAGGAAATAAAGGCGCTAGCCGGAGAGTCCACCGAGGTGATAGACCTAAAGGGGGAGACCGCCATGCCCGGGATCATCGACAGCCACACGCACCCGGGGAGCATCGCGTCAAGGTTCCTTGAAGTGGACTGCAGAGCCCCGCCCGTCAAGAACATACCGGAGATCCTCGGGATGCTGAAGGCGAAGGCGGAGGAGCTGGGCCCCGGCAAATGGGTCATGGGGGCCAACTTCAACGACAGCAAGCTCGAGGAGAGGAGGCACATCACAAGGTGGGAGCTGGACGAGGCGGTCCCGGAGAACCCGGTGTTCATAGTCTCCGACACGGGTCACCAGGCCATCGTGAACAGCCTCGCGTTCGAGTTGGCCGGCGTCGACGAGGACACTCCTGACCCGCCGGGCGGGGAGCTGGAGAGGAACGAGGACGGGCTGCACACGGGGCTCCTATACGAGAACGCCGTGGGCCTCGTGAGAGACCACATACCTGAGTACACGGTGGCTGAGCTTAAGGAGAGCTTCAGGAAGGTGGTGGACCAGTTCAGCGAGTGGGGCGTCACCTCAACCCACAACGCCAGCGGCCGCAAATCAGAGATAAGGGCGTACAAGCAGCTTCTGGAAGAAGGCGTCAAGCAGGTGAGGATGAACCTCATGATGAGCGTCAACTCTGACGAGCCGGGGGACGTGCTGGACGCCCTCGTTCTCGCGGGCGTGGAGAGCGGCTTCGGGGACGAGTGGCTCAGGGTCATGTCCGTGAAGATCATGGGGGACGGCAGCGGCGCCGGGGGCACATGCTGCGTGTACGAGCCACAGCACAGGGGCACCAAGGGCCTCGGCCTATGGATGACTGAGCCCGATGAGGTGAAGTGCCTCGTCGCCAAGGCCCACGACGCGGGTCTACGCGTCAGCATCCACAGCATCGGCGACAGGGGCGTCGACATGGCGCTGGACGCCATCGAGGAAGCCCAGAAAAGGAGCCCGAAGCAAGACATGAGGCACAGGATAGAGCACAACAGCCTTTGCACTCCGAAGCAGCTGACGCGCATCAAGGAGCTGGGCGTGACCCCCAGCAGCAGCATCGGCTACATGTACGGGCTGGGGGACCAGTACGCCGAGAACTTCGGCCCAGAGCGGAGCAGGTGGCTCCACCCCCACCGTACCATGAAGGAGATGGGCATCGTCACCGGCGGCAACAGCGACTGCCCCGTCACCTATTACAGCCCCTTCGTCCAGATCTACGAGGCGGTGACCCGTAAATCCAGCAGCGGCCAGGTGGTGGGCCCCGAGGAGGCGATCAGCGTCATGGACGCGATACGAGTCTACACGTGGAACGGTGCCTACCTCAGCAAGGAGGAGGACAGGCTTGGCAGCGTGGAGCCAGGGAAGCTGGCCGACCTAATCGTGCTGGACAGGGACATACTAACAGTGCCCCGAGAAGAGATCAAGGACATACACGTACTTACGACGATCGTGGATGGTAAAATAGTCTACGGGAAATGATCGTCAAGGACTCGACAGCGCCTAAACAGCTTGGTTCTCTGACCCTGTTTATTCCTTGTCTCTGGTTGCGTGTTTTCAGTTTCCCCCGCCAGACAGGGATCTGTCACCAAGCTTCTAGACTCTCCGGTAACACTCTATCCTTCAGTTTATTTGTAGAGTTAGGTTCGGTGAAAACTAACTTGAAGAAGATTCTCTCCACCACAGCAAGCATCCTCATGCTTGCATCCTTTCTCGCGATTTCACCCATATCCGCCAAAGGCAATCTAATGTTCAAGGCAAACGGCAAGATAGACCACTACGCAGACTGGCTAGACGACCCCTCATCGGTGATCGTCGGCGGCTCATGGAACGTTAAGGTAAAGGATGGCGTAGCCTGCTTCAGCGGATACTACCGAGAGCTTAACCTGGACCCCGAGGTCGAGCACTCCCCCGAAGGAACCGTCGACCACTTCAGGCTAAGCATGGTCACCGACGAGTACTGGCTCGAGGATGACACCCTCGTCATGATGGGGGAGATGCACGTCGACAAGAAGATGTGGATCATCGAAGACGACCCGGACCCATGGGTTGTTCCCCCCGGGAAGGCACCGCAGGACTGGATAGAGGACTTCATCGTGGTGTATCCTACGGTGGTCCGAGTCGACCCATCCGAGATGACGTACGACTTCTGGGACGACGGCGTCAACACCTACGGGACAACCTTGACCTACCACAACTATTCTTAACAACCTTTTTTTTCAAAAGCTTAAAAAAAAGAGGGTTATTTTTTCGGCCCCACCGTCTTGACTGAGTCCGTGCCAACGAAGTCCAGCCCGTCGATCGTCTTGCCGACGAGGGTGGCCTCGGTGTCGCCCATCTCTATGCCTGTTTCCTGTGTCTTGAAGTGGTAGATGGCGTCCATGTCCCCGTCGCCGTCGTAGTCCTCCATGTGGCCGCAACAGCCCTTGTGGGCCGGGGCAGCCAGGCCGGGCCCAAACCTCACCGTGCAGTGGTCTACCGTCGAGGCGTCGAAGTCGTCCGTGGTCACTATGGCGACGGGAACAACTCCCTTGCTCATTGGGTTCAAGCCGTTCGGGCAGCTGCCCGGCTTTACGTCTATGACTATCTCGACGGGCGGCACGACCCGTTCGAGGGTGAGCAGCGCCCAGCAGGTGTCGCAGATGTCGTTGCCCCAGCTCATGTCCTCCCACCTGTCGTTGATCTGGGTTTCCACGATCAATTGGGCGAACTCCTGGTACCAGTCGTGCTCAGGCACGGCGTCGCCGTCTAGGTCCAGCATTGTTACTCCTCCGAAGACTAGGCCCTTCATGAGGCAGTACATTGCCTGGTAGTTGGGCGTGGGCATATCCTCGTCCACCAGCAGGTCTCCGTCGTTGTCAAGCCCGTCACGGGGGTCCTCGTCGATGAGCCCGTCGCCGTCGTCGTCGTAGTTGTTGTTGGCGCGCCACCCAGGCTCCAAGCCCCCGCTGAACCCCAGGTCGTTCCAGTGTCTCTCGACATAGCTCAGCGCGTTCATGTACCGTGTCGATGACGGGTCGTCTCCACAGTACTTGAGCTGGAAGAGGAGGTTGCCTGTCTTGAGCTCGTTCACCCAGAACCACGGGTCGGTGTATCCTGATCCGCCGTCGGGGTCTACCTCACCGTCGTCGTCGAGGGGCCCCGGGTCGTTCTGGATGTAGTCGAGGTACCCGCTCAGCTCAGTCTTGACCCATGCGGGTACGACGCAGCCCATGCCCTCCGCCGCGGCTAGCCCGAGGACGGCGTAGCCGCCGTTGGAGTTGTCCGACCAACCCCCGGCGTTGTCCACCATGTGGTACTCCCATCCTCCCTCCCGTGGCCCCGTGTCGACCTGCCCGAAGGCCAGCCAGTCGGCTAGCTCCTGGGCTATCTCAAGGTACGTGTCTGGGGAGGCGTCACCGTTGAAGTCGAACCCTCCCTCGTTTTGCCTCCCTGGTGTTCCGCACGCCTCCAGCGCCATGAGTATAATCCCCGTCGTGTATGTGGTATGGTACCCATTGGTGCTGTAGAAACACAGGGAGTAGCCGTTCCCGTTCGAGTCCGGGTCGTCGGGTGTGCCGGAGTATCCCAGGGTGTGGTCCTGGATGCTGGTCGCATGGGTTTCGATGTGGCTTGCGCCGCCCCCAACCGGGTCGACGCTGAATATGAACTCCCAGCCCCTCAGCACGTTCTCCGAGTACACGTATCCCGGGTCGAACGGCGAGTCGTAGCCCAGCTCGTATGCGCGATCACATAACTTTATGAGCGCGAGCCCGGTCAACGCCGTCCTATCCCATTCCGGTGGTGACCCCCACCCGCCGTCGTCGGGCCACTGGGCCGTGACTAGCCACTCCAGCCCCGTCTCTATGGCCGCGTCTATCTCCTCTGGGGTAGCGGCGTAGGAGATGGGCGTCATGGTTGCCGATAGCAGCAGAATGCCGAAACAAATCAGAGCAACTAGGTTTTTCTTCATTGTTGCTCAATGAACAATGGGTCTAATTGTAACCAATATTTACTGTAACTGGATACTGAACCGTCCCCGTCACTCATTGTTTAACCATTATACATGAAAAAACCAGAACAACAGAAAGAACATACAACCAGAGCCTACCGCGTGATCCAAACAACTGAAATAGAAACACATGCTGTTGAAGAGATACTAAAACTCCGGCTCAGGCTTCCCAAGCTTCTTGTCGTACGCCGCCTTCACCAGCCCATAGTACGGCGGGCTCGGCTCCCATGGGCGGCTCTTGAACTCTGGGTGGAACTGGGTGCCCAAGAAGAAGTAGTTGCCAGGCAGCCAGAGCACCTCCTTGAGCTTCTTCTCCTTGCTCCAGCCTGGGTACACCGCGCCCCCCTTCTCCAGCACCTCCCAGTACTCCGGGTTGACCTCCCACCTATGCCTGTGCCGCTCCATTATCTCCGTGGAGCCGTAGAGCCTGTGAGGCAGGCTCCCCTCCTCCAGGATGACGGGGTTCGCCCCCAGTCGCATGGTCCCCCCGAGTTCGCTGATCTCCTTCTGCTCTGGCAGCAAGTCAATCACCGGGTGGGGGGTCTCGGGGACGCACTCGGTGCTGGCCGCCCCCTCGAGGCCCACGACGTGGCGGGCATACTCGACCGTCGCCAGCTGGAACCCGTAGCAGATGCCGAGGAACGGCTTGTCCTGGGTCCTGCAGTGGTTGATGGCTATTATCTTGCCCTCTGCGCCTCGCTGCCCGAAGCCGCCGGGGACGAGGACTCCATCGTATTCGTCGAGGCTCTCAACGTGTCTGAGATCGTCCTCGAAGACCTCTGTCTCGATCCAGTCGATCTGCACCATGCAGCCCGACTTTGAAGCGGCGTGGCGTAGGGCCTCGTTGACGCTGACGTAGCAGTCAGCCAACTCGGCATACTTGCCGCACATCGCGATCTTGACGACGTCCGTGGGCGTCCGGTACGTGTCCACCATGGCTTTCCATCCGCTCCAGTCAGGCTTGTAGCCGTCTAGACCGAGGTACTCGCGGACCACCTCGCCCATCCCCTGGTCCTCAAGCTCCAGCGGCAGCTCGTAGAGCGTTGGCACGTCGATGCTGCTGAACACGGCCCTCTCCTCGACGCTGCAGTAGAGGGCGATCTTCCTCCTGTGCTCGGGCCCTAGTCGGCCGGTCTCCACCCGGGCTGCAATGATGTCGGGGTTGAGGCCTATGGCCCTGAGCTCCTTGACGCTGTGCTGTGTGGGCTTCGTCTTGGGCTCGCCCACGGCATCCAGCACGGGCACGAGGGTCACGTGTACGAGCAGCGTGTCTCCTTTCCTCTCCTCGTTCCTCATCTGCCTGAACGCCTCGAGGAAAGGCAGGCCCTCGATGTCGCCCACAGTGCCCCCGCACTCGATTAGCACAATGTCGGCTTCGCTCTTGCCCGCCACGAGTCTGATCCTGCGCTTGATCTCGTCGGTGACATGGGGAATGATCTGGACGCATCGGCCGAGGTAGCCGCCTTTCCGTTCCCGCCTGATGACCTCTTGGTAGACCTGGCCGCTCGTGATGTTGTTGAGCTCGGTGAACTCTCCGTTGAGGAACCTCTCGTAGGTGCCGAGGTCCATGTCCGCCTCGTAGCCGTCGTCGAGCACAAAGACCTCGCCGTGGATGTAGGGGTTCATGGTGCCGGCGTCGACGTTGAGGTAGGGGTCGCACTTCACGGCGGTCACGTTGAACCCACGTACCTCAAGCATCTTACCGACGCTGCAGGTTACTAGTCCCTTCCCGAGGCCGCTCAGGACGCCGCCCGTAACAAAAACATACTTCGTCACTTCAGTGACCTGCCGATAATACTGCGATTCACACAGTGGCTCCGTATAAATCATTCGCAGCCGTAAATATAAGATGGGGGCACCCCTACAATAGATTTTGTCGGTAATTGCTGATGGAATCTGTTTACATCAGAGCAGAAACAAGATATTTCAATTATGAAGGAAGTTTCATCTATCGTTCTGGATGTGTAGCCTAGCGTCGGTGGTGATGTTGAGGCCCAGCTGCTTCAGAGGCCTCTCGCAGCCAGACTCCATGAGGTGGGTCGAGTGCATCTCACATTCCTTGAGGAGCGAGAGGACGTTGAGACACTCGGCGGCGTTCGGGTTGAAGACGGAGCTCACGGACAGGGCGTCCAGGACCTCCTTGACGTCGAGCAACCCGTCGCTGAGCCCCATGCTGTCCTTCAGGCTGTTGAGAGCCTCGACGATCACGGGGGATAGGACGTTTATCTCGTCGGGGATGCCCGCAAGCGTCTTCACGGCGTTGAGCAGCGCTGCAGACTCAGAGTGAAGAAGAGGCGAACGCTTCCCCGTGACAATCACCGTGCCACAATTAGTGTAAAGCTCTATGGCTGAGCCGCTGTGGAGGCCATTGAAGCCCTTGGAGGGGTCCCTCTTCGCCTCCTCCCAGGCCTTGTTGGCGGCCCTAGCCACGGCCCTGTCGCTGGGCTTCACGCCCACCTTACCCATGATCACATCCATCCTCTCCAACGTATCGTAGGTGGTGTGGCCCTCCACGAACTCCCGCTGGTACTGGTAGTAGCGGCGCACTATCTCGTCTCTGCTCGCCTGCCTGACAACTTGGTCATCCACGACGCCCTGTTTAGCCATGTTGACGCCCATGTCAGTGGGGCTCTTTATCTCGGTCATAGGGTCGCCCGGCTCAGTCATCTTCTCTATGATCTTCAGCATTATAGCGAAGTTCTCGACGTCCCGGTTGTAGTTGGTCGCCTCCACACCATAGGCTTTGAGGTGCCAGGGGTCTACGCAGTTATAGTCCCCAAGGTCGGCGGTGGCTGCCTCATAGGCAACGTTCACGGGGTGCTCCACCGGGAGGTCCCATATGGGGAAGGTCTCGAACTTGGCGAACCCGCTCATCACCCCCATCCTTCGGTCCTTGTAGACCTGGCTCATGGAGAAGCTCATCTTACCGCTGCCTGGGCCCGGAGCCGTCACCACCACTATGCGCTTCCCGGTGTCCACGTGCTCGGATCTGCCGTATCCCTCGTCGCTGACCACCCTGTCCAGGTCGTTGAGGTACTCGTCTATCTCGTAGTGGATGTAGACCTTGATGCCCCTGTTCTCGAGGCGCTGCTTGAACTTGTGTGCCGCCTGCTCGCCGGTGTACCTGTTTATGACTACGGCTGAGACGTCTAGGCCCAGCTCGCCTAGGTCGCCTATGTCCTTGAGTATCTGGTCCTCGTACGTGAGCCCGAAGTCTCGTCTAATCTTCCTGCCCTCGATGTCCTTGGCGCTGATGCAGTGCACCATCTCCAGGTCGTCGAGCTTCCTGAGCATCTGGACCTTTGTGTCCACCTCGAAGCCTGGAAGCACCCTGCTGGCGTGGTGGTCGTACCGGAGCTTACCGCCGAACTCCAGGTAAAGCTTGTCGAACTGTTCCACCCGCTCCATGATTCGCCGAACTTGGGCAGAGAGGTACTTGCCGGTGTCGAACCCTTTCTCCCTGATCATATCCGGCTCCGCCTATCAACGCAAGAGAAATAACCTTTGAACGTCGAACCGGGCTCCATCCAAAACGTATGTTTGAGGACATAAACGCTGGCTTCAGGCGGATCCTTCGGCATATTCAACAATATTTTGATGTCTAATAAGATACTTGCGGGGCTGAAGTTAAACGGGACTTGTGTCTACATCTCGGCAATTATCCGCTTCAGCTTAGAGGCATAACCGTCCGGCAACCGTGGGAGGCCCAGACGGGCGGCCGGCCCCGCGTATAGAGGCACAAGGTTCTCGGGGCGGAGGCATAGCTCGATGATGTCCTTGAACTCGATCTCGGGGTCTCCCTCCAGCACGGATATGATCTTCTCGCCGATGAAGTGCACCTTGGGGAGGATGGACTCCCGGTCGATGAGTATGGCCATGAGCCTTTCCTTGTATTCCCCCAGGGGCTCCTCGCCGACAAGGCAGTCTCTCATCAGGCTCCAGGCTTCCTCTAGCATCGCGCCTTGATCTTGTTCGTAGCCACGTATCTTCTCGTTGGCCTCGGGGCTCTTGTGCTCCCCAGCCCTGACCATGTCAGGGGTGCAGTAATGGTTGGCGAGCCCCTCGGAAACTAGGTGGAGGACGAGCTGGGCCGCAACCTCCTCCGGTGTATCGGCGCACACCGATAGCCTTGCGAGCCCGGGCCTCCGGGACAGGCAGCTAATGACGCCGGCGTGGTGGAACTCGTGGGCCATGTGGTCCATGCTTATGTCGCCGAGGCCGCGGAGGATGCTCCGCCCGACGTCGCCGCCGCGCACCATCCCCGGGTTGAAGGCGTCCACCGTCAAGTAAACGGTGCTATCTATGACGGTGCCCGCCGGAAGATACTTCAATGCCTTATGCTCGGCTTCCCCAAAGTCCAAGCCGAGTACAGCTTCCACCCTCCCTCTGAGCCTCGACACGGCTTCGAGGCTGTGGCATGAGCGGAACCCCTCCTCGAACCTTCGCTTCACCGGCTCGTTGTTAACCGGTTGCTCAGAGCCCAAGTTTACCAAGATGGATACCATGTCATCCTTTGTGAGCCCCAGCAGCTTCTCGTAGGCGGAGAGGGTGAACGACATCGACCTTGTTGAGAGGAGGCGTCGGGCCTCCCCGACTGTTATGTGTCTGCCCTCCCTGATCGACGCCTCCACGAGGTCAAGGAACATGGCGGCGCCGTCGTCCTCTATGGTTATCATCGGCCTCAACCACGTGGGGCGCTGAAACCCGTTTAAAGGTGACTCACGTAATGTACTTACGTTTCTTGACCCGTCCTCGGCCTACAGCAGGGCTTCGCCCTTCATCTCAGGCGGCTTAGGCAAGCCCATCAGCTTGAGTATCGTGGGGGCGACGCCGCTGAGGCCCTCGCCGTCCCTGAGCCTCACGGATCGAAGCTCTTGTTCCCCGCTTATGAGTATGAAGGGCACCGGGTTGACGCCGTGGCTCGGGTTAGGCGAGCCGTCCGGGTAGAACATGGTCTCTATGTTTCCGTGGTCCCCCGTGACCAGGACCGTGTAGCCCTTCCTCAGCCCGGCGTCAACTACCATGCCCAGGCACCCGTCCACAACCTCGCACGCCCTGACCCCGGCTTCAAGATTCGCGGAGTGCCCGACAAGGTCCCCGTTGGCGTAGTTCACCAGTATGAAGTCGTATACGCTTCCATCGATCTCCGGGACGAGCCTGTCGGTGATCTCTTGGGCGCTCATCCCGGGCTGGTCCTCGTAGCTAGGCACCTTGGGGCTGGGAACTAGTATCCTGTCCTCCCCCGGGTTGGGTTCCTCGATCTGGCTGTTGAAGAAGAAAGTCACGTGGGCGTATTTCTCCGTCTCGGCTATCCTGAGCTGCCTGAGGCCGGCGGCGGCTAGCGCGTTCCCCAGGTTGTTAGTGACCCTGTGCTGTCGGTACGCCACGGGTAGATCCAGGTTCTGGTCGTAGACGCTCATGCAGACGAAGAATACGTCGGGGACCTTCCTTCGCCTGAACTCGCTGAACTCGGTTTTGGTCAGCGCGTAGGTTATCTGCCTCGCTCTGTCGCTTCGGAAGTTCCAGAGGATGAAGGCGTCGCCGTCGTCTACGGTTGCCTTCGGCGTACCGTCTTCCTCCGTCAACGCTATGGGCTCAACGTAGTAGTCGGTGAGCTCTGGGTCCTCTGCGTAGACGTGCTCTAATGCCTCGAACGGGTCTCCCGCTTTCCTGCCCTCGCCGAGCGTCAACAGATCGTACGCCTTCTGGGTTCTGCCCCAGTTGGTGTCCCGGTCCATGGCGTAGTACCTGCCCACCATCGACGCGATGCGGCCGACGCCCTTCTCCTCCATGACGCTGAGGGCCTCCTCTAGGAAACCGGCGGCGCTCCTCTCAGGCACGTCCCTTCCGTCGAGGAAGCAGTGGACGTAGACCCTGTCGAAGCCCTCTCGCCGCGCAAGCTCAAGCAAGGCGTACAGGTGGCTGGTGGTGCCGTGTATCCCCTGGTCGCTGAGAAGCCCGGCTAGGTGAAGCTTACCACCCGTCTCCCGGCAGCGCGTTACGGCGTCGAGGAAGGGCTGCTTCTCGTAGAAGCCTCCGTCCTTGATGCTACGGTTTATCTCCTCCAAGGGCTGCCACACGACCCTGCCGGCGCCCATGGTGAGGTGCCCGGGCTCGCTGCCGCCCTGCGTACCCTCAGGCAGGCCGACGGCGTTTCCCGTGCACTTAAGCAGGTTCCACGGGTACTGCATCATGTACCTGTCGTTGTTGGGTGTCTCAGCGATGTACACCGCGTTTCCAGCGGTCTCCTCGGTGTACCCCCACCCGTCACGCACGACGAGGATCACCCTGCGGCTAACCATATTAGCTGAATGGTTCAGGGCGCCGTATAAGAGGCTAACCTTCACCGCCTCAGGTAGCTCCATACGATGGACAGGACCGAGAGAAGTATTAGAAGCGGGCTGGTCGCGAAGTAGAAGCCATCCCTCCTGTAAACCCAGAGGATGAACCAAGGCAGCCTCTCGACGCTTGGCACGATCCTCGCGACGTACGGCAGAGCAACGAATATGATGCCGAGGACGATGAGGACCCACCCCAGAGCGGTGAACTCTCTGTAAGGCTCCATGTCTGTCACATATTGAACACAGTACAGTAAATCTTTAATGCACTGGACGTTGTTCCAAACCGGATTCGTATGAGGCGTCCTCTAAGGATCGTAATGCTCGGTCCACCGGGGAGCGGTAAAGGCACCCAGGCGCACATCATCTCCGAGCTCTACGGCGTCCCCGTGATAACCACCGGCGACATGCTGAGGGAGGCCGCTGCGAACGGAACCGAGTACGGCAGGATCGCAGACGAATACATGGGCCGTGGCGAGCTGGTGCCCGACGAGATAGTGAACGGCGTCGTAGGCGAACGGCTCGGAAGATCGGATCTTGAGAACGGATTCATACTCGACGGGTTCCCGCGGAGCACCCCGCAGGCCGAGTTCCTGGACAGCTACCTAGAGGAGCACGGCCTGAAGCTGGACCATGTTATCCACGTGACCTTGGACGACGAGGCCATCGTCGAGAGGCTGAGTAATAGGCGCAGCTGCCCAAGCTGCGGAGAGGTCTACCACCTAGTATCTAAGCCCCCGAGGAAAGAGGGGGTTTGCGACAAATGCGGCTCCGAGCTAGTGCTTCGCGACGACGACCGGCCTAGCGTGATAAGGAACAGGCTTGAGGTGTACAGGGAGAAGACCCAGCCCCTGCTGGACAGGTACAGGGACAAGGGGTTGATAAGGGAGACCCCTGGGGATCACCCCATCGACCGGCTCCCGGAGCTGTTGAGGAAGGCGCTCGGCTAGGTCTTGTAACCGAACTTCCTGAGGATACCCTTCCTCCACTCTATGCCTTCCTCGTCCTCGACTCCCTTGCTCTTGGAGCCGTCGATGACGCCCATTATGCCTCTGCCCTGCTCCGTCTCGGCTACGACGACCTGAAGCGGGTTCGCCGTGGCCGCGAATATCCTGCATACCTCGGGCACCATCTTGAGCTGCGTGAGCACGTTGATGGGGTAGGCGTCCCTCATCACTATGTTGAAGCTGTGGCCGCAGCCAAGCGCCTCAGCGTTCTCCGTCGCGGTCCTCCGGAGTTCCTCGTCGTTGCCTTCGTGCCTTATGAGGCACTCGCCGCTGGACTCGCAGAACGCCAGCCCGAACCGGATGGAGGACGAGGAGGAGACGAGGGCCTCGTAGACGTCCTCAACGGTCTTGATGAAGTGACTCTGCCCCAGGATGACGTTGCACCCCTCGTGAACCTTCAGCTCAACTAACTTCAGATCCATGTCTGTACCCGTGAGAATCTCCGTGTCTGGGTTATTAACGGCTTCGCGGAGCGTTGACCCCCTAGCCTACGGGTCTCTACTTGGTCCGGGGGGTCATGGGAACGTACTCGACGGAGGGCCTTCTCTGCTGCTGCCCCATCTTGTAGAGGTTCATGAGCATGTAGACCTCCTTGGGGAGCTCGTTCTTAGCGCACTGGCCCAGCATATCGCAGACGACCTCGGCTGTGATGGGGAAGTCGTGGGTATACTTACCCGTCACCAGGTCCTCGATGATCTTATCCACCCTCTCAGGTGGATACTTGTCCCCTATTAGCTTCCCGACGGTGTCCTTCATCTGGCCCACGGCCTTCTTCGCCTCCTCGGCTAGGTACAGTGTCTCGTCGTCTAACTCGTCGGTCTTCTTACGCTCAACGACCTTAAGCATGCTTGAAGCGGAGTAGGCTCCGTTCTGTGTACCTATCTGAGGGTCCACGGGCCCAAGGACGGCGTGGGGGTCCATCATTATCTCGTCTGCCGCCAGCGCGATGAGGGTGCCGCCGCTCATCGCGTAGTGGGGCACCATGACAGTGGTCCTGCCCCTATGTTCCTTGAGGGCGAACGCCACCTGCGTAGCCGCAAGCGCTATGCCTCCCGGGGTGTGAATGATGAGGTCTATGGGCTGGTCGTCCGGCGTCATCCTTATGACCCTGAGGAGGTCCTCGCTGTCGTCGATGTCTATGTACCTGGATATGGGGAGACCTAAGAAGCTGAGGGTCTCCTGCCTGTGTATGAGGCTCACGACGTTGGTGCCTCTCTTCTTCCCCAGGTTCCTCAGCGCGGAGGAACGCGCGTTCTGGAGCATCGTCTGCTGTAGCCTCGGGATGAGGAACGTGAATATCAGGAAGATTACCCATACGTTGCTTAGCAGTGCGTCAACCGCAGCCATTTTGAACGGATGGATAAGTCGAACTGCGATGTAAAAACGTTGTTCAAGCTCCCCCGCGTGATGGTTTCCGCGGTAAGGTTTTAGATAAGCATGACAGAGGAATGGGTGATGGGCGGACGCAGGGGCGAACCGGACGACTACGACAGCCGCATAAGCGGATGGCATCACAGCCTAGGCTGGGGAAACGGAACCGAGAGCGTCGCACCCTACGTCCCGACCCCGCTCAACGTAGTGCGCCAGATGCTGATAATAGCCGAGGTCGGCCCAAGCGACGTCTTATACGATCTGGGCTGCGGCGACGGCCGGATATTGTTCACGGCGGTGGAGGAGTTCGAAATCTCCCGCGCCGTGGGCTTCGAGCTCAACCCCCGGATGGTGGAAGCGACCAGACTCAAGATAGAGGACAAGGGCCTCAACGGCAGGGTCAAGGTAGTCGAGGGCAACTTCTTTCAAGAGGATCTTTCGGAGGCCTCGGTGGTCACCCTATACCTGACGACTTCGGGTAACGCGAAGCTCAGGCCAAAGTTCCACGACGAGCTACGGCATGGCGCCCGCATAGTGAGCCACGACTTCCCGATAGTAGACTGGATCACCGCGAAGCATGATCAAGGGTTCTATAGAGTTGGCAGCCACAAGATATACTTCTACAGGATACCGCATGCGTACAACTCGAAGCCTCCCGAGAAAATGGATGAGAAAGACGATAGGTGGGACAGGTTGAAGAGGCTGTTCGATAGGGGCTAGTAGACCCCCAGCGCGAGGGCGATTATGGCCATCCTGGCCCAGATGCCGTGGTGCACCTGTTTGAAGTAGAGGGTGCCTGGGTGGCTGTCCACCTCCGGGGCTATCTCGTTGACCCTGGGCAGCGGGTGCATGAGCACCATGCCCTTCTTGGCCTTGGCCATCACATCGTTGTCGATCACGTAGGCGCCGGCGAACTTTTTGTACTCGTCCTCGCTGGGGAACCTCTCCTTCTGGATGCGGGTCGCGTAGAGCACGTCAAGGTCTCCTATGACCTCGATGAGGTCCTCCGTCGCCTCCCACTCCACCTTGCCCTCGGTGTCCGTGATGACGTCGTCGCGCATGGCCAGCTGCTTGGGGCTGATGAGCTTGAGCTTGACGTCGTAGTTGCTTAGCCCGATCATAAGGCTGTGGACGGTGCGGCCGTAGAGCAGGTCTCCGCAGAGCCCGACCGTGAGCCCGTCAATGGTTCCCTTGGCGTGTTTTATGCAGTGCATGTCCAGCACGGCCTGCGTCGGATGCTCCCAGGGTCCAGACCCGCCGTTTAGTATGGGGATTCCGGCTACGGCGGCGGCTTTCCTGCTGCTCCACTCGTCGGGGTGCCTCATAGCGATTATATCAACGTAGTTCTCCACGGTCTTTATGGTGTCCTCCATGGTTTCTCCTTTCTTGACGCTGCTGACGCCGGGGTCGGCGAACCCCGTGACTGCACCTCCGAGCCGGTGCATGGCGGACTCGAAGCTGAGCCTAGTCCTGGTGCTGGGCTCAAAGAAGAGAGCACCCATGACCTTGCCCTTGCACAGGTCTGTGCCTTCGGTTTCCAGGGGCATCATCTCGTCCGCGACGCCTAGAATGAAGTCGATCTCGTCGCGGCTGTAGTCCCTCATGGATATGAAGCTCTTGCCTTTGAATCTAGACGCGCTTACCATATCTCACACTGTAGAGGTGAGTACCCACTCATCTTATAATAATAACGCGTTCAACACGGCTAGGCACCAAAACATGGAGCCTTGATATACAATCATAAAATAAGAGGCATCCGACTCAAATCTTGGGGCGGACGCTTTGGCCGTGGAGAAGATACCCGACCTGGGGAGCTGGAGCAAGATAGGCGAGATGAAGTCCAGCCTAGGAACGGTCTACGACCTGTACGAGAGCCCTGACCAGCGGAAGGTGGCCCAGGTAGACAAGAACCTGGTCATATACCTAATCATGGAGGACGGCAAGCTCTCCTATATGAACCCTAAAACCATAGACGCCCTCCAGCGTATGAAGGAGATAGAGGAGTTCCTCAGGGAGAAGGTTAGGCGCCCGATGCTCTAGAGCTCGGGGTAGAGCCCCATGCGTTTAAGCAGCTCTACCAGCGTGGGAGTCAGCTCGTACTCTGTGAATTCCTCGGGCGTGACCCACACCGCGTCTAATGCGTCATCCATGGGCCTCATCTCTCCGCTCAGCGGTCTCGCGTGGAAGTCTATTATTATGAAGTGGTACATCACGTCTCCTTCGGGGTCCCGGACTATCCTGTCCACCACGTCCACCCTGTTCAATATCTCGACGGTGAGCCCCGTCTCCTCCAGCGCCTCCCGGGCAGCGGCGTCCGCCGCCTTCTCTCCCACCTCTATGAGGCCGCCTGGTATGGACCACAGGCCTGCGTCCGGCTCGGCCGCCCTCTTGACGAGAAGGTAACGCCCATCCTCCTCCATGAGGACGCCCACCCCGACGATGGGGCGCCCCGGGTACAGCCTATGCGACATGGCGACCGCCAAATGATCTAGCCGCGCAGGATATATGTTAGTCGTCCAGAGGAGTCGCCTCGCGTCCCGCCATCTCCATGCGTATGAAGCGGCTCATGGGGGTGCTGAGGCTGGAGGCGGGATAGAGCTCAGGCAGCACCTTGACCCATATGGGGAACCTGCACTTGAGGGCGGTGCCCTTGACGATGGCTTCCCCGGGCGGCAGGTCGCCTATGAGCTCAGAGAACTGGTTACCCATGATCTCGGCGATCCTAGCCTTGTCGACGTCCTCTAGGCCGTGGCAAATGACGTTGTTGGCGCACTGGGTTACCACCGTCTTCTCCACGGTGCTCAGCCTCTGAGTGACTATCCACAGCCCGACGCCGTTGCGGCCACCGTTGGTGGCTATCTCCTTGACGACGCCCAGCAGCTTGCCCCTGCTGTCCTTCTCCCCTATCTCGAAGACGCCCCGCTGGGGCGCGTAGTACATGGCCTCCTCGAGCACCACGATGCACCCGAACCCCCTGTTCTCAAGAGCCTCGCCGAATATCCTCCTGAGGACCTGGGCGACGACAAGGTGCTTCTGACTCCAGGTGTCCCTGCCCTGGCTGAGGTCCATCAGAACCACGTGGCGGCTCTTCAAAAGGTCCACGGGGTCCAGTGGCTCCATGTCGCCGTCCGGTATGAGCTTGCTGCCCGATACGGCGTTCACCACCTGCCGCCTGTAGCTCTCGAAATCCTCGTCCTTCTTGTTGAAGCCCAGCTTATCCGGCTTCACCCACCCTATTGCCTGCCTGAGGTTGACCTTGGTGACCGGCGCCGCCTGCGCGTAGAGTATCTTCAACGCGTGCACGAGTATCTTGGCGTTCCACCACGTCTTCTGCCACCCGAACTCGCCGATGTAGTCCTCCCACGGAACGTCACCAGGCTGGAAGAACCGGCTCCAGGGCACCTTGAGTACCTTGTCAGCCCCCAGCTGCTCTGATAGGCTGCTGTACTCGCCGTCCTTGTCGACTATGAAGAAGCGGACGGGGGGCTCTGCCGACGCCGCCCTAGCCACCATGGATACCGAGGTGGTGGTTTTTCCCGTGCCCACGGCGCCGCATATGAGGCAGCTCTGCCGGATGAGGCTGTAGAGGCCCAGCTCCACGTCGAGGTCCGTGCTGGGGTCCGACCCGAGTAGGAGCTTCCAGTCGCCGTTGGGCTTGGTGAACCTGGCGACTATCTCCCTCTCGGCGACGTAGACCGGCGTGTTCGGGGGCAGGGGGTACCTGAGGGGCCTCAGGCTTCCGCCGTCGTCCATCCAGCCCCACTGGTAAGCCTGGGCGTGGAGGGTGCTGTCCTCAAAGTCGGTCACTACGCGGCCGTCCCTCAGCAGCGCCTCCTCGTACTCCCTGACCCGTTTATGGGGGTAGACCCGGGTGACCTGGTAGACCACGGGACACCCGTTCTTAGGGTGCTCGATGTAGACTAGGTCCCCCTTGGCGAGCTCGTAGCCGCGGAGTAAGAGTATGGTTATCTCGTTGATGCCGTACTCGCCGGTGGAGCTGTAGGTGTGGCCGACCCTCAGGCTCCCATCCATTCTCCCTCACCCCAGTACGGCGCCAGCTGCGAGACCTCCCCCACCTCCCTCCCGATCCGGGTCACGATCTCGCTGTAGACGTCGCTGATGAACCTGCGGGTCACCTTGACCCCCTCGTCAGCCTTCACTATGGCTAGGGGGACGCCGTTGTACAGGCTAGTCGAGTAGCAGTAGTCGGCCACGTCGTCGATCTCGCTTAGACAGAAAGCGGGAAGGTCTATACGGATTGGCGGGATGCTCCACTCCCTCGTCAGGCGGGCGTAGAACGAGTAGATGGGCTCCTCAACCGCGTCCATGAAACCCGAGCCCCTAGACGCCATCCTCAGGGCAGTCCTCGCCGAGAATATGTCCGTCCTCTGACCCGACTCAAGGGCGTGCAGCATGAGGAAGCTGTCAGACAGATCGGTTTCATCCTGAAGCCCAAGGTAGTGGACCAAGTACCTTGCGCTCGGACGCTTCACCACGCCCGCGGCCACAACCCCCAGCCGCCTACACTTGTCTAGAAGCCCCTTCACGGCTTCGATGAGCCTCCCCCTGTCCTCCTCGCGGCCGGCGCTACTCCACACGTTGCTTAAGGCGAGGGGCCCATCGATGAGTAGAAGCTCCGGCCCACCGTGTTCCTCTAAAAACCTCGTGGCCGTCTCGAATAGCTTGGCCTCGCGACGCAGGTTCACCGTGCTCGGGAACCTGTCCCCAACTAAGCTGTAAGGCTGGGAGAGTGACTCGGGCTGCAGGAAAAACCTGCCTCCATCGTGGAGCGAGTACGCCATGGCGCCTATGACCGCGTAACGCCTGGAGGCGAGGGGTATTATCTGGCTCCCCGCGTCCACGCCCGTCACCCTCGTGTAAGCTTCCCTCTTCCTGAGCGTGTAGAACGTGTCCTCGGCGCGTATCTTGGCCGCCAGCTCCTTGACGTGGGGACCTTCTTCCAGTATGTCGCTGGTTATCTCTGTGAGCAGCAGGTTCCTCAGGGAGAGGCTGAGGTTCGGCGTAGGTGCCTGCGTCTCCATGGCGGCGTTTAGCTGGCTTTTCTCTTTGTACGCGAGCACCTTCAACACACGTTCCTTGAAAACCGTCTGCGTACAACACTTTTTTTCCTCGATATATTAAGCTTATGATCGTTGTGAGCGTAATTTCCGATAAAAGCCATTCTATATATAAAGGGAGAAATTTATTCGCTCGGATATTGATCAAAATAAATGCATATCCGACCATACCCCAAAAGTAAAGTTAATAAGAACACTGAAACAAACATGTCAAACAGTAAAATGTCTTCGAAACAAAGCCTGAAAAACACGATTTTCAAGGAATTCCTGAGGAACCCGGCTCTCGGTCCGAGCGAGATGGCCGAGAAGCTGGACGCCAACTACAACTCAGTAAAGGCTGCTTTCGCCAAGCTCGCCGCGGACGGATTCCTCGATCGCCCGAGCCGCGGAAACTACGAGCCGAGTATACCCGGCATCCTCCTGGATCTCATCGAAAGAGTGGAGGCTCTCGAGGAGGCGGCCAACAGGTGACCGACCTGCTTGAAGAAGTCCTTAGAGACGTCTCTCCCACAACGGTGCAGTTCAAGGTCCTCACATACCTGGCCTTCAGGGGACGATCCAACCCGGTGGACATTTCGGATGAGACCCAGATATCACCGGGGAGCGTCAGGCCCGCCCTGAGGACTCTTCTAGATAAGGGGTACGTGGATCAGCTCGACGACGGGAGCTACAGGTCGCTCGTCCCTTTTACGGACATCGTCTCACATTTATACTCATTTACTAAGTAGAGTCCGGGGAGGGCCGGCGAGTGGGTTCCGAGGAGCTTGAGGGGTTGAGGAGGGCGGACAGCCAGAGACAGGTGTTTCTCTGCCTCGTCGAGCACGACGAGCCCATGACCTCGCAGGACATAGCTGGGAAGCTGGGGCTCACCGTAAACGCCGTGAACATAGCGCTGTTCAACCTCAACAACAAGGAGCTCGTGGAGAGGGTTAGCCGCGGCGTGTACAGGTACAAGATGGGTCCCATACTCAAGGAGCTGCTGGTAAGGTACTTCGAGGTGTAGAGATGGAGAAGGCGCTTAAAGAGCTCGACCCCGAGACCTTGGCGTTCAAGGTCCTCGTCTACCTCACCTTCAAGGACAGGCCCATGAAGCCCATAGAGATATCGAGGGCCCTGGGGGAGAACAGCAGCAGCGTCAGGGCCAGGATCGCGGAGCTCAAACAGACGATGCTCGTGGAAAACACGGGTGAGGGCTACGTTGCGTCCACCACGTCTTACGACGTGCTGATGAAGCTTTTCAAGGGTTAAACAGCCTCCCGTCCACTTTCACACGTCTCTCCGGTCTTTTCGCATGGTGAAGACATAAAAAGTGGTTGACCCAAGTTTCAGCCAACTCCCTTTAAGTGCGGTCAAGGGAAAATAGGTGTGGAAGAGATGTCTGACGGACGGATGGCACAGCTGAAGGAGCTTACCGATAACCTGTTGAACCTGCAGAGGGCCCCGAGCCAATCCACGGCGTTCTACTATCTGCTGGAGACCGGCAAGACCATGACCGTGAAGGAGCTCGCAGGTGAGCTGGCCCTCACACCCAAGGCTACGGAGAGGGCGGTGGCGAAGCTGCTGGACAAGGGGCTGGTACAGCGCAACGTGTTCAGGGAGGGCACCTACATGTGCGACAGCAGGAAGATACTGCTCTCCCTCCTAATGGTGACCACTGAGCTCTACCAAGACTACGAGAAGAGAACCAAGTAGCTCCTCCGAGTCGCGGAGCCGCTGTAGCAAGTCTTCCTCGATCCACTTCACGCCCTTGGCCGTGAGCTTGTGCACGTTTTCCTTGCTGTCCGGCTTAAAGACTTGGCCTCGTTCCCTCATCTCATGGAGCCTTGCGGCGACGGCCACCTTCTTGCCGCTTGACACGAGCCGCCCCTTCAGATCTTTACTGGTGGCTTCGTGGTCATCCATCGCGTAGAGGACGAGCCCTATGGCCTCGTAGTGAGAAAGGTCTTCCCTGGAGACGATGGTCGGGCCTTCATCGTCTAACCTTACTATGCCTTTCAAGCTGTCCTCCACCGCGGCGTTGGCATCTGAGGCTATCTCGTTGATCCGTGAGACGTATTCACGTGTGAGCCAGCCGAGGCCCTCCAGCACCTCCTCGGGGGACTCGCCGCTCACCTCGATGGCCCCGTATCCTGTCTCGATGGTGACCCTGAGCCGCGGCGTCACTCTCCCTCCTGCTTGTTAAGTACGTACTGGTAGCCTAGCTTCTTGTCCTTCCACCTTCGGAGGGTCCCCTTCTTAACCATCCACACCAGGACGCCGCTGAGGGTGGTCTTGGGGAAGAAAATGGCGTTGGCCTCCATCGCCTCCCTGAGCTCGCCGATCCGCCTCGGCGTCTTACCCCACTCGGTCGCGAGCAGGTTCTCCACGGCCTCGCTGCACTGGCTCGTCCGGTCGATGGTGGGGAACTTCTTAACCTGACTCTCCTGTTTCTCCTTCTTCTTGGCGCGTTCCTCAGTTGGCAGTTGGGCGTTGAATGCCTTGGACACCTTGTCTACGATGAGGTCCAGATCCTCCAGAGTCTCGAGGACGTCCTCCCTCTCTCCTCCGAGCTCCACCTCCATTTCGCCGATGCGTACCCTTAGGCGGAAGGAGGGCTCAGGCATAAAACCACGTCTACTCTGACATCGTAATAGTCTCTAAGACCGAATATAATACTTATTGGAGTGGCGTCAGCGCCGTTTGGCTTTGAGGGCTGACTGTAGGAGCCTCTGGACCTCCTGGGGGTTGGCTCTGCCACGCACCTGACCCATGATGACGCCCATCAAGGGGCCCATTGCCCTCATGCCGCGCTCGGCCACCAGATCGGCTTTCTCCTCGACGACGCCGTTGACCAACTCAGCCAGCTCCTCGGCGGCCATCATGCCGAGGCCCAGCGCGGAGACGGCTTCAGCCGCCTTCTTGCCCCGGTGCTCCGCGAGCCATGTCAACACCTCAGGCAGGGACTCCTTGGTCGCGTCCCCCCTCTTGACCAGGGCGAACGCGTCCTGTATAGCCGCGTCTGTGAGGCCGTCGACGGGCACCCCGTCACGCCTCAGACTTGTGAGGTCCTCCGTCAGGGTCACCGCCAGCAGCGTCGTCGAGTGTCCCTCGCGGGCGAGCGTCTCGAACAGCCCTGTGTAATCGGAGTCTACCACCTGGGTCGCCAGCTTCTCGTTGAGGGAGTAGTCCTTCATGAACCGCCTGAGCCTGGCCTCAGGCATCTCGGGTAGCGCAGCCCTTAGTTCCTCCAGTTTTTCCTGCGTGATCTTCACGGGCTTGACGTCCGTCTCCGGGTACATACGGGCGGCGCCGGGCCTCGGCCTCGTGTACCTCGTCGTCCCGTCTGGGTTCGCGGAACGTGTCTCCTCGGGCACGCCGTCCAGAGCCTGCTCGGCGCGGTTCACCACTGCATCTAGGGCGGCGACGCATCTGCTCTCCTCGTCGGCGACGACGACCAAGGCGTCGGGTTTCCCTGCGTCCATCTTCTCCCTGAGAGCTTGCACCTCCTCAGCCGTTATGCTGTAGCCGGGCAGCTCGTCCGTGTGGAATATACCTTTGACGCCGCCGCCGAACTTGGCGTGGTCGCTAAGTTCGGTCCCCAGCCTTCTGCCGGGGCAGAGCTCCCGACCGGTCAGGCCGCTGAACCCGGGGAGCTTGACGGCCATCACCTTGCCGCCTCTCCTCAGGGCGGAGCCAAGTATCCTGGAACCGGTGTCTTTGAAGACTTCCGAAACGTCCACCGCTTCCTGTCTGAGAGACTCCGGCGAGACGCCTCTGCTCTTCAGCTCCTCGGCTATCTCGATGAGCGTTGCCTGCCGACGTGCCTCGTACTCGACTATTGTCGGCATCAGGTTGAGATCCTGGACCCCCTTGATCTCGATGATGGCGCCGCCGCTTATGCTCACGTTGACGTCCTGTCTGATGGTGCCCAGCCCCCTGCGCACCATCCCGGTGGCCCTGAGGATGGAGCCTATACGGGCGGCCACCTCGTACACCTCCTCCGGTGTATGCATCTCGGGGGCCGTCGTTATCTCTATGAGGGGGATGCCCAGCCTGTCCAGTCGATACGTTATGGTGTCTCCCTCCTCGGCTATCTTCCGAGCGGCGTCCTCCTCCACCGCGACCTGCTCCAGGCGGTACTTCTTGCCTTCGACGTCCACGGCTCCCCCGAGGCTGACGACGCTGGTCCTCTGGAATCCGCCTGTGTTGCTGCCGTCCACGACGGTCTTGCTCAGCACCTGCACCTCGTCCACGGGCACGCCGCCGGTCATGAGGGAGAATGTGAGGGAAATGTCTAGGGCCTCCGGGTCCAAGGGGCCCGGCGGCTCCTCGTCCATCTCGACGAGGCAGTTGGTGTCGTGGCTCCCCTGGTATATTATGGTCTTTCCTTTGAGGAACTCGACCAGCGCCGCCGGGTCAACTTCTCCCAGCTCGCTCTGGCTGGGCCTGCGCTTCCGCGTGAACGTGTAGTCGGGCTCGTCGTCGCTGAGCCTCGGCGGGCACGAGCAGAAAAGCTTGTTCCTCGTAGCTAGCTCTTGGTGTATCTCTATGCCCACGGTGAGCCCCAGCTTACCGTAATCCATCAGCACGCCCCCTCCAGGTATGGCGTCCGCGGGTTGAACTCGCCCGCGAGGTCTGTGAGGAGCAGCCGCTTCGCCTCCTCCGTGTCGTCGGTCTGGCCGAGACACCACATGAGCTTCACGTACGCCGTCTCCGGGTGCATGTCCTCCAGAGGCACGGCGCCCCTGTCAACCAGCTCGCGGCCGTGGCTGTAGACGTTGAGGTGGACTCGCCCCCAGATGCACTGGCTCGTTATGCCCAAGATGACGTCCTCCCTCCGGGCCCGGTCTATGGCCGGCCACAGGTCCTTGCACACCTGGCCGAGGCCCGTCGCCTCGATGACGATGCCCCTGACTCCGTCGTCGATGAGCCATTCCAACATCGAGGGGTTGAAGTCGGGGTGGAACTTGACCAGAGATACCTTGTCGCTGAAGCTGTTCAGCAGCCGGGGCTCGGTCTCTTGCCGGGGCCTGTACCTGTCGTTGATCATTTCCAGCCTATCGTCGATGTACCGGGCGATGGGCCAGTCGTTCACGGGCTGGAACGCGTACCTGCTGCTGGTGTGGCACTTCCTGACCTTGGTGCCCCTGATGTACACGATTCTGTCGTCGGACGTTGTCTCGTGGAGCCCCACCACCACCTCGGCGAAGGGGGCGTACGCCGCCGTGTAGACGCCACCTATGAGGTTTGTGGCGTTGTCGCTGCTGGGCCTGTCGCTGCTGCGTTGGCTGCCGACGAAGATGACGGGCACCGGGAGGTCCTGCAGCGCGAAGCTCAGGGCGGCGGCGCTGTAGCCCATGGTGTCGGTGCCGTGGGTTATTATGACGCCGTCGGCGCCCCCCTTGATCTTCTCATATACTCGCTCTGCCATGCCCTCCCACTCCCTGTGGGTGAGGTCCTCGCTGAACACGCTGTAGAGGATGTCAGCGTCAACGTCGGCCACCTCCACAAGCTCGGGCACAATGCCCAGCAGGTCGCGGCTGGTCATCGCCGAGATGACGCCGCCCGTCACGTAGTCCACCCTGCTGGCGATGGTGCCGCCGGTGCTTACTATGCTTACCCGGGGTAGACCCGGCTCGGCCTCTGGGAGGGGCGGGGGCTTGAACTCTGGTTTCTCCGCGACGCCCACCTTGTCCATCTTCATTGCTTCGCCGTGGGCGAGGCCGATGTTATACCCGGACTTGAGCTTGATTATGAGATGCCAGTCGTCGTAGCTCTCGACGCGAGGCATCAGGCTCCCCGTGTACCTCTGGTTGCCTATGGCCACTTCAAGCCTGTCGCCTATCTCGGCCCCAACCTTCTCGAGGGCTGAACGCAATTCTCCGCGGTACCCGGGAAGCTTGTCCTCGCTCATGTAAACCAGAGAACGTAACCGCACATCGGCTTAAAAATTCGCGTGGTCACCCAAACCAAGCGACTGCGATTAACACGGTTCCATCCATAAAACGATACTGTGGATTCAGCTTGGATAGGTGCTTTGCAGTAAAATGTTTGAGAAGAGTAAATATCATCGTAGTGTTGATAAATCGCGTCGATGAAATGATAGCCACCATTAAAGTATTAGCAGCAATGACCGGTCTGACACTCTATCTCGTGTTTAACAAAGGTCGCCGTCTGGACGACCCGAACCCCGGTAGAGGGCTCGTTCAGTCTGCCTGGGCCGAGAACAGGGGCGTACTCGGCCTAGACTAGATCATATGGAAGTACTCTTTCTTATCTGGCTCGTAATCCGCATCGCCTAGAAGCTCTTGGAACTCCTCGAACAGCTGGCTGATCCTCGGGTCATCGTCGAGAGTGGAGGCGACCCGCTGGTAGTGCTCCCTGTCACGGAACCTGTTTATCTCCATCCACCTCTGGGGGTCCTCGGCGTCCCTGTATATCTCCACCTTTACGCAGCCGTTCTCCAAGTACGCCTCTATAGCCTTCTTCTCCAGCTTGAAGTACTCAATGGTCTTGTCGATGGGTATCTTGTAGTGGTATACGACTATATACAAGTCGGTTATCAACAGTATTGGGCGCCGCGTGGATAAAAACGGTTCTCATAGAGGCTTGGATACGTAGGGGCCTTCTCTCTCGTAGCCGAGCCCACCGTAGTACTCCCTGGTGCCGAGGCCGCTCATGACCACCATGCGGGTCATCCCGTACTCGTCCGCGGCGACACGCTCGGCCTCCTCCATGAGCGCCTCACCCCAGCCCATGTGCTGCCAGTCGTACCCCTCGAGCCCGACGGGCGTCATCCTGCCGTACACGTGGAGCTCGCGGACGAGGCCCGTGGACGAAGTGATCTCCGGGCGGAGGACGGTGTCAGACGGTATCCGCAGCCGGATGAAGCCCACGAGGACGCCGTTCTCGGTGTCCTCGACGCCGATGAAGCTCTCCTCGCCCCCGGACGCCTCGATGGTACGGCGTACGAGCTCAAGGCTTTCGGGCTCCACGCCCTCCCTCGACCTGTGCCCCGCCTCCCTGCACCTTATGCATTGGCACACCGAGCCGCGTTCCCGCATCCTCTTCTTTGCTAGCTGCCTGAGGTTGCTCTTGTCGACGCCTGCCTCTATCTGGTGGAGGGGTATGTCCCGATGCACCCTCATTATGCGAACCCACGGCGGCACCAGCTCCTTCACCTTGGCGACTAGCTCCACTGCCTGCTCGGTGGTGAGGGGCTCATAGTCGCCGCTTCTCCACCACTCGTAGAGCTTGGTGCCTTTGACCACCAGCGTGGGGTATATCTTAAGCATATCGGGCATGAACCGCTGGTCGGCGAATATACGTCTGAAGCCGTCTAGGTCCCGCTCCAAGCTGGAGCCGGGCAGGCCGGGCATCATGTGGTAGCAAACCTTGATGGCCGAGTCCTTGAGGCGGCGTGTGCCCTCCACCACGTCCTGGACCGTGTGGCCTCTGTCGACGAGCCTGTAGATGTCATCGTAGACGTTCTGGACGCCCACCTCGACGCGGGTGACGCCGAGGTCGAGCACGCTGTCCACGTCGCTCACGGTGAGGCAGTCTGGGCGAGTCTCCACGGTTATCCCGACGTTCCTGATGTTGGCTGTCTCGGCGAGCCGCTTCGCCTCCCCCAGCGACCGGGACTCCGTGCCTGTCATGGCGTCGAGGCAGCCCTTGACGAACCGTTTCTGGTAGTCCCTGGGCCCGGCGGGGAAGGTGCCGCCCATTACTATGAGGTCGATCTTGTCCACGGTGTGACCGATGGCCTCAAGCTGCTCTATCCTGCTCTTGACCTGGCTGTAGGGGTCGAAGCCGTTCTGGATGCCCCTCATGGCGGCGGGCTCGTGGCCGGTGTAACTCTGGGGGCTGCCAGCCTCAGGGCCACCTGGGCAATAGGCACACCTGCCGTGGGGGCAAGCCATGGGCCTAGTCATAACCGCGACGACGTTGACGCCGCTTATCGCCCTCGTGGCTTTGCGCCGCAGCACGGGTATGAGCTTCTCCCGCTCGTCCGCGGTGAGCAGCCTTATGAGCTCCGAGTTGCCTGGTATCCTGCTCAGGCTGTGCCTCCGGCTCACCTGGAACTTGGCGTGCTCGACGTCGTCCCTGGTCGGCTCATCCTTCTCCAGCAACAGGTCGATGATCTCCCGGAGCGGCTGCAAGTCGAGTCAAAGGGAAACCGGTTTGTTAAAAAGATTATCGCAGCCATAAACGCTGAGATGGCAAGCATCAAATCCCGATGACCCATGATTACATGTTGATTGTATGCTAAACGAGCTGGAAAAGAGGGTCATCGGGGAGGCGTACACCAGCACGCGGCCCCTGGAGAACCTGACGACTCTGTGCGACGACTACGGCGGCAGGTTCGCGGGCACAGAAGAGAACAAAGAGGCGGCGCAATACATCCTGAGCGTCTACGAGGAGTACGGTCTAGGCGACCCGCATCTCGAGCCTTTCACTTTCCATGGTTGCGAGGTCGGCGAGTCTGGCCTCAGGGTCAGGGGGGCCACGTCGAAGAAGGTCCCAACTCTGACGCTCCCCATGACGCCAAGTGGCTCAGTCGAAGGGGAGCTGGTGGCCGTGGAGACCATCTCGGACCTTGAGTCTCTGGACGTCGAGGGGAAGGTAATCTTGGGCACCAATCGGCATCCCCTAAGGGCCTGCGCGGGGCTTGGGGCATTGGGATTCGTGTGGATGCACCCGTTCCCCATGATGGGGCCGCCCACCGGCGTCGTGCCCCAGCTGGTCCCCGCCGTCTCCATAAAGCACGAGGACGGCCTGATGCTTAGGAGGCTCATCGAGAGGAGGGGAAGCGTGACGGTGGAGCTCCAAGCAAGCTGCGAGGTGTTTGAAAGGGAGTCGTGGAACGTATGCGGCTCCGTGAAGGGGCGCGAAGGCGACGGCTACGTCCTCCTGGGCGGCCACTACGACGGCCACGAGATAGCGCAGGCCGCGTTCGACTGCGGCGCCGCCTGCATGGCAGTCACCGAGATGGGTAGAATACTGAACGCCGTGAGCGATGAACTCGCTGGAGACGTGCGGGTGGTCTGCTTCTCCGCAGAGGAGTTCGGGTACTGGGGAAGCAGAGACTACGCTAGAAGCCACGCAGACGAGATGGCCGACATGTTATTCACATACCAGCTGGACTGCAACGGGGGACCAGAGCACCAGATGGTCACCGTCGACCACTGGCCCGAGCTGGAGCCCTTCTACGCAGAGCTGAGGGAGGACATGGGCCTCCCTATGCCTTTCGACCAGAGGATGGGGCCG